>CALWQJ010000073.1 GCA_944383645.1 uncultured Merdimonas sp.
ATCGCCGCCGCCAGACGTCCATCCTCCACAAAATCCTCATAAGCGCTGATCAGGCTGTTTCGGATCGTCTCTCCGGCCTCTCCGGAATCGATGTAAAAGCTCAGATTTCCCGTCGCCAGATGGTAGGGATCCAGCTGCATGATAACGGAGCTGTCAATATAGCTCTTCAATCCCTCCATTTCCCGTTCCAGATTATCGATAGCCAAATTGTAATATTCAATATTGGGATTGGAGATAATCTCCGCCTCCCTCTTCTCTCCGTCTTCCTCCGCCAGAGCCTGGGCTTCCTTTTTCGCCTGATTGCTCTGTACGGTGGAGCGGTACTTGTAAGCGCCCGCCAGAGCTCCCACAATCAGCATGGCCGCCACGATCCACCGCCATTTCTTCAGGCAGTAAAACAAAAGCTCCGTCAGGCTGATCTCCTTCTCATAGGACTCCTGATATTCGTTCATAGCTTCTTCCTCCTGCTCTTATTTCTTTATCGTGTAGGTAGGTACAATTTCCTTTACCAGCTGGCGGATGAATTCAGAATCCTGGTCCGCCGTCTTTTTCAGAACATTCAGCTGTTCGCGGAATTTCTCTTCATCAAACTCTATGGGCTTTCCGATATGGATCAGTTTGTTGGGCGTCTCCTGCAGGCCTTCCTCGCTCATCAGAAGCTCCTCATACAGCTTCTCTCCGGGACGCAGCCCCGTAAACTCTATGTCAATGTCCTCATAAGGCTTGTAGCCGGACAGACGGATCAGGTTTTCCGCCAGATCCAGAATCTTCACCGGCTCGCCCATATCCAGGACAAAGATCTCGCCGCCTTTCGCCAGGGCGCCTGCCTGGAGCACCAGAGACACCGCCTCCGGAATCGTCATGAAGTAGCGGATGATATCCGGATGGGTGACTGTCACAGGCCCGCCCTTTTCAATCTGCTTCTTGAACAGAGGAATGACGCTTCCATTGCTTCCCAGCACGTTTCCGAAACGGACCGCCACAAATTCTGTCCTGGAATGGCGGTTCATCATCTGGATCACCATCTCGCAGATCCGCTTGGAGGCTCCCATGATATTCGTGGGATTGACCGCCTTGTCCGTGGAAATCAGCACGAAGCGCTTCGCGCCGTACCGGTCCGCCGCCATGGCCGTCTTGTAGGTGCCGAACACATTATTCTTGATCGCCTCATTCGGGCTGTCCTCCATCAGCGGCACATGCTTGTGCGCCGCCGCGTGATAGACGATATCCGGATGGTATTTTTCAAACACAGAATTGATCCGGTGCGTGTTCCGCACAGAACCAATCAGGACCACCAGATTCAGATCCGGGAACCGGTTCTTCAGCTCCTGCTGGATATCATACGCGTTATTCTCGTAGATATCAAAGATGATCAGGCGCTTCGGCTCGTGGGCCGCCACCTGCCGGCAGAGCTCGCTTCCTATGGAGCCGCCTCCGCCCGTGATCAGGACCGTCTTGCCGGCTACATAGCCCATAATCTCATCCAGCTGAACGCGGATGGGTTCCCGGCCCAGCAGATCCTCGATCTCCACCTTACGCAGCTTGGAGATGCTGACCTCTCCCTTAATCATCTGATAGAGGCCGGGCAGCACCCTCATTTCACAGCCTGTCTCCTTGCAGATGTTCAGAATGTCGCGGATCTCCGACTGGGGAGCTGACGGCATCGCCACAATGATCTCGTCAATCTTCAGCTCCTCCGCCAGGCGTACGATATCCTCCCTGCCGCCCATGATCTTGATGCCGCGCAGGTACTTTCCCTGTTTGGAAGCATTGTCGTCAATCACGCAGCTGATCCGCTGATTCAGATAGCTGCTGTTCTGAAACTCCTTGATAATCATGGCTCCGGCCTCTCCGCCGCCCACGATCATCGTATTCTTTCTCGAATCTCTCTCCCTGCCGAACAGCCGCCTCTCCTGCAGCATCCGGAGGATCCGGTAGGCAAAGCGCACCAGGCCGACGCCGATGATCAGGATCACATACTTCATCAGATAATAGCTGACCGGCATCCGCATTCCCAGAAGGCTCATCCCGATAATCTGAACCGCCATGCTGCAGGTGCAGGCTCCGATGACGTTCAGAAGCTCCGTAGAGCTGGCGAACCGCCAGACGCTGCGGTACAGCTTGAACAGCACGAACAAAAGAAGCGTCGCCACGAGACTCAGCGGCAGATACTTCAGCTCATAGTCCACATACTGCATGTCCATCAAGCTGAATCGGAAATCATAACGGATATACAAAGCCATAAAGCCGGAAAGCGTGATTAGAAAAATATCTGTGATCACGAGCAGGGCTATCCGGTTTTTCGGCGCATTCTTTTCAACAAACTTTTCCAGGTTCATCGTTTTCATCTCCAAAATAAAGTCTACACCCCCGCGTGAATCAATTCATTATATCTCATTTGCCCTGAAATGGCAACCTGCTTCCGCCCCCTTTCTTGACAGCCCTTCCTTTTCCCCCTATAATTGTCCTGAACACCTGACCTGAAAAGGAGAACTGAGTCTTGTCTGACAGCCGCTTCCGTTCCCTGAACGACGCGCTCCGGGAACGCTTTGGAGAAAAACTGTATAAGCTGACCCTGAACGGGGGCTGCACCTGTCCGAACCGTGACGGGACCCTGGGAAGCCGCGGCTGCATTTTCTGCAGCAAGGGCGGCTCCGGCGAGTTCGCCGCAAGTCCCCGGCTGTCTATCCGGGAGCAGATTGAGGACGGGAAGCGCCGCCTGACCGGAAAGCGTCCGGTGCAGCGCTACATCGCCTACTTTCAGGCCTATACGAATACCTACGCTCCCACAGAGAGGCTCCGGCAGATGTTCACGGAGGCTGTCTCCTGCCCGGAGATCGCCGTGCTTTCCATCGCCACGCGCCCGGACTGTCTGGGGGAGGACGTGCTTTCCCTTCTGGAGGAGCTGAACCGGATCAAGCCCGTCTGGGTGGAGCTGGGGCTGCAGACGATTCACGAAGGGACCGCCGCCTTCATCCGGCGGGGCTATCCCCTCCCGGTGTTCGACGAGGCCATAAGCGCCCTCGCTGAAAGGCACATCGAGACGGTCGTCCACACGATCCTGGGACTGCCCGGCGAGACGCCGGAAATGATGCTGGATACCGTGCGCTATGTCAGCCGCACGCCTGCGGCAGGCATAAAGCTCCAGCTCCTGCATATATTAAAGAATACGGATCTGGCAGAATTTTATACACAGACAGGCTTTCCCGTTCTCTCCATGGAGGAATACGTGGATCTGGTCATCCGCTGTCTGGAGGTCTGCCGTCCGGATCTGGTCATCCACCGGCTCACCGGAGACGGCCCGAAGGATCTCCTGATCGCCCCTCTGTGGAGTCAGGCCAAGCGCCAGGTGCTGAACGCCATCCACCGGGAAATGAAGCTGCGAAATACATATCAGGGCCGGCTCTATACGCCCTGAGCCATAAACCCGCCGGAAAGGAGAACTTGTTATGGCAGACGCCTTTACTCTCTACAAGCTGATCATCCTCTATATGCTGGATAAGGTGAACTTTCCCCTAAGCAACGGCCAGCTTTCGGAATTTATCCTGGACCGGGAGTATACCGATTATTTCACAGTCCAGTCGGCCCTCTCCGAGCTGGTTGAGACCGGCTTTCTGAAAATGAAGACCATCCGGAACACCTCTCTCTATGAGATTACAGACGAGGGGCGGAAAACCCTTTCCTATTTCCAGAAACGGATTTCTCCCGACATCCGGGAGGAAATCGACAGCTTCTTAAAGGAACACAGCTATGAGCTCCGCAACGAGACCTCCACGCCGGCTGATTATTACCGGACCCCGGAGGGGGAGTACGCCGTTCGCTGCCGCGTGCTGGAGCGGGACTCCACACTCATCGATCTGACCCTGACCGTTCCCGTAAAGGAACAGGCAGAGACCATCTGCAGCCACTGGCGGGAGAAGAGCCAGAGACTCTACGCTTCTATTATAAAGGAACTGCTGTAGACCCTTCCGCGCTTCCTCCCGCTGTTTTTTGTTTCTGAGATCTCAGACGCCGCGCTGACAGCAGTCAGGCGGCGTCCGTTTCTTTCCGCATCCGTTTCTTTTTGGATTTGGATTTATTCAATTTTCTAATCCCGTTTCCGGTAATCGTTCAGCCCCTCCGCCAGCGTCTTCACATCCGCAATCAGGTCGTCGAAGGCGCCGGAGTCATAGAGACTAATCAGAATCATGCCGATGGGCACCGCGATGATCATGGCGATGATGCCTCCCACCTTATAGCCGATGAACATGCAGAACAGCGTAGCCAGAGGATTGAGCCCGATGGTGTCTCCCACGATCTTGGGCTGAATCAGCTGGCGCACCAGCTGGCTTACCAGGTAAATGATAATCAGTCCCACCGCGAACTCGTAATCCGCGCTGAACACCTTCAGCACCGCCCAGGGAATCAGCACCGTTCCGGTTCCGAAAAAGGGAAGGAAATCCAGAACCGCTATCAGCACCGCGAACAGCACCGCGTACCGGATCCGCAGAATCGCGAAGCCGATCAGAAGAATCAGCGCCACCACGCCCATGATTTTGAACTGGGCCTTAAAATATCCGCCCACAGCCTTGCGAAACTTCTCTAGAATAAAATGCCATTTCTCCCGCAGAGATTCCGGCGTGTGCTCCCGCCCCCACTGAAGAATCCGTTCCCGCTCCGCGATAAAGAAATAGGCGGAAAGGACGGCGAAAATCACATTGATCAGCACATTGGGAATATTTCTGGCGATACTGCCCGCCGCGGCCACGGTAGGCGATCCGATGGTTCCCACCACATCGCCGAGGGAAGCCGTCAGAGACTCAATCAGCCCGGACAGACTCTCTGTCAGATCCGGCGGAAAACGCGACGCGATTCCCTGCAGGTTATCCTCCACCTCCCCCAGGTCCTGGAGCAGAGACTGATAGAGCTCCGGCAGCGTTCCGATAAAGCCGTAGATCTCCCGGACAATCCGGGAAATCGCGAAATATCCGCCGAAGGCCACCAGGGCCACAGCCCCGATGATAATCAGCATGGAGCTGTGCTTCCTCACAATCTTCATCCGTTTTTCCATGAAGCGCACCAGGGGGTTCGCGATCATGGCGATGATCCAGCCTATGACAAGAGGCATGAAAAATACCAGAAGTCTGGGCAGAAGAAGACAGACCAGTATTACTCCCACAAGAAACAACAAAAGATTTACGAGACTTTTCTTATATCTGCTGTTCATACGATCACTCCTCCAGCCTGCGGCCGCATCCTTATGCGGCGCTATACGGTGTCATGCGGCACTATGCTTCCTCCGCTATACTTCCTCCGGAGCGCCCTCTGCCAGAATCTCATCCATCACGGCCCAGATCTCGTCGCGCCCCTGCTTTGTCAGGGCTGAGAAGGGAAGAAGCTGCGTCCCGGGCTTTACGCCGAGGCCGGTCCGCAGGATTTTCAGCTGCTTCTGGAGCTGGCTGCGCTTGATCTTGTCCAGCTTCGTGGCGATGATGATCGGGTCGTACCCCTGATAGACGATCCACTCGTACATCTGCCGGTCGTTCTCCGACGGCTCGTGCCGGATGTCAATCAGCAGAAAGACGGCTTTCAGCTGCTTCGATCCGTGCAGATAGCGCTCGATGAGCTTTCCCCATTTCTCCCGTACCTCCTGGGCCACCTTCGCGTAGCCGTAACCCGGCAGATCCACCAGATACATGGCGTCGTTGATATTGTAGAAATTGATGGTCTGGGTCTTCCCCGGCTGGGCCGAGGTCCGTGCCAGAGCCTTGCGGTTCATCAGGGCGTTAATCAGCGAGGATTTGCCCACGTTTGATTTTCCGGCAAAGGCGATCTCCGGCAGGGTATTGTCCGGGAGACGGCTGGTGATGCCGCAGACCGTCTCCAGGCTTACGTTTTTAATGTTCATGAAAGGCTTCCTCCAATACGTCCTTCATCTGCTCCGCGTAGACGATACGCAGGCCCTTTTTGATCTCCGGAGAGATGTCCTCCACGTCGCGCCTGTTTTTCTCGGGCACAATCACGGTCTTGATCCCCGCGCTTTTCGCCGCCAGGATTTTCTCCTTCAGACCGCCGATGGGAAGCACCCGGCCCCGCAGGGTGATCTCTCCGGTCATGGCCACCGAAGCGTAGACCGGGATTCCCGTGATGGCCGACAGCATGGCCGTCGCCATGGTAATGCCTGCAGAGGGCCCGTCCTTGGGGACGGCCCCCTCCGGTATATGGATATGAATGTCGTGCTCCCGGAAGAACTTCTTTCCGATGCCGTAATCCCCGCTGACAGAGCGGATGTAGCTTAAGCCTGTCCGGGCCGATTCCTTCATCACGTCGCCCAGCTGGCCGGTCAGGGAAATCTCTCCCCGGCCCGGCATGATGTTGACCTCGATCTGGAGGGTGTCGCCGCCCACGCTGGTCCAGGCCAGGCCCCGGACGATGCCGACCTCGTCGGTTTCATTTGCCCTGTCGTAGATATAACGAGCCTTGCCCAGATATTTCTCCAGATTTCCTTCCGTCAGCTTCACGGTCTTTTTGTCATGCTCCAGAATCTCCCGGGCGGCCTTGCGGCATACCTCGCCAAGCTTCCTCTCCAGCTGGCGCACGCCCGCTTCCCGGGTGTAGCTGTGGATGAGCTGCTCCAGGGCTCTGGGGCTGATGGAAAGCTGCCCCTCCTTCAGGCCGTTCCGCTCCATCTGCTTGGCGATCAGGTGCTCCCTGGCGATGTGTACCTTTTCATTTTCCGTATAGCTGCTCAGCTCTATCAGTTCCATACGGTCCAGAAGGGGCCGCGGAATCGTATGGACGTCGTTGGCCGTGGCGATGAACAGCACCTCAGAGAGGTCCATGGGAATCTCCACGTAATGGTCGTGGAAGCGGCTGTTCTGCTCGGAGTCCAGCACCTCCAGAAGGGCCGACGCCGTATCTCCCTTGTAGTCGCTGCTCACCTTGTCGATCTCATCCAGCAGCATCAGCGGGTTTTTCACGCCCGCCTGGCGCATCCCGGCCGCGATGCGGCCAGGCATGGCTCCCACATAGGTGCGCCGGTGTCCCCGGATCTCCGCCTCGTCCCGGACGCCGCCCAGGGAAATGCGCACATACTTTTTGTTCAGCGCCCTGGCGATGGACCGGGCGATGGAGGTCTTTCCCGTTCCGGGCGGCCCCACCAGACAGATGATCGGGCTCCTGCCCTTTTTCGTCAGGATCCGCACAGCCAGGAACTCCAGCACCCGCTCTTTGACCTTTTCCATGCCGTAGTGATCCTCATCCAGGATTGCCTCCGCCCGCTTCAGGTCCGTGCTGTCCGTGGACGCCTTGTCCCAGGGAAGCTCCAGCAGCGTCTCGATATAGCCCCGGAGCACGGCGCTTTCCGAGGAATTGTTCCCGATATTCTGGAACCGGCGGATCTCTTTTTCTATCTTTTCCTTTACTTCCTTCGAAGCCTTCAGCTTCGAAAGCTCCTCCCGGAAATGGTCGGCGTCGGAGCCTGTGGTGTCTTCTCCCAGCTCCTCCCGGATGACTTTTAACTGCTCTCTGAGCAGATATTCCCGCTGGTTCTTATCCACCCGGGCCTTCACTTTCTCCTGGAGCTCCTTCTTAAAGCGCAGCACCTCGATCTCCCGGTTCATCTGCAGGCAGAGAAGCTCGTAGCGCTCCGTCAGTGTGGGGGCCTCCAGAAGCTTCTGCTTATCCTCGTAGTATAAAGGCAGGTTCGCCATGATCTCCTGCATCAGCTTCTTCAGATCCCGGGAATCCGTCACCTGGCGCTCCAGCTCCTTGCCCAGCTTATTGCTCTCCCGGCAGTACAGGTGGAAGAGCTCCGACAGGCTGCGCGCCATGGCCTCCTTCAGATCCGGCGCCAGCTCCGCCTCGTCCTCTTCCTCCTCAAACCGGATGACCTCCGCCTCCAGAAATTCGCCGTCCTGCTCGAAATGGGACAGCTCCGCCCGCTCCAGGCCCTCTGCCAGCACCCGGACCACCTTGTGCGGCAGCTTGATCACCTGCTTCACCGCCGCGATGGTGCCGATGCGGTACAGGTCCTCCTGTCCGGGGGCTTCCGTCTGCACGTCCTTTTGCGCCACCAGAAAAATCCTCTGTTCCCGCAGCATGGCCTGCTCGATGGCCTTCACCGAGCGCTCCCTGCTGACGTCAAAATGTATCACCATACCAGGAAGAATGGTCATTCCACGAAGCGCCACCACAGGTAATGTCTCTATCAGGTCTTTCACTTATCGTTCCTCCTGTCTTTTTCCTTTGTTTTTCCACGCCTGCGGCGGAGCCGTTTCCCGGCTTCCTCCGCAGGACTTTCCCATAATACAATGAGATTCCGGCTTACGCCCGGAATCTCATCTCATTGCTCGTCGTCACAGGCTTTCCCGTTCCTTCTACGACTTCCTTTGTAATCATACAGTTCGTAATGCTGTCGTCCGACGGGATCTCATACATGGTCTCCAGCATAATGCCTTCCATGATGGCCCGCAGTCCCCTGGCGCCGGTCTTACGCTTCACGGTCTGCTCCGCGATGGCCTCGATGGCTTCCTTTTCAAAGGAAAGCTTCACGCCGTCCAGCTCAAACATCTTCTTATACTGCTTCACAATAGAATTCTTCGGCTCCAGCAGAATCCGGACCATGTCGTCCTTCGTCAGGGCGTCCAGCGCCACCGTCACCGGCACGCGGCCCACAAACTCAGGGATCATGCCGAATTTCACCAGATCCTCCGGCAGAAGCTTGCGCAGCAGCTGGCCCACGTTGTCTTCCTCATTGGGCTTGCCAAGCTCCGCTCCGAAGCCGATGGTCCTCTGGTCCATGCGGCGCTCGATGATCTTGTCGAGTCCCTCGAAGGCTCCGCCGCAGATAAAGAGGATATTCGTGGTGTCGATCTGAATCAGCTCCTGATGGGGGTGCTTTCTCCCGCCCTGGGGCGGCACAGAAGCGACGGTCCCCTCCAGGATCTTCAGGAGCGCCTGCTGCACTCCCTCTCCGGACACGTCCCGGGTGATCGACGGATTCTCCGATTTTCTCGTAATCTTGTCGATCTCGTCAATATAGATAATTCCATGCTGGGCGCGCTCGATATCGTAATCCGCCGCCTGGATGATTTTCAGAAGAATATTCTCCACATCCTCGCCCACGTAGCCGGCCTCCGTCAGGGAGGTGGCGTCCGCGATGGCAAAGGGAACATTCAGAAGGCGGGCCAGCGTCTGCGCCAGCAGCGTCTTTCCCGAACCGGTGGGGCCCAGCATCAGAATATTGCTCTTCTGCAGCTCCACATCGGAATTCTTCTTATCCTCCATGGCAAGGATCCGTTTGTAGTGATTGTATACCGCCACGGAGAGCACCTTCTTGGCCTCCTCCTGGCCGATCACATACCCATCCAGGAATTCCTTGATCTCTTTGGGCTTCAAAAGGTTGATCTCTTCCGGTCCCCGCTCCAGCTCATCCTGCTCGAACTCTTCCTCGATGAGCTCCGCGCACAGCTCCACACATTCGTCACAGATATAGATCCCGCCAGGTCCGGAAATCATCTTCCGCACCTGATCCCCCGTCTTTCCGCAGAAAGAACATCTTATCTTATCTTCACTCATTCTGGCCATTGATCTCTTCCTTTTACGCTCTCTTTGTTACAATGCTGTCGATCAGGCCGTAGGCGACGGCTTCCTCAGCGCTCATGTAATTGTCACGCTCCGTATCCGCCGCGATGACCTCCAGCGGCTGTCCTGTGTTGGCCGCCAGAATCTCGTTCAGCTTTTTCTTTGTCTTCAGAATATGATCCGCCACAATCTTGATATCCGTGGCCTGGCCCTGGGCTCCGCCTGAGGGCTGGTGGATCATAATCTCCGCGTTGGGCAGCGCCATGCGCTTTCCCTTCGCCCCGCCTGCCAGCAGGAAAGCTCCCATGCTGGCCGCCATGCCCATGCAGATCGTAGACACGTCGCACTTGATATACTGCATCGTATCGTAGATCGCCATGCCGGCGGTCACAGAGCCGCCCGGGCTGTTGATATACAGGCTGATATCCTTGTTCGGGTCCTCAGATTCCAGAAACAGAAGCTGGGATACCACCAGGCTTGCGGATACGTCGGTCACTTCCTCCCCCAGAAAGATAATCCGGTCCTTGAGCAGGCGGGAATAGATGTCATAGGAACGCTCTCCCCGGCTGGTCTGCTCAATGACATAAGGTACCAAACTCATATTCATCATGCTATCTCATTTCCTTTCTGTCAGCACATCCGTCGCGGCCCGGAATTTATTTCTCCACAGCCGCCTCTGTCACCAGATCCACGGCCTTCTGAATGGCCAGATCCTCCCGGATGGTCTTCTTGTCGGCGTCGCTGAACAGCTCTTTCAGCTTCTCCACTTCCATCTTATACTGCTCTGCCATGCGGCTGTACTCTGCCTCCAGCTCCTCGTCAGACACTTCCAGGTTCTCCGCTGCGGCTACCGCTTCCAGAACGAGGCGGCTCTGGATTCTCTTGAGAGCCTGGGGCTTATACTGCTCTACCATGGCGTCAATGCTGCCGCCCATGTACTGCAGGTACTGCTCGATGGACATTCCCTGCATCTGCAGTCTCTGGGCGAACTCATCCACGCCCTGCTCCGCCTGGGTCTTTACCATGGCGTCCGGAATCTCCATCTTCGCGCCCTCGATGATCTTCTCGATGACGGCGTCTTCCTTCTTCGCCTTCGCGGAGGCCGCCTTTCTCTCCTCGATCTTTTTGCGCACGTCTGCCTTATACTCTTCCAGCGTATCGAAATCGGACACATCCTGAGCGAAATCGTCATCCAGCTCCGGAAGCTCCTTTACCTTGATCTCCTTTACCGTGCACTTAAATACTGCCGGCTTTCCTGCCAGATCCTTCGCGTGGTAATCCTCCGGGAAGCTTACGTTCACCTCGGTCTCTTTTCCAATCTCAGCGCCGATCAGCTGCTCCTCAAAGCCCGGGATGAAGGCACCGGATCCGATGGTCAGCGGATAGTCGGTTCCCTTTCCGCCCTCGAACGGGGTTCCGTCCACAAAGCCCTCGAAATCGATCACGGTCATATCGCCGTCCTGCACCGGACGATCCTCTACGGTGATGGATCTGGAGTTGCTCTCGCGCTCCTTATCAATCTCTTTGTCTACTTCCTCGTCGGTTGCCGCGGTATCCTGCTTCTCTACCTCGATACCCTTGTACTGGCCAAGCTCTACCTCCGGCTTCACAGCCACCTCTGCAGTGAAGATGAAGGGCTTTCCCTTCTCGATCTGTACGATGCTGACCTCCGGACGGGACACCAGCTCCAGCTCGCACTCGTCCACCGCCTTCTCGTATGCGGACGGAATCAGCTCGTTTACGGCGTCCTCATAGAAGAAGGACGGTCCGTACATCTTCTCGATGATCTGGCGCGGCACCTTGCCCTTGCGGAAGCCCGGAATGGTGATCTGCTTTCTATTTTTCAGGTAAGCGTGCTGGAGCGCGCCCTCCAGTTCCTCGGGCGACACTTCAATCGTCAGCTTTGCCATGTTCTTCTCTAATTTTTCCACCTGTAAACTCATTTTCTATTTTCCTCCTTAAATGGTATCCTGTTCAGGACTGCCGCGCCGGTATCCGAAGGTTTCTCCCCCCCAGCCCGCCGTGCTGGAAATGCACATACTCGCAGTCATTGTAATAGTATAGCATGGGCCTTCCGTAAAAATCAAGTACCTGCGCGCAAAAAAACGCCGGGCCGGAGGAAGGCCGGCTGGCGTTTTTCACAATCAGTTCTCTATTTTGTGCCTCTTGCCTCCAGAAGCACGTTTTTCAGCTGGCTCTCGATGCCTGCCAGTTCAGTTTCCGCGTTCTGCCGGGCCGTGCGCCCTTCCTGCTGGATCTTGATGGTCTCCTCGATCGTCTCAATGAGATCGGCGTTCACCTTCTTCAGCGTCTCGATATCTACGATACCGCGCTCGGATTCCTTCGCCACATCGATGGTGTTCTGTTTTAAAAGCTCCGCGTTCTTCTTCAAAAGGGCGTTCGTAGTGTCAGACACTTCCCTCTGCATCTTCAGCGCGCTCTGCTGGCGGCTTAAGCCCAGCGCGATGACAATCTGGCTCTTCCAGAGGGGAATCGTATTGAGAACCGCCGTCTGGATCTTGTCAACCAGAAGCTTGTCGTTATTCTGAATCAGGCGGATCTGGGGAGCCGTCTGGATAGCGATGGTCTTGCTCAACTTCAGATCATGTACCTTTTTTTCGAACCGGTTCACCGTGTCCTCAAAATCTGTCACCAGCTGGGCGCTCATGGGATCGCCTTTGGCCTGCGCCTGCTCCCGGAGCGCCGGGATGGTCTGCGTGCGGATCTCCTGAATCTTCTCCTCTCCTGCCACAATGTAGACCTGCAGCTCCCGGAAATAATCCAGATTTTTCTCATACAGCCCGTCGAACATGCCGATATCCTTCAGAAGCTCCATCCGGGCTTTGTCGAGCTCCCCCTCGATGCGGTCGATCTGCACCTCCAGGGTCTCGTAACGCTGCATGAATTTCCGGATTCCGCGGGAGGCGCCCTTTAAGATCGGAAGCTTATCAAGAAAGCTTTCTTCTCCCAGCTTATCGATTCCCACATCCTTTACCTTAACCATCAGCTCCGACATCATGTCGCCCACATAACCGCTGTCCTTGCTGCGGATCTGTGTCAGGATATTGTCCGCGAAGCTGGAAATATTTCTCTGAGCCCCTACGCCGTACTGGATGGATGCCTGTGAATCCATCAGATCAATGCTTTCCTTGAGCTCGTTCACGCGGCTTCTCTGCTCCGGCGTCAGGTCCTCGATCTGCGTCTCCAGCTGCGCCGCCGTCTCCGGCTGCGCCACGGCCGCTGTCCACGCATTCTTTCTCTGTGCCAGAGCTTCCAGACTGATTTGTTCTGTCATCATTCTTCTCCTTTTCCGGGCCCTTTGCAGTTTCCTGCGCCGCCCTTCCAGATTTTATTGCAGCGCCTCTATGATGCGCTCCATCGTATCCGCGTCCGGCATATTCATGACCCGGGTCACCTGCTCCGCCACGCCTTCCACGCCAAACTGTTCCGTTCCGGAGGCTGACCCGTTAATGCCGGTGCGGAAGCCATGGCGGTTCCATGCCAGCTTCTGAATCTCCTCATCCATCAGAGCGTCGATTCCCGCCGTCCCCGCCTCATCAAGGGCAATAAATACATGAGAGGACCAGACGGTAGGATTCGGGTACAGGATCCGGATATCCTCCTTTACCTGCTCCCAGGTATCCGGATCCTCCACAGCGAACTCCAGGATCTGATTTTCGTATCCTGCCGCTATGGGCTTGGCCCCGATTCCCGTCTTCAGGAACTGGTCAAATAAATCCGAAGAAGAACTTTCCATATAGCCCAGGTTCCGGAAAATCGTCTGCAGCCTGGGCAGGATCTCCGTAAGAGAACTCTCGTCCGCCGTACCGCCGCAGAGGGTATTGGCCAGAAGGCCCGCAAACATATTGCCGGAATTGGATTTCGTAGGATCTGTAGTGGATACGGTCACATTCCCGTAAAGCTCCGGAAGGCCGATCTCCGACCAGGGCGTCCCCTCTTCGATGCAGGCGGCCAGCTTCTGCATATCCACATAGCAGACGCTGTCCTCTTCCCAGGCGATCCCTTCTTCCAGCAAAGCGTCCGCGACAGCCGCCCGCGCGTAGAGCACAATCGGCGTATTCAGCACAATCTCGCTTTTGACAGGATTTCCATACTGAGCCTCATAAAGCTCCAGCGCAGTCTGGCTGGAAGGAAACAGAAAATCCATTCCTGTGTGATCCGCCGTCACCATCTCGATGGAACCGGCTCTGGAATAATCGATTGCCAGATGATATTTTTTCCGGATCAGATTCTGTACCTCTTCATCCTCCAGAAGACCGATCTTTTCTCCGCCCACATAGCCGGAGATTTCCGCAGTCTCTCTGCTCCTGCCAAGCAGCGTATAGCCCACTGCCAGAAGAATCACCAGCAGAAGAATTCCAAGTCCCGTAAGCTTCGCTTTCATCTTCCGCCCTCCATTTTCAGCGTGTTTTCCAGGAGGCTGATTTCCGCGTCCACATCCATCAGCTCTCCCTCCATAAATTTCGTAAACTGTTTATCAAAGACCTCATTCAGTACAGGCAGAGTCTGTGCCGTCTTCATCATAGCCTCTGAAATTTCCGGCGTGCGAAGCCCTGTCTCCTGCATCTGAATATAGCGCTCCAGAAGACCGGCCGCCGTATCCAGGTAATAGGTGAAAAACCGGCGCGCCATGGCGATTTTCTCCGGATTCTCCTGCAGGTAGACGAGGATCCGCTTCCCGCATGCCTCCAGGGCCTCCGCGTCCTCCCGGGCTTTGATATTCGTAATCTCCCGGGCTGCCTTTCCAATCTGCTTCATATCCTTCTTCGCCTCATCCAGAAGCCTCTGGAGCTCTTCCCCGCCCTGAATTTTCTCGATATCAATTCCGCCCAGCTTCTTCCTGGGTTTTAAAAGAAGTCCCAGTCCAAAATACAGAAGAACAGCCAGCACTGCCGCCGCGATGGCACTCCAGTGCAGGAACAGAAACAGGAACAGAAACGCCGCGCTGGCAAGCGCCGCAGAAAGCACGGCTGCGATTGAATC
>CALWQJ010000074.1 GCA_944383645.1 uncultured Merdimonas sp.
TCGTGCCTGCGGATCTGTACAGCGGCGGCGTCATGGGAATCAGCCAGATCCTGCGAACCCTGCTGATACGCTATACCGATTTTCAAATGGGCGGCACGGATATCGCCGGTATTATTAACTTTGTGCTGAATATCCCGCTGTTCTTCCTGGCCTATTTTTCTGTGGGCAGAGGCTTTTTTATCCGGACCGTAGTCTGCATCTTCAGCCAGACCATGTTTCTGACGCTGATTCCGATTCCGGCGGCCCCCCTGGTGGAGGATACCATCACGGCCAGCCTGATGGGCGGCATCCTGGCGGGGGCAGGCATGGGCATCTCCCTGCGGGGCGGCGGCAGCAGCGGCGGCGCGGATATCCTGGGGATGTTCCTCACGAAGCGCCATCAGTCCTTCAGCGTCGGGCGGCTGAATCTCGCCATAAACTTTTGCATTTACCTGGCCTGCGCCCTGCTTTTCGACATCAAGGTCGTGATTTACTGTATCATTTACAGTGCGGCCAGCTCGCTGGCCCTGGATAAGACCCACACCCAGAATATCAGCACGGAGGTCTTCATCTTCACGAAGGAGGATCCCCAGAGGGTGATGGCCTATATCCTGACGGATCTGGTGCGCGGGGTGACCTACTGGGAAGCCAAGGGCGGCTATACCAACCAGGATACGAATATCATCTTTACTGTTATTTCCAAACATGAGCTCTCAGCCCTGAAGCATAAGCTGCGGCAGGTAGACCCGGCAGCCTTCCTGGTAAGCAAGGAAAATGTGGGGATTGAGGGAAAATTTGAGAAGCATCTGTCCTGATGGCATAAGGGACGGCGCCGGAATTTCCATATCCTGTGTTCGGACGTTTCGCGGACGCCTGTGTGCTCCCCGTCGGACCAGTGGGTCCGCGGGTATCCCACAGACGTCCGCGAAAAGCCGGACACTTGGATAATGGAAATCCCGGCGCCTGTTTTATGCTGCCCGGAGAAAATTTTTACGAAAATTGAAGATATCCGGATTCGGGCGTCGTTATAAGAGGTGTACAAGGAAAAAGAAAAGACAGCAGCTGTCTGGAAAGAAAGCGAGGAGGGGAGGCGGATGAGATTAACAGGGATGAGAAGCTGGAAGAGCTGATAGACCGGTATCAGAGTCTTGTGTTCTCTATCTGCTTCAAGATGACGGGAGATTATTTTGCGGCGGAGGATCTGGCCCAGGAAACCTTTTTATCCGCTTATGAAAAATATGCCTCCTTCGACGG
Organism: uncultured Merdimonas sp.; assembly: GCA_944383645.1. GTDB lineage: Bacteria > Bacillota > Clostridia > Lachnospirales > Lachnospiraceae > Laedolimicola. The sequence goes on from CALWQJ010000074.1 coordinate 1,234, forward strand.
ACGCCATGAGAAGGCCTGGATCTGCAGGATTGCCACGAATAAATGCCTGGATTACCTGAAGGCGGCGGGAAGGCGCAGCGTTCCCACGGAGGACGAGTGGTTTTCCTGGCAGGAGGATACGGGGCAGTCGCCGGAGGAGAGCTGCCTGGAGCAGGAGGTCCGGGAAGGACTTTACAGGGCGTGCAAGGAATTGAAGCCGCCCTACGACGAGATCGCCCTGGATTATTACTACTATGAGATGGATGTGGGCGAGATCGCCGCGAAGCGGGAACGCAATGTGAAGACGGTACAGACACAGATTTACAGAGCGCGGGGCATGCTCCGCAGAAAATACAGGGAGAAGGAGGAGAGAAGCGTATGTGGAAAGAGAAAATGACGGGACAGGACCTGGATGCTTATACAAAACGGCTGATTCAGCAGGTGGAAGCAGAAGGGCTGCTTCCGGCCCCCGTCCACATGAAGCAGGAGATTCTGGAGCGATCCAGCAGTCTGGATTACCAGCTTCGGGTGCAGACGAGGCAGATTCCTAAGAAGCTTCAATTCTTCTGCTACAGCCTGAAGGTAGGCGCGGCTGTGGTGATGGCGCTGTTTCTGGTAACGATGGTTCCCAGAGAGATGCCGGAGATCGGCGGCGGAGCGGGAGCCACGGTGCAGCAGGAGGAGTCCCTTGGCAACAAGCTGAACCAGGGGATGTGGACCATGAACCGGATGCTGAACCGTGTGAATCTTTATTTGAATGGAAATTATCAGATGGAGGATTAAGAGATATGACAAAGAAAAAAAGCGGGTTCTGGACGTTTGTTTTTTCTCTGCTGCCTGGAGCGGCGGAGATGTATATGGGCTTTCTGAAGATGGGTATAAGCCTGATGGGGCTGTTTTTCGGGCTGGCTATGTTGAGCGGCTTTTTCGGGCAGAGCATTTTCCTTCTGGCAGATGTGGTGGTATGGTTCTACGCTTTCTTCCACGCCCATAATCTGCGGGCCATGGACGACGAGGAGTTCTATGCGCTGGAGGACGATTATCTGTTCCACCTGGATGGATCCGGGAAAGAATTCTGGACCAGGACGGTGGCGTCCCGCTACCGGAAGCTGGCTGCCGCCGCGCTGATTCTCATTGGCGTCTCGATTCTGTGGAACAATCTTCTGGATTTTCTGTACTGGCTGCTGCCGGGAGTTATGCAGGATGTGATCTATATGATCAGCTACCGGATTCCGCAGACTGTGCTGGGAATCGCGATTATTGTGGCCGGCGTGTGGATGATCCGCGGAAAGAAGCGGGAGCTCCTGGACGAAGGGGAAAAGGAGGAGGACGAGGATGAAGATGGAAGAGAGACAGACGGTACGGACGCATAGAGTGGGAACCGTAACCTTTGGACTGGTTCTGATTGTCATGGGCGCGCTGTTTCTGCTTAGGATGATGTTCCCGGTGCTGGACTACGAGCTGATTTTCCGGCTCTGGCCGCTGATTTTCATTTCGCTGGGAACGGAGATCCTCATCAGCAGCCGCAGGGCGCAGGACCGGCTGGTCTACGACGGAGCGGCGGTATTTCTTCTGATTCTGCTGGTACTGTTTGCCATGGCAATGGCAGGTTTTGATCTGGCCTTCACCCATGCGGAAAAGATGCGTATATTATATTAGGCGGCAGGCCGGGGAGCGGGAGGAAGCGGCTCCCCGGGCCGCCGCCGGCATTCCGGCGCATATTCCGGAATATGTTTCTATATGGAAAAAGCCTGCGGCCCGAATCTTCGGGCCGCGGGCTTTTTGCGCGATGGGCCTGGAAGGCGGCCGTCGTGCTTGCATGAACGGCCATTTGCCAGGCCCGGAGGACGGCCGCCTTGTTCTCAGTCTGTCCTTTTGCGCACCGCCACGTCCTGGAACTGGAAGTGGTCCGGGCGGTGGCGGGACTGGGTGTATTCGAACTGAACGCCGTCGTCGTTAAAGGTCTGGCTGGTGATGACGGCCATACAGTTGTAATCATTCATTTCAATATAGGTCTCGTCGATCTGGGTGACGCGCTCCACCGTCATGGTGCGTTTGCTGGTGGCGATGGAAAAGCCAAGGGTCTGCTCCAGATATTCATAGATGGAATGCTCTGCGATCTCCGGCGTCAGCCCCGGAATCAGATCCTTTCGGAAATAATTGTGATCCAGGATCAGCGGCGTACCGTCCAGGTACCGGAGGCGCTGCAGGTAGTACAGAGGAGTGCCCAGGGGAAAGCCGGTTTTCCGGGAAATCTTTTCCCCCGCCTCCAGCTCGGCGAACTGAAGCACCTTTGTGCGGGGCGTCTGGCGGTTGCGGACGGCGGATTCCAGAAAGGACTCGATGCCGCCTACGGTAAAGGCGGTCTGAAAGGCGGGCTGGTAAATATTGCGCACGCCCTTTCCCTGCATGGGCTGTACGTAGCCGTCGGAGGCCAGCTCGGAGAGCGCCCGCCGGACGGTATTCCGGGAGCAGCCGTATTCCTGTATCAGGGTATGCTCAGAAGGAAGCAGCTCCTGGTAGGCGAACACCTCCGTCTCAATCTTTTCCTTTAAGTCTCTGTAAATATGATCATAGATTGCTTTGGGCATAAGGCATTTTCTTCTTTCTCTGCTTGGATTGTCGTAAAAATTTCCATGAAATAGTTCCTGCTATCTATTATACACAAAATCTCCGGCATGTTCAAACAAATTTTTGAAACATGTTTGAACAAATTTTGGGAAAACTATTGACATGTTTAAACAAGAGTGCTATGCTGTAGATGTTTAAACAAGTGGCGCAAAACGGGCGCCAGAAAAGTAAAAAGGAGAGGAAGGAACAGTCTTATGGGTAAGTACAGAGATGATGTGGAGCAGCTTCTGAAGCTGGTCGGCGGCAAGGAAAATATCCAGGCGGTATCCCACTGCATTACGCGGATGCGGTTCGTGCTGGCAGATCCGAAGAAGGCCGACGAAAAAGCCATCGAAAATATTCCGAGCGTGAAGGGAACCTTTACGCAGGCCGGGCAGTACCAGGTTATCATCGGAAATGATGTGGCGGAGTTTTACAATGAGTTTACCGCGTTTGCGGGCATTGAGGGCGTCAGCAAGGACGCGGTGAAGGCGGCGGCGAAATCCGGGCAGAATCCGGCCCAGAGGATCATGGGAGCTCTGGGCGAGATTTTCGCGCCGATCATCCCGGCCCTGATCTGCGGCGGTCTGATCTTAGGCTTCCGCAACGTTATCGGCGAGATCAATTTCTTCGCGGACGGCACCAAGAGCCTGGCGGATATCTCGCAGTTCTGGTCTGGCATGTACCAGTTCCTCTGGCTGATTGGAGAGGCAGTCTTCCATCTGCTCCCGGTGGGCATCGTCTGGTCCATCACCAAGAAGATGGGAACGACCCAGATGCTTGGAATTATCCTTGGTCTGACGCTGGTGTCCCCACAGCTGCTGAACGGCTTTTCTGTGGCGGCGACTCCGGCGGCCGACATTCCGGTCTGGGATTTCGGCTTCGCCCAGGTACAGATGATCGGCTACCAGGGCCAGGTCATTTCAGCGATGCTGGCAGGCTTTGTGCTGGTATTCCTGGAAAAATTCTTCCGGAAGCATTGTCCGGAGGTGGTGAGCATGATCGTCGTGCCCTTCTGCTCCCTGGTTCCCGCTGTGATTATCGCTCATACGGTGGTGGGCCCGATCGGCTGGAAGATAGGCGACGCGCTGGCCAACGTGGTTTACAATGGACTGTTCTCCAGCTTTGGCTGGCTGTTCGCAGGCGTATTCGGCCTTCTGTATGCGCCGCTGGTTATGACGGGCCTTCATCATATGACGAACGCCATCGACTCCCAGCTTGTGAATGCCTATGAGGGCACCATCCTCTGGCCCATGATTGCTCTTTCCAATATCGCCCAGGGCTCCAGCGTGCTGGCCATGTCTCTGCTCCAGAAGAAAAATGAGCGTGCTCAGCAGGTAAACGTCCCGGCCTGCATCTCCTGCTACCTGGGCGTAACCGAGCCGGCCCTCTTCGGTGTGAACCTGAAATACGGCTTCCCGCTGGTGTGCGGCATGATTGGCTCCTGCATCGCGGCCATGGTATCCGTAGGCTTCGGCGTGCAGGCCTTCAGCATCGGCGTAGGCGGACTGCCGGGCATCCTTTCCATCAAGACAGAGTTTTACGTGCCGTTCCTGGCAGCCATGGCGATCGCGATCGCCGTGCCCTTTCTGCTGACCCTGATTGTGGGAAGCAGAAGGCTGACGGCAGAGGAGAAGGGACGCGCAGAGGCGAAGGAAAGCGCAGAGGAGAAGGGACGCACAGAGACGAAGGAAAGCGCAGAGGCAATGGAGGCAGACGGAACGATTACTTCGGTCTTAAGCGGACGGGTGATTCCCATTGAGGAAGTGGACGACAACGTATTCTCCCAGAAGATTATGGGAGACGGCGTGGCGGTAGAGCCGGAGGATACGCTGGTCAAGGCGCCCGCCGACGCTGCGGTAACCGTAGTCATGAAGGAAAGCGGCCACGCCTGCGGCCTGACCCTTGCGAACGGCCTGGAGCTTCTGATTCATGTGGGTATCGATACGGTAGATATGAACGGCGACGGCTTCCGGCTTTTCGTGGAGGAAGGACAGAAGGTGCGCCGGGGCGATCCGCTGATTCAGTTTGACCCGGAAAAGATTAAGGCGGCCGGCCATCCCCTGACCACCATGCTGATTGTGACCGGAGAGGGCGGTGCGAAAAATGTGACGATGCATTCCGGCATGGAGGCGAAGGCCGGAGAGACTGCCGTCATCACGTACGAATAAAAGAGGAGGCAAAGGAATATGGCACAGGATTTCAAGAAGAGCACCGTTTATCAGATTTATCCGAAATCATTCTGCGACAGCAATGGTGACGGCCTCGGCGACCTCCGGGGCGTCATCGGAAAGCTGGATTACCTTCAGAAGCTGGGCGTGGATTACATCTGGATGACTCCGTTTTTCGTGTCTCCTCAGAATGACAACGGCTATGACGTGGAGGATTACTATAACATTGATCCCCGGTACGGCACCATGGAGGATCTGGAGGAGCTCATCGCGGAGGCAGGGAAGAGAGGCATCCGGCTGATGTTCGACATGGTATTCAACCATGTGTCCAGCCGCCACGAGTGGTTCCGCAGGGCCCTGGAGGGCGACCCCTATTACAAGGACTTCTTTTTCTTCCGGAAGGGGAAGGAGAACGGAGAGCCGCCCACCAACTGGGAGAGCAAGTTCGGCGGAAACGCCTGGGAGTACGTGGAGAAGTTCGACGAGTATTACCTCCATCTCTTCCATGTGACCCAGCCGGATCTGAACTGGGACAATGAAAATGTGAGAAAAGAGCTGCAGAAGGTCATCCGCTTCTGGATGGGGAAGGGCGTGAAGGGCTTCCGCTTCGATGTGGTGAACCTGATCAGCAAGAGCTGCTTTGAAGATGACGGGACAGGCGACGGCCGGAAATACTACACAGACGGGCCAAATGTCCACAAATACCTGCACGAGCTGAACCAGGCGACCTTCGGCACAGACGCGGAGATCATTACCGTCGGCGAGATGTCCAGCACCTCCATCGAGAACTGCTATTCCTACGCGGGGGCGGATACCCAGGAGCTGTCCATGGTCTTCAGCTTCCATCACCTGAAGGTGGACTTCATGGGAAATGAGAAATGGGTTCTGGTTCCGGCGGACTTCGGAAAGCTAAAAGACATTCTCTTTACCTGGCAGACGAAGATGGAGGAGCACAATGCCTGGAACGCCGTCTTCTGGTGCAACCACGACCAGCCCAGAGTCGTCTCCCGCTTCGGGGACGAGGGGCCGTTGTGGAAGGAATCCGCCAAGATGCTGGGAACCGTCATCCACTGTATGCGTGGCACACCCTACATTTACCAGGGCGAGGAGATTGGCATGACGAACACGGATTTCACGGAAATCAGCCAGTTTAAGGACGTGGAGAGCTTAAATTATTACCAGATTCTCCAGGACAAGGGGCTGGCCGCCCGCGACGCCCTGCGCATCGTCCAGCTCCATTCCCGTGACAACGGCCGCACGCCCATGCAGTGGGATGCCAGCCGGTACGCGGGCTTCATGGCCGAAGACGCGGCGCAGGAGCCCTGGATCGGCGTCAACTCCAACCACGGCCGCATCAACGCGGCAGCCCAGGTGGAGGATTCGGATTCCATCTTCAGTCATTACCGGAAGCTGGTGCAGCTGCGAAAGGATCTGGATGTCATCGCCTACGGCTCCTTCCTGCCGCTGGCTGAAAAGCATCCTTCCGTGCTGGCCTATAAGCGGGCCTACCAGAATCAGGAGCTTCTGGTGGTCAATAACTTCTACGGAAAGGAATGCGTCTGGAAATCCGGCCTCAATCTGGAAGGCTATCGCTGCATCTTAAGCAACTACCCGAAGGAAAATCCGGCGAAGGACGGCGTGTGGACCCTGCGGCCCTACGAGTCCATGGTGTGGTATAAAGAAAATAAGTAACGCCATATAAAATTCATCATAAAATTCATCAGGCGCAGGGGGGAGGCAGTTTGCGCGGCAGATGCCGCTTCCTGCGCCTGATAGATGATATGCGTAAGGCTCTGGAGGACAGGGAGTACCAGAAGAAATTGCTGAAGGAATTTGATATTTCATAAAGAACTGCCAGAGTGACAGAGCACGACGGGAGGGAGGCAGGCCGGAATCCGGCCCGCCTCCCTCCGCGCATTTTCGGGTCTGTTGAAAAAGGCTTATAAGGGGCTGTTTACCTTGTTTACAAAGGACTGGCAGTCTGTACACTCCACCTTTGTGGGGTTCGTCTCATGGGTTCCCACCTGAATCTTGTTCAGCGTGCAGTAATTTTCGTTCTGTGCGTGATAGGCACAGTTGTTTACTGTACAGGCGATGCATTCATTTTTGTTTGTAATCATGGAAAATTCCTCCTTTTTCCGCGGACCGGCCGCGGCAGATGATAAGCTACAGCTTTAGTATGTCTGAAATCCGGATTTTTATAAGCAGATTTTCCAAAACAAAAAAAACGAGCAGTGACACGGAAAGCTCCGGCTGTCTCTGCTCTTTTATGTAATCGGGAGGGAACCCTGTTGTTTTTTGGCGAAGCTGGTCGGCGCCAAAGCAGCACCGGCAGCTCCTTTTGATTTATGTCATCTGATTTTCATCTGATGGTATTATCATACAGCAGGGTTGTGACTAATATGTGTCCGGGATCTTAATAAATCATTGAGGTTCTATAAAAAAACTATAAAACAAAATTGGAAAAACAGCCCGGCGGTCATTGGGGAAGAAGAAGCTGTTCTATGGCGATGGCGGTGGCACCAATATATTTCTGACCGATGCACATCTGATTTTTCAGCACCAGGTCCGGCGGCAGCTGAGGATTGATGGTATAGAGCTGTTCTGTAAATAACTCCACAATGGAGTCAAGCTCAAAGAGGCTGCCAATGAGGATTAATTTGTCAGGAGCTAAAATGTGAATCGCGTTATTTGTGACAGCTGCCAGAGAATGTGCGCATTCGGTAAGAAAATGCCAGAGTACCGGACAGTCAGGAGCACTCTCCAGGTACCCGGAAAGATTTTTGCGATCAGGCCTGCCAATGACTGACATCAGCTGCGCAAGCTGTCCGCCAGGAGTTTCCTGGGCTTTCTGGAGAATAAATTCAACAATCGCATCACTGGAAATGGAGGGTTCCAGACAGCCGGTGCGGCCGCAGTTACACTTCTTTCCATTCTTTTCGGCAATCTGGTTGTGCCCGATTTCTGTAGACTGGTATCCGTGGCCTTTGTAGATTTGCCCCCGGATTGCCATGGCGGATCCTACTCCGGGCCCCCATTTCAGCATGAGGATGTTCGGTGAGGAGGACGCAATATCTGTATAAAGCATCTCTCCAAGCAGATAAGCGCATACATTACTTTCCACTGCCACTGGAAATGGAAATTCTTTTTCAAAATACTGTTTAACAGGAACCTCACATTCAAAAAGCCGGAAAGGATGAAGCGCGATTCCATCCTCCTGATTTACCGGTCCAATGATGGTAACGCCCGCACCCAGAACCTTATTCGTAGGGACGGAGGATTCCCAGAGCATTCGGATACAGTCTTTGGCAATGCTGGAAAAAAAAGTATCAAAGTTGCTGGTGACAGGAGGAAGATTTGTAGTCTCTGCCAGTACCTGCCCCTGCAGGTTCGTGACAGCGATATTAATATAATAGGAATGAATGTCGATAGCTACAATATATTTCCAGTCGTAATTGATGCTGATAGGAGCTCTGCGTCTTCCGGCCCGGGGCTGGCTCTCCTGCATGGAATCTTCCCTCTGAACAAGAAGCCCTTCTTCGAGAAAATCATTCACAATGGAGGTAACGGCAGCTGTAGTGATATTCAGATAATCAGCAATCTCAGTTCTTGACAGCACCCCGCGCGAAAACAGCAGCTGAAGGGTGAGGGAACGGTTGCTGAATTTGGAGTTATTGGTGTTTACTAACTTTTTCATAGACAGATCCCTCAAATATAAATATATGTATGCATAGGTCTATTAATTAACCATTTTAAGAAAATTAAAAATAAAAAAATATATGACAATTATATAAAAAAATTGGAAAAAATGCAATTCCCTTTTTATACACAAATTATTTAAACGTGATTATGCACAAAAAGAAGGAACTAAATATGTAAAAATATACGAATTGACAAAAAAGAATCAAGCTAGTAAAATGGATTTATCAAATTAATTAACTAAGTTAATTAATCTCGTGAAACTTTTATGAGGGGAAATCTTAAAAGGGAGCAAAAGGAGGGTAACATGAAAAAGAGAGGTAAAAAATTAATCAGTCTGTTAGTGGCGCTGGGTCTGGTGGCATCCATGCTGACAGGATGCGGAGGTGGAGCATCTGAATCAGCCGATTCTTCCAGTGAGGCATCTGCAGAAAACACATCTGAGGACGGAAACATGTCTCTGGTAGTCAGCCATCAGCCGTTCAGCCATGGACTTCCCAGCTACATTGGAGAGAAGGAAGGTACTTTTGCGGAGAACGGACTTGATATGGAGATTCTCTGGTTTACAGGCGGAAATACCCAGAATGAGGCTCTGGGAGCTGACGAGTGGGGAGCGGGAGCTTATGGTTCTGCACCTGCTATCGCGGCAGGAATCGCTTATGACGCAAAGATCATCGGCATTCATGTGGGCGATAACGTGTCTCTTGGCTACTGGGCAAGGCCGGACAGTGACATCGCGCAGATTCAGGGCGAGGTAGAAGGCTCCCCGGATATCTATGGAAATGCAGACACCTGGAGAGGAAAGACGATCCTCTGCGCTACTTCCACCAGCGTACATTTTGGTCTGGTAGCCACGCTTGCAAAGCTGGGACTGACTCAAAATGATGTTAATATCGTACATATGGATGTACCGGCTGCTTACGCTGCATTCAAGGCGGGCGAGGGCGACATTGTGGCCCTTTGGGATCCGCAGAATTATCAGGCTGAGCAGGAAGGCTGGGTAAAGGTTTCCAGCGGTATGGCATTCCCGGAAGAGTTTCCGACTGTATTTGTGGCGTCGCAGAAGGCCATTGACGAGAATTGGGACGCGGTATACACCTGGTTTAAGACATCCATTGAAATCTGCGAGAAATACCATGATGATCTGGATACTCAGGCAGAGTATCTGCTGCAGATGCAGTTGGACAATGGTATTGACACCGATGAAGAGCAGGCAATGCGTTTCGTGAAGGATCGCCCGCTGCCGACTCTGGAGCAGCAGATCGAATACTTCTCCGGCGAGTATGGTTCCAGAAAGATGGATACGGTAATGGAAGGCGTTATCGACTTCTTCGTTGACCAGGGAAGCTACACAGAAGAGGATAAGCAGACGCTGATTGACAACGGCTTTATCGATAGTGAATTTATAGAAGCTCTGGCGGAAGAAAGAGGAGTTCCGATGGAATAAACCATTTTGCCGGTTAGAAAGATGCTGTCGGAGGAATCCGGCAGCATCTTTTCGGAAGGGGCTGATTTGAAAGGTGTCGTTTATGGAAAATAAAAAGAGAACAAAAACAAAATATTTCTGTCTGAGCGTCCTGGGACTGTTCCTGTTTTTTGGGATCTGGGAACTCAGTGTACGTCTGGGCTGGGTGTCTGACCGTGTATTAAGCCCGCCGTCTACGGTTGTCGAGACATTTATTTTTAAGCTGTCCAATGTGAACCCGGATGGGTCTACGCTTCCCCAGCACTTTCTGCAGAGCCTGAGGCTGGCGCTTTCCAGTTTCGCGGTAGCGGTAGTGATCGGAGTGCCTCTGGGCTGGATTATGGGATATTACAAGTGGGCGAGCTGGCTTTTAAATCCTCTGTTTGAGATTATCCGTCCGATTCCGCCCATTGCCTGGATTCCGATTATTATTCTGACCATGGGAATCGGAATGAGCGCGAAAATGTTCATCATCTTCGTAGCTGCGTTCGTTCCCTGTGTTATCAATTCTTATCTGGGAATCCGGCTGACGGATCAGGTGCGCATCAATGTGGCGAAGACCTTCGGCGCCAGCGATTGGGAGATTTTCACGACAGTCTGCATTCCCTCTTCCATGAATATGGTATTCACAGGCGTCCGTCTTTCCCTGAATGCTTCCTGGACTACCCTGTGCGCGGCGGAGATGCTGGCGGCGACCAGAGGACTGGGCTACATGATCCAGCTGGGAAGAACGCTGATCCGGCCGGACATCATCATTGTTGGAATGTTCACAATTGGCTTTACGGGAGCGCTGCTTAATAAGGTTCTGGGAATGTTTGAAAAGAAAGTAGCTCCATGGAGGTATCGGGAATGAATAGTAGTGAAGTGAAAAAATGGTATTATATTCTGCCGGTTCTGTCGATTGGGATGTTCTTTGCTGCCTGGATCTTTCTTTCCCAGGGAGCAGACACCATGATTCCGACGCCTTACGCTACACTGCAGAGATTCCTGGATATCTGCGTGAATCCTATTTCAGAGGCTACGCTGATCGTACATATCTGGGCAAGCCTGAAGCGTGTGCTGATTGCCTTCTTTTTCGCCATTGTCCTGGGCGTGTTCCTGGGCGTGGGACTTGGATGGAGCAAGGCTTTTGACTCCTTCCTGGGACCGGTGTTTGAAATTTTGAGACCAATTCCGCCTATCGCATGGATTCCGCTGGTAATCCTGTGGTGCGGCATCGGAGAGCTTCCCAAGGTCGTGATTGTATTTATCGGTTCTTTCGTGCCGATTGTTCTGAATACCTGCTCCGGAATCAAGGAAATTGATCCGCTTCTGATCAATGCAGGCCTTGTGCTGGGAGCAAACCGCAGACAGCTTCTGTTTGAGATTACCCTGCCCGCGACAGTGCCTGCGATCCTGGCCGGTATTCGTACCGCTCTTTCCAGCGGCTGGATGTGCGTGGTGGCAGCGGAGATGATCGTGGCGAAGCAGGGCGTAGGCTTCCTGATTGTCCGCGGACAGGAGTCGGGCGATACAGCTCTGATCCTGGCCTGTATGCTGGTAATCGGCGTTGTTAATCTGCTGCTGTCCACAATATTGGTGAAATTGGAAGGAGTACTTTGTCCATGGCAGTTCTCAAAAACAAAATAAGTTTAAAAAATGTCAGCAAGACCTATTATCTGAAAGATCGAACGGTGGAGGTATTGAAGGATATCACACTGGATGTAAAAGAAAATGAGTTTCTGGTTCTGCTGGGACCCGGACAGTGTGGGAAGACCGTTCTGCTTAATATTATAGCGGATCTGGAAAAAGCGACTTCCGGTGAAATCATCTTCGCGGACGGCCGTCCGAAGATGGGAGACCTGGGTATGGTATTCCAGAAATATGCGCTGTTTCCCTGGAAAACCGTCATGGGAAATGTAGAGATGAACCAGAAGCTGAAAGGAGTAGACAAGGCAACGCGCCAGGCAAAGGCGCAGGAATATATCAATCTGGTAGGTCTGCAGGGCTTTGAAAAAGCCATTCCCAAACAGCTTTCCGGCGGCATGAAGCAGCGTGTGGGAATCGCGCGTGCCTATGCGTCCGAATCGGACATCATGCTGATGGACGAACCCTTTGGAGCGCTGGATGCCCAGACCCGGTATTCCATGGAAGATGAAATCATCAAAATCTGGGAAAAGAATAAGAGAACCATTGTATTTGTAACCAATAACGTGGAAGAAGCGCTGTATCTGGGCGACCGCATCATGCTTCTGGCTTCCAGGCCCTCTTACGTGAAGAAAGAGTATATAGTGGATCTTCCAAGGCCGAGAAGCTATACCGACAAGGCCTTTCTGGAGATGCGCAACGAGATTGTGGCCAATACGGATCTGGATATTTAAGGAATCAGTAAGGAGGAACGAAGATGAGTGAAGACGCAAAAGTAAAAGTGCGTGGATTGACAAAAAAATTTGGAGACTTGCTGGTTCTGGATAATATCTCATTTGATGTAAAAAAGGGCGATTTCGTATGCATCGTAGGGCCTACAGGCTGTGGAAAGACTACGTTTCTGAATCTTCTCGTCAAGCTTCTGGAACCCACGGAAGGCCAGATCCTGATTGACAATGAGCCGGCAGATCCCAAAAAACATAATATGGCATTTGTATTTCAGGAGCCGTCTGCCTATCAGTGGCTGACTGTGGAAGAGAATATACAGTATGGCTTGAAAATAAAGAAATATCCAAAGAATGTCATTGAGGAGCGTACAAAAGAAATTCTGGAGACTCTGGGCCTGGAGGCTGTAAGGAAATCCTATCCCCATGAGCTGAGCGCTTCTCTGGAGCAGAGAGTGGTGATTGGACGCGCCTTTGCCCTTCATCCGGATCTGCTCCTGATGGATGAACCCTATGCGCAGATGGATATTAAGGTCCGCTATTATCTGGAGGATCAGGTCATTAAGCTGTGGAAACAGACGGGAAGTACGGTTTTGTTTATTACTCATAATATTGAGGAAGCCGTGTATCTTTCGGAGAAGTGTCTGATCCTTTCGAATAAACCGACAACCCTTAAGGAGGAGAAGATTATCGATCTTCCAAGACCGAGAGATATCGCGTCTCCAGAATTCATTGCGCTGCGTGAATATGTGACGAGCCAAATCAAATGGTGGTAATGCATAATGGAAAGCAATA
>CALWQJ010000075.1 GCA_944383645.1 uncultured Merdimonas sp.
TGGCTCAGCTATTACATCACGATTTACGGAGGATTTTTTTATGTGGTCCGGACCACTGGCGCGGACGGAGCTGTGGAAGTCTCTGTGGATCCGCTCCGTTCCACGATCTTTCAGGGGGTACTTTTCCTGGCGATACTGCTGCTCGGGGGACTGTGGGCCTTCCGGTCCATGACAAAGCTGGAGATTGCCGCGTCGGCGGCCCTGATTTCTGCGTTGTATCTGGTGGTGATTCTGCTGCAGCTGTACCTGCCGGGCTTCCCGCCTGCCTTAAGCGTCTGGCTGGCCCCATTCCAGCACTGGATTGGAATCCCTTCCTCTCTTTTGCTGCGGCTTATGAACCTCCATCTTGCTCTTGCTGTGTCCGCCTTCGCGCCGTTTCTGTTTGTGCCCTTTGGAAGGCGGCAGAAGGACTGATGTCCCGGCCGGATATGGATCGGATATAGATATGAACCTTACGAAATCCTGCAAAATTGCAGGATTTCTGTTATCAGGCAGTAGGGCTGGCGTGCTACTCTTTCTACATCAAGCGAGAAAGAGGTGTGATTGGACATGAATTTGCCGGAGAATAAGAAGATGAGAAGCTATCTGGATCTGATCCCGATTTCGGCCAGGGTGCGCAGGCGCCAGAACCGGATGATATTGCTGTGCATCACGATTGCCGTCCTTTTGGTAACTACCATTTTCAGCTCTGCGGATATGACGCTTCGGGGCGAGAGCATCGCCCTGCGGGAGAAGCATGGAAGCTGGCATATCCGGCTGGACCAGGTTACGGAGAAGGCCGCGGAGGAAATCAGCCGGAGGCCGGACGTCACGGCGGCTGGCTGGTCCTCTGTATTTAATACGGACGCGGATCAGCCCTGGTACATCGGGGAAAGAAAGGCCGCGCTGTACGGCACGGATGAGACGTATCTGGAAGAGCTTGCGGGCGGCATGGAGGAAGGGGCGTTCCCGCGAAATGACAGAGAGGTGGTGCTCAGCTCAAATGCCGGTCTTGCCCTGGATGTGGAACCGGGCGATACGGTGACGCTGGAGACGCCTGCGGGGGCTGCGGAATATACGGTGTCTGGCTTCGGCTCGGACGAGCGGGAGTATTACGAAGGGCAGACGTATCTGGTGGCGGTCTATATGACAGAGGCGGCCTTTGAGGCGCTGCTGGAGGAAAACGGCGTCACGGCGGCTGCGTCCTCCTTCTATGTGCAGTTTGAGAGCGCGGCGGCAGCGGCAGAGGCCAGGGAGGAGCTGCAGGCGCGCTCTCAGCTGCCGGAGGATAGCATACAGGAAAATACGGCGGTCATGGGCCTGGCCGGGCAGAGCAGCAGCGAGGCTGTGAAAAATATCTATGGGATAGCCTTCGTCCTTTTCTTTCTGGTGCTGCTGGCCGGGGTGCTGATGATCTCCGGCGGCATGAACAGCAATGTGGCCCAGCGGACGAAGTTCTTCGGTATGCTGCGCTGCGTCGGCGCGAGCCGGCAGCAGATCCGCCGCTTTGTGAGGCTGGAGGCGCTGCACTGGTGCAGGACGGCGGTCCCGGCAGGCCTGATCCTGGGCACGCTCATCACCTGGGCGGTCTGCGTGCTGCTGCGCTTCTTCATCGGCGGGGAGTTCGCCTCCACCCCGGTGCTTGCCGTAAGCCCTGCGGGGCTGGCGGCCGGCGCGCTGTCCGGCGTGGCGACAGTCCTTCTGGCGGCGCAGGTCCCGGCCAGGCGGGCGGCGAAGGTCTCCCCCATGGGGGCCGCGTCCGGAAACAGCGGAACCGTTCCGGCGGTGCGCCGCACAGGAAGGCTGCTTTTCGGAAAAACGGAATGGACTCTGGGGATCCGCCATGCGGCAGCCTCCAGGAAAAACTGGTTTTTGATGACGGCAAGCTTTGCCTTAAGCATCGTTTTGTTCCTCTGCTTTTCGGTAGGGCTTGATTTCGCCCGGCAGCTGGTGCCGACGCTTAAGCCCTGGCAGCCGGACCTTAGCCTGAACGGCTATGCCAACGCTCTTTTGCTGGAGCCGGAGCTTTTGGAGGAGATCCGGGAAATTCCCCAGGTAGAAGGGGGCTACGGCGTCTCGTACCTGGGGCAGGTTCCGGCCGCGTCCTCCAGAGCCGGGGTCAGCGCGGTGAATCTCATGGCCTACACGGAGGGGCTTTTGGAGAGCATGGAGGGAAGCGCCGTGGAGGGCGATCTGTCCGCGGTCTGTGGAGACGGCGGGCAGGCCGCGACGATCCAAAGCCAGGACAATCCCCTGCAGGCCGGGGATACCCTGCAGATAGGCGGAACGGAAATCACCATTGCCTGCGCAGTCTCTTCCGGCCTCTATTCCAGCGAATACAGCGTGATCTGCTCGCCGGAGACCTTTAAGCGGCTCACCGGGGAAGAAAATTACAGTCTGATCGGCGTGCAGCTGGCGAAGGGAGCGTCGGATGACACCGTCCGGCAGATCAGCAGCCTGGCAGGCAGAGACGTCATTTTTGAAGATCTGCGCCAGGGGAACCGGGACGACGCGGCGACCTACCTGGCGGCGCAGCTTGTGGCCTACAGCTTCCTGGCGGTGATCGCGGTAATTACGCTCTTTCAGATGCTGAACAGCGTTTCCATGAGCGTAACCGCCCGCGCCAGACAGTACGGCGCCATGCGGGCGGTGGGCATGGACGGCAGGCAGCTTGCGGGCATGATCACGGCGGAGGCCCTGACCTATGCGGTCTCCGGTCTTATAGCGGGCTGCGGGGCTGGCGTGATCTTAAGCCGCGCCCTGCACCTTCTGCTGCTCACGAAATATTTCGGTACGCCCTGGAGCCTGCCGGTCACGAAGCTTTTGCTGATTCTTGTGTTTGGCTTCGCCGCCGCCTTCCTGGCGGCCTGGGCGCCGGCCAGGCGGATCCGCAGAATGCCGGTCACAGATACCATCGGTGAGCTGTGAGGACATAGATGAGGTGGATAGAAAGATGAAACGCATTCTTTTTGTGGAGGATGACAGGAGCCTGCTCCAGGGCCTGTCCTTTGCGCTGAAAAAACAGGGCTACGCGCTTACGGCGGCCCGGACAAGGGAGGAAGGGGAGCGGCTCTGGGCGGAAGGGGACTACGATCTGGTGCTGCTGGACGTGGCCCTGCCGGATGGATCCGGATTGGAGCTGTGCCGGAAAATCCGAAGGACCTCCCGGGTGCCGGTGATGTTCCTGACGGCGGCGGATGAGGAGACGGACATTATCATGGGGCTGGATATCGGCGGCGACGATTACATAACCAAGCCCTTTAAGCTGGCGGTCTTCCTTTCCCGGGTAAACGCCCTGCTCCGGCGAAGCGGAAATTTCGGCGGGGAGAGCGCGGATGCGGATGCAGAGGCGGAAGCGGAGCCGGAGCTGTCCTCGGACGGGATCCGGGTCCGGCTGCTCCGGCAGGAGGTCACAAGGGACGGTGAGCCGCTGGAGCTGACAGCCAGCGAATACAAGCTTCTGTGCCTGTTTATGCAGAATCCGGATATCGTCCTTTCGCCGGAGCAGATTCTGGGGCGGCTCTGGGACTGCGACGGAAATTATATCGACAACAGCACGCTGACCGTCTATATCCGCAGGCTCCGCAAAAAGATCGAGGAAGATCCCGGCGCGCCCAGGAGGATTGTGACGATCCGGGGCATGGGGTACAAGTGGAGCACGGCAGGAGGAGACAGGCAGTGAGGATACTGGAAAACCGGAAAATCCGGCGGCTCTTTCTGTGGGTGCTGGCGGCGATGGCGGCCTTCGCCCTGCTTTCTGCGGCGGCGGTTCTCTGCCTTAAGCCGAAAGCCGCCGCGGCCTTTCTGGCTTTGGCCGCGCTGCTTACGCTGTGCGCGGTTTTCGCCGCTCTGTGGCGGTATTTCTTGGATCAGAGCAGGACGCTTGAAAAGGCCATAGACACCATCCAGGAATACCTGGCGGGGAACCGGGACGCCCGCATCGAAAGCGACGAGGAAGGAGAGCTGTACCGGCTGTTCCACGAGATCAATTCCCTGGCGGCGGTCCTGAACGCCCAGGCCGAAAATGAGGGCCGCTCCAGAGCCTTTCTAAAAGAGACCATCTCCGATATCTCCCATCAGCTTAAGACGCCCCTGGCCGCGCTTAATATCTACAACGGGCTTTTGCAGGAGGAGGTCCGGGAGCAGCCGGAGCTTCTGGAGTTCACCCAGCTTTCGGAAGGAGAGCTTGACCGGATCGAGGGGCTGGTACAGAAGCTTTTGAAGATGGCCAGGCTGGAGGCTGGCGCGGCTGTGTTTGAGAAAGTCCCCCAGGATATGTCTGACATCCTGCGGGACATCGGGAAGCGCTTTTCCTGCCAGGCAGAGCGGGAGAAAAAGAAGCTGGTTCTTTCCGGAGAGGAAGGGCTTATGCTGTCATGCGACCGCGGCTGGCTGACAGAGGCCCTGGGCAATCTCGTGAAAAACGCCTTTGGCCACACCGGGGAAGGGGCCGAGATCCGCATTGCCTGGCGTGGGTTTGGCTCCATCGTCCAGGTGACGGTGAGCGATGACGGAAGCGGCATCCATCCGGAGGATCTTCCCCATATATTCAAACGGTTTTACCGCAGCCGTTTTTCCTCGGACATCCAGGGAACCGGCCTGGGCCTTCCTCTGGCAAAGGCGGTCATCGAGGCGCATAACGGGACGATCGAGGTGGACAGCATGCCGGGAGAGGGAACCACCTTCACCGTCAATTTTCTGATTCCTGCAAAATTGTAATCCGGCTGTCATCTGGCAGCAGGGTTGCCATGCTACTCTTTCTGTAAAGAAAAAGAGAAAGAGGTGTGATATGACATGGAACTGTTAGAGGTTCACAAGATTTCCAAAACCTACGGAAGCGGCGAGGCCGCCGTCCAGGCCCTGAAGCAGGCTTCCTTTTCGGTCCCCAGGGGCGAATTCGTGGCGGTGGTGGGCGAATCCGGCTCCGGAAAGAGTACGCTCCTAAACCTGATCGGCGGGCTGGATACGCCCACCGCAGGAAAGGTATACATCGACGGCAGGGATATCTTTGCTATGAAGGAGCGCAATCTGACGATTTTCCGCCGCCGGAATATCGGCTTTATCTTCCAGAGCTTTCACCTGATCCCGGAGCTGACGGTGGAGCAGAACATCATTTTCCCGGTGCTTTTGGACTACCGCAAGCCGGATCGGAAATACCTGGAGGAGCTGCTGGCGGTGCTGGGGCTTTCGGATCGGCGGCGCCACCTGCCCGGACAGCTGTCCGGCGGCCAGCAGCAGCGCGTGGCGATCGGCCGCGCCCTGATCACCCGCCCCGCCCTCATCCTGGCCGACGAGCCCACAGGCAACCTTGACACCCGGAACACCAGCGAGGTGATCGCCCTTCTCAAGGAGGCCTCCCATCTGTATGAGCAGACCATTGTGATGATTACCCACAGCCAGCGGATCGCCCAGGCCGCCGACCGCATCCTGCGGGTGTCCGACGGCGTGGTGACGGATTTCGGCAGGTGCAGGGAGAGCTGAGACGCGAAAAATCTCCGGATGGGAATAGACGGAAACAGACGGATATGCTATAATCAAAGCGTCGGCATGCGGAAAAAAGAATCCGCGCGCCGGCGCTTGATTTTATTTTTGATACAGACGCGGCGGGGATGGGAGAGCGCTGCCGCTTAAGAGAAACAGGAGGATGGGAACAAGTATGGCTAATGTGATTTTTCGGTTTGAGAACGGCGATCCGGTGATGGTATCGACCATGGTAGGAGAGAATCTTCTGGAGACCGCGCGGAAATCCAACGTAGTGATTGACGCGCCCTGCTCGGGCAATGGTTCCTGCGGAAAATGCCGCGTGAAGCTTCTGGGAGGGAAGCTGGAATCCAGGCAGACCCGCCATATCAGCGACGCGGAGTACGCGGAAGGCTGGCGCCTGGCCTGCTGCAGCCAGGTGGCGGGCGATGTGGAGATTCTGGTGCCGGATATCGCGTCGGCCTACCGGAGCCGCATGAAGGTGGCGGATTTGAGTTCCCCGGAGGAGATCCGGATTTTCGATGATTCCAAGGAAAAGATCGAGGAAGCCGGGCTTCCCATGGAGAATAATATCCATATCGTGAAGGTGAAGATGGATCCGCCAAGCCTTGAGGATACCATGCCGGATATCGAGCGGCTGATCCGGGCTTTGCAGGAGGCTACGGGCATCCAGTACATCCGTGTTCCCTATTCGGTGCTGCGCCGCCTGCCAGATGTGCTGCGAAGCAGTGATTTCGAGGTGCAGTGCGTGATAAGCCAGGGCAAGCGCCATGTGTTTGTCTACGAGGTGTCCGGAAAGGACGAGGATCTGATCGTAGGCGGCCTGGCGGTGGATATCGGAACCACGACCGTGTCTGCCGTGGTGGTGGATATGACGAACGGAAAGATTCTGGCGAAGGCCTCCGCCGGAAACGGGCAGATCCGCTTTGGCGCTGACGTCATTAACCGTATCATCGAATCCACGAAGCCCGGCGGACAAAAGAAACTTCAGGACGCGATCGTCTCCGAGACCTTAAATCCCATGATCCAGCAGATGTGCCGGGCGGCGGGAATCAGCCCGCGCCATATTTTCCGCCTGGCAGTGGCGGGCAACTCCACAATGAACCACCTGCTGATGGGAATCAACGCGGATCCGCTGCGGATGGAGCCCTACATCCCGGCCTTTTTTAAGACGAACTCTTTCTACGCGTCGGACATCAACCTGAATGTGCATCCGGACGCGCATATTATCATGGCGCCCAATATCGGAAGCTATGTGGGCGGCGATATCACGGCGGGCACCCTGGTAAGCCTGCTCTGGAACCAGCCTCATTTCTCCCTCTTTATCGACCTGGGAACCAACGGTGAGCTGGTATTTGGAAATTCTGACTTTATGATGAGCTGTGCCTGCTCGGCGGGACCGGCCTTCGAGGGCGGCGACATCAGCTGCGGTATGCGGGCCACGGACGGAGCCATCGAGGCCTGTACGATTGACAAGGAGACCATGGAGCCCAGCTTCCATATCATCGGGGACGAGGGCCAGAAGCCGGTGGGCCTGTGCGGTTCCGGTATCATCGATGTGATCGCGGAGCTGTTCCGCTGCGGCATCATCAGCCCCAAGGGCAAATTCATCCGGGAAGGAAAGCGGATCAAGCACGACGCCTACGGCATGGGAAGCTATGTGCTGGCCTTTGAAGCCGAGGCGGAGGGCACGAAGGACGTGGAGATCACCGAGGTGGACATCGACAATTTCATCCGGGCCAAGGGAGCGATTTTCTCCGCTATCCGCACCATGCTGAAGACCCTGGACTTCGATATCAGCATGATCGAGCAGGTCTTTGTGGCCGGCGGCATCGGAAGCGGCATCAATATGAAGAACGCGGTAGGAATCGGCATGTTCCCGGACATCCCCCTGGAGTGCTACCACTATATCGGCAACTCCTCCCTGTGCGGCGCCTACGCCATGCTGCTCTCCACAAAGGCAGAGCGCAAGGTCTATGAGCTGGCCCAGAACATGACCTACCTGGAGCTTTCCACAGAGCCGGGCTATATGGACGAATTTGTGGCCTGCTGCTTCCTGCCCCATACGGACAGCAGCCTGTTCCCTTCGGTGGTGCAGGAATAGACGGAATAACGGACGAAAAGGAGAGAACGGCGAATGGAATTTCCATACGAGAAGGACAATAAAGAGCGGATTCCCTTTGAGCATTATCTGAGCGAATATCAGAAGCTGGATCCGAAGGAGGCGGCGAAGCGCTGCGGCGTGGAATACGACGAGGAGAGGCAGCAGTTCCACATCCGGCTGATGGGCTACCGCTATCTGGTGGATTTCCCGGAGTTTGCGGTGCGCAAGGAGGACGAAGACGAGGAGGGAGCCTTTCTTCTGCTGGATATGGTTCCGGCCAAGATCATTGTGCTCCGGTTCCTGCTTTCCGCCCAGGTGGTAAAAAGCAGCGGGAAATACCTGACCTACCGGGAGGTTCCCTGGGGCGAGGTCTATTTCCGCCAGTTCGAGGGCCGCTGCCTGATGCGGCTGAAATTCGGCTTTGGCTTTAAGCTGGATAAGTTCGCGGAAGGGATGGAGAAGCTTCCGGGGGTGAAAAAGCTTTCTCTGGGAGACGTCTCCTATGAGTTTGAGTTCATCAACGGCCTTCATGTACGCTTCATCCTCTGGGCCGGGGACGAGGAGTTTCCGCCCTCTTCCCAGATCCTGTTTGAGGACAATTTCCCCTACGCTTACCAGGCGGAGGATCTGGCGGTGGTGGGAGACATTTCCATTACCACTTTGAAAAAACTGACTGCTTAAGGAGAGAGACAGGAGATGGAAAGGAAAACGAAAGCGATTCTGGTGGTAAGCTTTGGAACCAGCTTTCACAGGACGAGAGAGAAGACGATTGACCGGATCGAGGCAGACATCGAGGCGGCCTATCCGGATTACCAGATTTACCGGGCCTGGACCAGCAAGATGATCATTGCCAAGCTGCTGCGCCGGGACGGCGTGAAGGTGCCCACGGTGGCGGAGGCGGTGGAGCAGATGATCGCGGACGGGATCACGGAGCTTATCGTACAGCCCACCCATGTGATCAACGGCGTGGAAAACGACCTGATGAAGGAGGACGTGCTGAAGCGGCGGGATGCCTTTGAGCGGGTGGCCTTCGGAGATCCACTGCTGACCAGCCAGGAGGACAATGTGGCCGTGATCCGGGCGGTGATGGAGGAATTTCCGGATTTGAAGGAGGACGAAGCCCTGGTGCTTATGGGCCATGGCACGACCCATTACGCCAACGCCATCTACGCGGCGCTCGACTATACTTTTAAGGATATGGGGTATTCCCGGGTGTTCCTGGGGACCGTAGAGGCCTATCCCTCCATGGAATCCCTGAAAAAGCAGATTCGGGCCCTGGGGCCGAAAAGGCTGATCCTGGCGCCCTTTATGGTGGTGGCAGGCGATCATGCCATCCACGACATGTCCGGCCAGGACGAGGATTCCTGGAGGAGCCAGTTCGAGCGGGAGGGCTACGAGGTCGTCTGTCAGATGAAGGGACTGGGAGAGTATCCGGGCGTGCGGCAGATTTATCTGGAGCATGTGCGGGAGGCTCAAGAGAAGAACCTGTCTTCCGATGCCTGCCTGCAAAAAGAGGCCGCGGACGGCAGTGAGCGCGCAGAAGGAATTTCTGCCGCGGAGTAAATAGAAAGAAAGGGCTTCGACAAGCGTTTCGGTTTGTCGAAGCCCTTTCGGCCGTTTCTGTGTAATGATGTCTGGATTTTCCGGCTGCAGATTTTCTGTTTTACATGGATTCTGCCCTATGGCCGGGAGGCCTTAAGGGAAGCAGGCATGGACAGCAGGATCCGGGAAAAGGCCTTCATAAAGATAAAGATCATGACCGTATTTACACCCAGGGATACCGTATTCTTAATCAGACGGATGGTGAAAAGATATTCCCATTCCATGCCGTACATGAAGTGGAGCCACAGGGTATTGAGGGTGCAGGCGATGATAAATTCAGCCAGGCCCGCCGCCAGGGCGCGTAAGGGCGTCATCTTCGAGCGGTAGAGAATCAGGCCGAACAAAAAGCCCAGAAGCGTATAGCTGATGGTAAAGCCCGGGAAGAAGGGGCCGGTCTGGGGAGCCGCGAAGAAGCTGATGACATCGCCCGTAAGACCTGCGGCCATTCCCATGACCGGTCCGCCGTAAGCCGCCGCGGCAGCCAGGGCAAGAAAGGCGAAGCGGAATTCCAAAAATTCCGTCATCTTAATGCTGAAAAAGGAGAGCGCCACATAGGCGGCCACAAAAAGGCCGCAGAGGCAGAGGCTCTGTACCCGTCTTAAGCTTCTGAGCTGTTCCCGGAACGAGAAAGCGTCTTTGGAAAATAATTGCATAAAAAATACACCTCCTGTAATGTGTGTCAGGCAAAATAAATAATATCGAGACTGTTCCTCAGCCCGATTCCCGTTATCCGCCGCAGCAGGCCCTTTTGTCCTGTACGGGGATAAGCGATGTCCTCCACACATGAGATGTACTCATCTGCAGCAACGGGTGCGGATATTATATCGTAAGACCAAGCTCTCATGCTCTGCTTTTCGTTTCGCGGCGACTCCCCAGCCAGCGAACACTTGACGCATAAAATCCTACTTCGCTATTATTTATTTTTCTGAATGTGACCGCCTGCTTTCTGCAGGGGAGACTGCGCGGCGAAAGGATTACCGCTGTCTGAGGCCATTATAACATATCTCTTCCAGAATGCAATATAAATAATCAAATTTTTAACAAAGAAGTTATTTTCAGCCCCTTCCCTTGCGCGAAGCGGCGGTTTGTGGTATTCTGTAGCCTTGTTAAGAGAAACGAAAAGAGGTGTACGGAAAAATGATCCTTCATGCGCTGGAACACGCGCTTCTGGATACGGTCAGGATGGTGCCTTTTCTGCTGGCGGCTTTTCTGATTCTGGAGGCGGTAGAGCATTATTCCAATCAATATATGAACCGGGTGCTGGGAAAGGTGGGGAAGGCCGGCCCTGTTGTAGGCGCCTTGTTCGGCTGCGTTCCCCAATGCGGTTTTTCAGTGGCGGCGGCAAATCTGTATTCCGGCGGTGTGATTACGCTGGGAACACTGCTGGCAGTGTTCCTTTCCACCTCGGACGAGGCCGTGCTCATTCTGCTGGGGCACCCGGGAAGCGGCAGGGTCATCGGACAGCTGCTGCTTGGAAAGGTGCTGATCGGTATCCTGTTTGGGTACCTGACGGATCTGGTTCTGAGAAAGAAGAAGGAAGAAAAGCATATTGAGGAGCTGTGCAGAAGCTGCGGCTGCAGCGATCACGGCGGAATCGTGAAGCCGGCCCTGCGCCACACGATCCGCCTGACTGTGTATATTCTGGTATTTACCTTTGCGCTGACCCTGCTGCTGGAGTGGATTGGCACGGAGGCTCTGACGGCGGTTCTGGGAAAGGACGCCTGGTTTCAGCCTCTGGTGACGGCCTTTCTGGGCCTGATTCCCAACTGCGCTTCCTCGATTTTGATCACGGAGCTCTATCTGGCCGGGGGCTTAAGCTTTGCTTCGGCCATGGCGGGGCTCTGCGCGGGAGCGGGCGTAGGAATGGCGGTGCTGTTTCGGGCGAACCATCCCATGAAGGAGAATTTCGCGATTCTGGGACTGCTTTACGGAGCCTCCGCTGCGACGGGGCTTTTGCTGGAAATATTGTTATGACGATTGGGACTTGGCAAAAGGAGGAGACAGTAATGAAGAAATTTGGATGGTATCTGATGAGCGTCGTTCCCCTGCTCGTAATGCTTGCGGTGCAGGTCACCGTGGCAGTGGTGATGATGCTTGGCTGGATGATAGGCGCGGGCCCTGAGGGCGGCATGGAGCTGTATATGGAAAACTCCATTGTTCTGGTTATGTGGATGCATATCCTGTCGCTGCTGATCACGGGACTCTGGTATTATCTTTATGTGGTCTTAAGGCAAAGGAGGATGGAAATTCCCTTTGCCGGGCAGTTTACCGGAAGGAGCTTCGGCTATACGGTGATGCTGGCCTTCGGCGCGCAGTTCCTGATCGGAATCCTGCTGACGGTGTGGCAGCTGGCGGCCCCGGAAATGATCGAGGCCTATAATCAGATGATGGAAGAGTCTGGAATCGCCCAGACTACGTTTGCGTCTGTGTTTGCGACTGTGATTCTGGCTCCTGTAGGAGAGGAAATCATTTTCCGGGGGCTTACGATTGAGTATCTGAAAAGGGCCGGAGCCCGGTTCTGGGTGATTAATGTGATTCAGGCGCTGCTTTTTGGAATCGCCCATATGAATCTGGTGCAGGGAGCCTACGCGTTCCTGCTGGGGCTTCTCTGCGGTTATATGACTCTGCGGTACCGTTCCCTGCTGGCAGGCATCGCTGTGCATTTTGTGTTCAATGCTTATGGAACCTTCGCGACGCCGGCGCTGAATCTGCTGTTTGGGCCGGAGCCCTCCCCGGCGGTGGAAATCGTCTACTATGTGGCCGCTGTGGCGGCCGGCCTGGGACTGTTCTTAGGAGGCCTGAAGCTGGTCAGAAGGGATCTGGAGGAGAAGGAGGAATCCTGCGCTCCCGCCACAGAAGCCGTGTAATATACAGAAGCAGCAGCACCGCCCAGGAAAAGCCTTCCGCCAGGGCAATGATCATATTGCCAAAAAGGGAGACAAAGGCGTAGGATGCCGCGATCCGCACAGCCAGGGCGGCGATGCCCGCGAAGCTGGAATAGGCCACGTCGCCCTGCCCTTCCAGATAACCGCGGACAGCCATGGAAAGGCCGTAGACCAGGTAAAAGGCGGCGATCCTGCGGAAAAACCGCTCTCCGATGGAGACAGCCTCTGCCCCTGCGCCGAAGAGGGCGATCAGATGTCCGCCGGAGGGGATGACAAGAGCCGTCAAGAGCAGGGCTGTGACAGACATGACAAAGAGACCCGCCGAGAAGATTCTCCGGGCCTCTTTTTGGTTCCCGGCTCCGTACTGCTGGGCCGTGAGGGTAGAGATGCCGGAGCCCAGATTGATGATGGGGAGCATGACGACGGAATCCACCCGGTAGGCAGTGGTCACCGCCGCCACGGTCTGGGAGCCGAAGCCGTTCATAAAGTTCTGGAGGATCAGGCTGCCCGCGGAGCTGACGCTGGACTGGAGCATGGGCGGGAAGCCAAAATGGATTCCGTCTGTCAGGGCCTCCCGGTGAAAAAGCCTGCCGCGAAGGGAAAAGCGCAGAAGCGGATACTTCCGGACGCTGTAGGCGATGAGAAAAAGGGTCATGGCCGCCTGGGAGAACACAGTTGCGATGGCTGCTCCCGCCACGTTCCAGCGGAAGCAGGCTACGAACAGGATGTCCAGAACCACATTGACCAGGGAGGAGAGCAGGACGGAATAAAAAGGCGCCCGGCTGTCCCCGATCCCGCGCAAAGCAGCCGAGTAGACGTTATAGACGGCGAGAAAGGGAATGCCGGCAAAGATGATCCCCAGGTATTCCTCTGCCAGTCCGATGGTGTCCGGCGTCGTGTGGAGAAGCTTAAGGAGGGGAGCCGTCAGCCCGATGCCGACGCCGGCAAGCAGAAGAAAAATTCCGCCGAGGAAGACAGAGAAGGAGGACAGGATCCGGGAAAGGGAGCCATGTTCTCCATTTCCATATTTCTGGGCGAAAAGGATAGAGAGTCCCAGCGTAAAGCCAGTGATGGCGTTCACATAGAAATTGATGAGGGTTGTGGTGGAGCCTACGGCGGCCAGAGCCAGCTCGCCTTCCACGTTTCCCACGATAAACGCGTCGGCCCAGTTGTAGAGCTGCTGCAGGATGCCGCTTAAGATCAGCGGCAGGCTGAAATGGATCAGAGTCAGGATGGTCCGGCTGAAGGCGGAGGACTTCAGGTTTTCTCTCATGTAGAACGCTCTCTTTCTTTGCTGCTGTCTTCCGGGCGCAGGCATGAAAAAGCCGTATGCAAGACAGCCTCTTGCATACGGTAGGTGCTCACCCGTTTTTATGAGCAAAGTATAACAGCCGGGGCGGGAAAAGTCAATAAACCAATATTTCACCGCTCCTTCCGGTAGAGGAGCCAGGAATAGACATAGAGCCACAGGGATCCGAGCAGAATGACAGCAAGCATGACGTACATGGCCCAGGAGACGGCGAAGATGCCGGCCGCGATGGTCAGCACGCCGCAGACGCAGAAGATGATTCCGCCCATGGCGTGAGTCTTCTTCCAGACAGCGGGGCTTTCCAGGGTCCAGGGCGTCTTGATGCCGAAGGTATAGTTGGAGCGGATCTGGGGCATGTAGTTTCCAAGCACCAGGAACATAACGCCCAGGGCGATGGAGATGATGCGTCCGACGTCCACAGGCCAGCCCATGGCGGCTGCGTTGATGACCCAGGTAAGAGCGATGAAAAAGAGTGTCATAAAGACGCGGAAAATATCGTATGCCTTCCGGTGCTTCTCATAGCTTTCTTTTCTCGGGTCGATCCGGGGAGTCAGGGCAAAGAGTCCCAGCATCAGAAGGGGCAGGGCGGCCAGGAAAAGATTGGTGTATTTGCTTCCGTATCCGTTGATCTCCCCGGCTGCGTTCCAGTGGGTCGGGACCGTGTCCGGCAGGTACGGCAGCACAAGCAGCTGGCCGATCAGGGATAAAATGGAAAGCGCCAGAAGCACAAGGGTTAATTTCTTCATTTCTTAGTTCCTCCTTTTGAAAAGTCGAAAAACCATTTCATCAGCTCCTGAAAGATGGTCATATTCAGGCTGTATACGATATTCTGCCCGCTGCGCTCGTCCATGACGAG
>CALWQJ010000076.1 GCA_944383645.1 uncultured Merdimonas sp.
CTTCGGACCGCTCTGGCGACGAATCCGATCTTCCCCGCCATCGCGACCGAAAGCCGCATCCGATGGGCCGGCCTTTCGCCGACAGATTTTGAACTTTACACTACCTATGAAAATATCGGCTTTTGCAAGCCGAATCCTGCCTACTATCAGGAACTCCTGAAGCGGATGGATCTTTCGCCAGAGGAATGCCTTATGGTGGGCAACGACGTCACGGAGGACATGGTTGCCGCCAGGCTTGGCATGCAGGTA
Organism: uncultured Merdimonas sp.; assembly: GCA_944383645.1. Lineage (GTDB taxonomy): Bacteria > Bacillota > Clostridia > Lachnospirales > Lachnospiraceae > Laedolimicola. The sequence goes on from CALWQJ010000076.1 coordinate 250, forward strand.
TTCCTCCTGACCGACTGCCTCATCAATAAAGACGAAAAGGACATTTCCATCTATCCAAGCGGCGGCTTCGACCAGCTGCTGGCCTGCCTGCGGGAGGCGGCGCCCGGAAATGAACCGCAGAGCTGACAGGCTAAGCCTTCGTCACAATATGTTCCGGATCCACATGGCGGGCCAGATATGCGTCTATGGCTTCGATGCCTGTAATGCTCTCACAGAGAACTACGCGCCTGGCTTTCGTGCAGATCGTAAGCTTCTTTATCGACGCTCTCGTGATCGGCGCTCCCATGGGATCCGGACGGACTTTCCGGATCACCTTCGTGATCTCTGATACAGGAAAGCTGTACGTCCTGCCAATCGTCGGGCGGACCGTCATCACTGCTCCCCTGGCCGCCACATGAAGCCGCACAACCCGCAGCATCAAAAGGAGAAACGGCATAGCAGCCAGAAGCATGACAAGATCTGTGATCAGACGGACCATCCGATCGATCTCATCCAGCATAGTAAGCAAAGCTGCCACAAACACCAGAGGAACCACCACCGCTGCCAGGAAAATAAGATACGTCTTTGACAGATATGCTTCCGTTTTCAGCTCCAGCTCATCCTCAAACAGGATTTTCTGATCCGCGTCAAAAAACAACACTCGGCAGCTGCTGTCCTTCGTATACTCCGTGACTTTTCGGATCAGATCCATCCCGTCTCCTTGTGCGGCCTCTCCCTTATGCCGTATCCAACAAAGCGAAGCCGCGTCCGCAAGGAACTCTCCGGGACAGGCTTCTCCGCTGAACCCCGCCACATTTCCATTGTCATCTTCAATTTGAAGCTCCCATCTTGAGCCTGTAATTTTCATCCTGCGTATCCCTCTGACGCCCGTTCTTCCTTTCCCTTTTCCTCTGACGCCTGCTCTTCTTTTCCGCCTCCTTGATTCCCCAGCAGCTTCACCGCAAAATCCTTTACGATTTCATACACGGAATACCGGGGATAGCCGACGCCTGCCAGATCCATCGCTTCCTTCTGCTTTTCCGTCATCGACGTATAGGGATACACGCCGAACAAAAACGGAAAAAAGGCGTACAGAAAGCCTTCGATCTCCTCCTGTGACATCGCAGGGAAAAATCTGGCCAGGCAGCGGGCTATACTTTCCCTGGCTCTTGCATAGACCCTTTTAAACTCCACCAGATTTTCCAGGCGGCTGCTCCCCTCCATGTCATAGAGATTCATGCACAGAAGCTTCAGCATACAGCCCCGCCACTCCAGGGAACGGGCCAGCGCGTCCGCAAAGCCTTCCACGGACAGCGCCTCGTTTTCCAGGCAGACGGCTTCCAGATCCGCCGTCCACGCCTCGTACTCCCGCTGGAGAAGGGCCAGAAAAATCTCTTCTTTCGTCTGAAAATAGTTATAGATGGAGGTGCGGGTAAAAGAAGTCTTCCTCCCGATATCCCGGATCGTGATATCCCGGAAACCCATGGTTTCATACAGGGAAGCGCAGGCGTCGATAATCTCTTCCTTTCTGCTGTTGATCCGTTCTTCAGAACCCTTTGGCATCGCTTTTCCCCTGCCGGGAGCCTTTTTCAGACTCCCAGCATGCTTCTGGCCCAGGCGCCAGCACCGGCTCCATTCAGAAGCTGTCCTTTCTTCCAGTCTGCGCCTGGGCAGTGAGCCTGAAGGCTCTTCTCTGCCTTTCCGATTCCGCTTCCGCCGGAGGTCGCGAAGGGAATCACCGTCTTCCTGGAAAAATCATAGCTCTCCAGGAAGGTATCCACGATTCTTGGCTCCACATACCACCAGATTGGAAAGCCCAGGAATATGGTGTCATACTGTCTCATGTCCGTCACCGGCTCCGCGATGGCCGGGCGGCAGGCAGGATCGTTCATTTCTATGGTGCTGCGGCTCTTGCTGTCCGTCCAGTCCAGATCCGCCGCGGTATAAGGTTTAGCCGGGCGGATTTCGTAGAGATCCGCTCCTGCCGCCTCCGCAATCTCCTCAGCCACGCGGCCCGTCACGCCGCTGGCGGAAAAATACGCTGTCAATGTCTTACCCATAGTGCCTCATCCTTTCTTCTTTTATCCCAGTCGTTCTCCCGCAGTCATTCTCCCGCAGTCATTCTCCCAGAATCATTCGCCTGCGATCATTGCCCGCGGTCATTGCCCGCAGTCATTACAGCTCGATCAGCTCGTATTCCCGGGAACCCATGCCCAGATCCGCGGCCGCCTCAATGGTATGGATGCCGTTGCGGCTGTTTACCCGCTCCATGAAATGCTCCTTTCCGGGATCCTCCGAATTTACCACCAGATCGATGCAGGCCTGGTCGATGGCCACCGGATCCAGGGAGGAGAGAATTCCGATGTCCTTCATGCAAGGATCCTCCGCCACCACACAGCAGTCGCAGTCTACGGAAAGATTTTTCATGACGTTCACATAAGCGATCTTTCCCTTGAAATGCTCCGCCACGCTGGAAGCCGCGTCCGCCATGGCTTCGGGAAACTCCACATTGCTGGCGTGCCGGTTCCAGGTCTCGAAGCGGTCGTCCGTCTTTCCTGCGGAGTGAATCAGCGCCTTGCCGGCCCGGGACGCGCAGCCGATGGCCAGCTGCTTCAGGGCTCCGCCGTAGCCCCCCGCCGGGTGGCCCTTGAAATGCGCCAGCACCAGCATGGAATCATAATTCAGGATATTCTTTCCCAGACGGTTTTCCTTCAGAATCTTCCCGTTCGGAATGGGCCATACCACATCCGGTTCTTCCGCGTCCATCAGATCCACATCGAAATATTTCGTCCAGCCATGCTCCTCCAGAAGCTTAAGATGCGCCTCCGTATTGTCGCGCACGCCGCCTGTGGCGTCGCCGTAGGCCGTGTTGCACTCCACAATCGTGCCATGGATCTCATCCACCATAGGCTTCCAGAATTCCGGATGCAGGAAATTCTGATTTCCCTTCTCGCCGGAATGAATCTTCACCGCCACCTTCCCCGGCAGCGTGGCGCCCAGCGCATGATACAGCTTCACCACCGCCTCCGGGGTGAGTTCCCGCGTAAAATAAACCTTCGATTTCATAAAGCACCCTCCTGTTCATTCTGACACCGTGTCATTTTCTTAATTTTAACTATAAACCTATTCTGACACTGTGTCAATATGATTTTGAAAAAGAAGGGGCTGCCTTCAGCTGTCTTCGCCTCTTCAGCGCAAAGGTCAGAAGCAGACAGCCAGCCAGCATCGCTGCCGGGAAAACCACAGCCGTCAGGATGCCAAAATGCAGATCTCCCTGGGCCATCGAGGACACCGTGCCCACAAAGGTCGGTCCAAAGGAGCAGCCCACATCGCCGCCCAGGGCCAGCAGGGCGAACAAAAGCGTACCTCCCCTGGAAATCGAACGGGACGCGATACTGAAACTGCCCGGCCAGAGGATACCCACAGAAAAACCGCAGACGCCGCAGCCCAGAAGACTTAAGACCGGCCAGGCCGAAAGAGAAATCACCAGGTAACTGACGATACACAGGCCCGCGCTCAGCTTCATGCAAAGCTCCAGCGGCAGCCTTTCCCCGTATTTTCCATAAAGGGCCCTGGAGGTACCCATCAGAATGGCAAAAAGCATTGGGCCGCAGAGATCGCCCATACTCTTCGATACGCCAAGGCCGGCCTCCGCGAAGGAGGAAGCCCACTGGCTGACCGCCTGTTCACTGGCTCCCGCGCAGACCATCAGCGCCAGAAGAAGCCAGAACATCCGGCTTTTCAGAAGCTCCAAAAGCGTCATCCCTCTCTCCCCCTCCTCCAGAAGGGAATAGATCGGCACCCTCCAGAACAGAAGACAGTTCACAGCCGGAATCAGCGCCCAGAATACCGCCAGAATCCTCCAGTTCTCAATGCCGAATACGGTGAAGAACACGGTGGAAAGCAGCACCACCCCCACATGGCCCCAGCAGTAGAAGGAATGCAGAAGGCTCATGGCCTTTTCCTTATTTTCCGCGGGGCAGGCCTCCACAATCGGGCTGACCAGAACCTCGATGAGGCCGCCGCCGACCGCGTAGACCGCCACCGCGATCAGCAGTCCCGCGAAGGGGTCCGGCAGGATCTCCGGCAGCACCGCCAGCAGCACCAGGCCCGCCGCCGAACAGATATGGGCCAGCATCACCGATGCCCGGTAGCCTATCTTATCAATAAAGCGCGCGCTCAGAGCGTCTATAAAAAGCTGAATACAGAAATTAAACGTAATCAGCAGCGTAATCTTCGACAGTGGAATTCCATACGCCGACTGAAAGGTCAGAAACAGAAGCGGCGCGAAATTATTTCCAATCGCCTGCACGATATAGGCGATGAAGCAGGCCTGAATCGTATAGTTATAAAGCTGTCTGTGTTTTCGTGTCATACATGCTCCTCCCTCTTCTGCTCCCGCAGCATCTGCCTGTAATAGGTCACTCTGCGGAACTGCTCCTCGAAATAAGAATTGATTTCCGCGCCCAGCAGAATGATATACATGCAGAAATACAGCCAGAGCATCACCAGAACTATAGTCGTCAGGCTTCCGTACATGTTGGAAAGCCCGGGCGAATATTCTACGTAAAGCGAAAAAAAGATAGAAAATACGTACCAGCACACCGCGGAGAAAAGCGCGCCCGGCGCCTGGCTCAGGATGCGCGCGCGGCGGTTCGGCACAAAGCGGTACATAACCATGAACACCACCGTCAGGAAGCAGATGCCCACCACGCCCTTCAGCCGGACAATCACGCCGGTCACCACCGCCACAAAGGGCAGATGCTCCGTCAGCGCCTCATGAATCGAATTTCCAAACACCAGCACCACCAGAGAAAGAATCACCGCAACGACAAAGACTACGGTATAAAGGGCAGAGCGCAGCCGCAGTATGATATAATTGCGCCGCTCCTCCACATTGTAGATCGTGTTCATCCCCCGCATCATGGCCAGAAAGCCCTTCCCGGCGGACCAGGCCGCCACAATCGCCGATACAGAGACCGTCACTGCCGTCTTGCTGTACACCTCGTTGATCAGGCTGAGGATAAAGGCGTCCATGCTGTCCGGAAAGAACATCTGCGCCGCCTCGTACACGTCTGCCGGAGTGATGGAGGTGTACCGGATCAGGGTCACCAGAAGAATGATAAAGGGGAAAAAGGAAAGCATGATAAAATAAGCGGTCTGCGCCGCATACGCGCCCACATGATCGTCCCGCATGGCTTCCAGAAAGCCGGATATCAGCTTTATCATCCTCTTCAGAGCTTTCATATTTTCTGCACTCCCTCTTTCTCTGAATGTATATCATCTTATCATAAATCCGTCAGCGCCGTCAATTCTGCTCCCGGATAATAAAACTGCAGAATTTCCTCGCAGCTCATGCCCTGCTCCGCCATGCGGTCCGCCCCATTCTGGCTTAAGCCCACGCCGTGTCCGTAGCCTCCGCCCTCAAAATGCCAGGCGGCCAGCTCTCCGTCTTCATCGAAAACCGGCGTGATGAGGACGCAGGCGCTGGGCAGCAGGCTGCTGCCGGCCACAGTCGTACCGTCGCCGCGCTGGACTGTACAGCCCTGCAGATTCAAAAGTGCCCGCACATTATACTCTGTCATCACCTGAACCGTATGCTCGCTTCCACGGATCTGCAGCCGCACTGCCGCACCTCCCGCGTCCCGCTCCAGCACTTCGATTCCCTGGATTCTCCCGACGCTCTCGATCTCCCGGCTCACGAAGGCGTCCCCCTCCTTTGTGAGCACCGCCTCCGGGTTGGCCGCGTACCGGCTCTTCAGCGCCGCGTTTACATTCTCCGTCAGCGTATCCAGATCTGCCTGGGCCTCCCAGCGGTACCAGCTTACGTCTGCGTCGAAGCAGCCCTCGTCCTCTTCCTCCAGGAATTCTTCAAAGGCTTCCTCGCTGCTTAAGTCCACCGCCTCTCCTTCCGCATTCACCGTTTTGGCCTGGAGATAGGGCGTCAGGGAGGCGTTCCCCTCCCACCAGATTTCCTCTGTGCCGGTCGCCCCGCAGGAGGTGGAAAAATAATAGGCGGTAATCGGAAGGCCGCCATAGGACAGGACGGCGCCCGCCGTCTCTCCGACCGCCTGGCTGGTGCTCTCTGCCGCTCCCGTATTGTTATAGACCTGATAGCTCACGCTGTCATCCACATGAGCCTCGCAGGCCGGATAATCGTAGGACTGCAGCTGCTTGCAGGCATAGGTGCGCGCGCAGACCGCCTGGGCCTTCAGCGCCTCCATTTCATAACCGGAGGGCATCTCGCTGGGGACCACGTAGCAGAGATACGTCTCAAAGGGAAGCTCGTTTACCACATAAAAGCCCTCCTCCGCCGGCCATACCTCCAGCGTCCCCTCATAGACCGGGGTTCCATGGTTTCTTTTTACAGAATCCAGAGAAATTCCAGCTCCATCGCCCTCCGCTGTCCGGATCACCAGGCGCTCCGGCAGCTCTGCCAGGGGTTCGTCATTCAGAAAAAGCGTATCCTCCTCCCGCGTAAAGGAAAGAGAGCTACCGCTGTCTAGCATCTCCCCGTCCCTTCCATCGTATACGGCAAGATCCTGGCCTGACGCGGAAGAGAGCCTTACCTCCTCATGGATATCCTTCTCATAATGATCCGTTTTCAACAGCACCCGGATAGTTCCATCATATTCCAGAGGCTGGATTTTGGTTCCCTCCGGCTCCTCCTGTCCCGCGTTCTCCGGCTTCTTCGCATCCTCCGGGCTTCCGTCAGCCTCCGGCTTTTCCTTTCCCTGAGTCTCTGTCTCCTCTGCCCCCTTCCGGACAGCGCCGTCTCCTGACTGCTCTGCGGCCTCTCCTGCTGCCTCCCGGCCCTCTGCTCTTCCAGCATTGTCATAAAAAAGAAGCGCTCCCAGAATCAGAACGCCCAGCGCGAGCAGATACAGCTTTGCTCTTTTTATCTCTTTTTTTCTGTCCCTGCAGGCTTTGTAATGCTGCTCTCTCCAATGCTCCACGATGTCCTGTCCCCGTTCCCTCCGGCGCCTGTCCCGCAGGCCAGGCTGCCGTCTGTGTTTCTCATGCCATTTCCATGTATATGAACAGCACGTCCGGAACAGAACCGGAATCAGATACTTCCTGCAGCCATGAGACTGGCGGCTGACATGAAAAAAAGCAGCCACAAGCGGCTGCTTTTATCTGCAGTAACCCCAAAATGCCGTCTCCGCGATTTTGACGCCTAGCCAAAGCTAGGTGGGTGACCTCAACAGCCCTTCTGCCTTCCACTGCAAAATCGGAGGCCTGACATCCAGACTGAGATATTGGAATCCCATAAACGTAAATGTAGGTTCAAAATAGCGGGTTGACGCACACCCCAGGAATTACTCCTGGTGTTATTATACTCCGGTTCTCCTGATTTGACAACCAGAAAAAAATTACACTGTGTCGTTTCTCTTTACATAGCCGGGAGTCTGGGTGTCTGCCACCAGCTCCTTAAGCTTTGTCACCTTGGCGTTCTTGTCCACCACCTGGCCTTCAATATGTACGCCCTCGCCGATGACCACATTGGTGAGCAGCACACAGTTTTTCACCACTGCGCCCGGCTTAATCACGCAGTCACGGCCTACGACAGAGTTCTCCACCGTTCCGCCCACGGTGCAGCCGTTGGCAAGGAAGGATTTCTTCACCACTGCCGTGTCGAAATACTGGGTCGGGCAGGAATCGCTGGTACGTGTATAAATGGGCCAGGAACCGTCGAACAGATTCTGAGCCGTCTTCAGATCCAGGAGAGCCATATTGCCGTCATAATAGCTCTTGAAATCTGTAATCGGAGCGAAGAAGCCTCTGTGCGCCACGCCGCGGATATCCAGATCATGGCATTTGTCATTGATAATCATGCGCAGCGTATACATGGAGGAGGTCTTCTTGGCCTCTCTGAGCAGCTCGATGAACAGCTCCTTCTTCATCACATAGGTGTCCATGAAAATATTGCGGTTCTTGACCTTTCCGTTGTTGCGCTCGAAGGACTCCACGCCCTTCTGCTTGTTCAGGTTCACGCAGTAGCAGCTCTGATAGTTCTCCTTCGCGTCGTCCACAGAGTGATAAAGCACCGTGATGTCTGCCTCGGACTCGATGTGCGTCTTCAGCAGGGCGTCGAAATCCTGTGTGTAAACCATATATCCCGGAGCGATCACCACGTAATTGTTGGAAGGATTCTCGATCTGATCCAGGTTTGCAAGATAAGCCTTTACGTCTGTATTATAATAATCGTTCTCCTCCTGGGAATCTGTAAACATCATCTTTACATATCCGCTCTTGGAGTTGATGTTGAAATGACGGCCGGTTCCGATGTGGCTCACCAGAGACTGCGGTCTTCTGCGGATGTAGACCTGAATCCGGTCGATGCCGCTGTTGGACATATTGGAGATGGGGAAGTCAATCACGCGGTATCTGCCAAGGAAGGAGAATGCGGCGATTGAACGGTAATCTTCCAGTCCATCTACCCAGATATGATTTTCTGAAAAACTGATAATTCCTAATGCTCTTGCCATAATCATTCTACCCCTTTTACATTTTTCGAAATCAGCTCGATGTGCTCGCTGTCCGCGCTGCCGACCACCGCCCGGCTTCCTATCTTCACGCCGTCCGCCACGATCACGCGGTTCAGCACTGCTCCCGGCTCCACAACCGCTCCCGGCATCAGCACGCAGTCATGCACCTTCGCGCCCTCGCCTACCTTCGCGCTGGTGAACAGGACAGAATTCTTTACTTCGCCCTCTACCACACAGCCCTGGGTAACGTAAGCGTTCGTCACATCTGCTCCCTCAGAAATGTACTGCGGGAAGGTGGGGATGTCCTCTGTATAGATCTTCCAGGTACGGTCGTCCAGATCGAGGCCGCTCTTTCTGTCCAGCAGATCCATATTCGCCTCCCAGAGGGAATCGATGGTTCCTACATCCTTCCAGTAGCCCTTGAACTTGTAGGCAAAGAGTCTCTTTCCATCATTGAGCATGGTCGGAATGATGTCTTTTCCGAAGTCATGGTTGGACTCCTCATTCTTCATATCCGCCACCAGCATCTTGCGCAGCAGCTTCCAGTTGAAGATATAGATGCCCATGGAAGCCAGGTTGCTCTTGGGATGCTCCGGCTTCTCCTCGAACTCCACAATCTGGCCGGTCTCCGTGTCCGTATTCATGATGCCGAAACGGCTGGCTTCCTTCATCGGAACCTCGATGACCGCGATGGTGGCGTCCGCGTTGTTTTCCTTATGGAAATTCAGCATCTTCGCGTAATTCATCTTATAGATGTGGTCTCCGGAAAGGATCAGGACGTATTCCGGCTCATAGGTGTCCACGAAGTCGATGTTCTGGGAAATCGCGTCCGCTGTGCCGCGGTACACGTTCAGGTTTGCGTCCGCTTTCTCACGGGGCGGCAGTACGAAGACGCCGCTGTCGCGGGCGTCGAGACCCCAGCTGCTTCCTCCAGCCACATAGCTGTTCAGGAGCACGGACTCATACTGGGTCAGCACGCCGACTACATCGATTCCGCTGTTCGCGCAGTTGCTTAAGGGAAAATCAATGATTTTGTACTTTCCGCCGTAAGCCACTGCCGGTTTCGCGACCTTATTGGTAAGTTCATGCAGACGGGAACCACGCCCGCCGGCCAGAATCATTGCCAACATGTTATTCTGTTTCATGACAAAGGCCCTCTCTTTCATTTAAATACGCTATTATTATACAATTTTATGAAAAAGAATGCAATTTATCCTTTGTAAATTTTATGTTTTGCACAAATATACTTGTAAAAAGCCGCAAATACAGGATTTTTTTGTGCATTATTTACAAATTCATACCTTTCACCGTGTCCGACGCCGCCAAAACCCCTTTTTTCTCTCTCCCAATATCCTGAATTGTCTTGACATTTCCAGATAATTTCTTCATTATAGAGACAGATTCCGCGGTAAAACGGAATCGAATACTGACAGAAAAATTCGCATGAGGGGGAAAACGTACCATGAATCAGAAAATACGTGAAACTTACAGACAGCTGGCACAGAGCACAGGTCTCTCTATGGATGAGCAGACCGGAGTTCTCCACGGTCAGTATGGCGGCTATCAGTTATTGATTGCTCCCTATGTCTTCCGGGGCAATACGTATTACTATACGCCTTCCATCTCTGTCGCGGCCTGCTCCGCCAGCCATATGCTTTCCAAGGCAGAGGGAAAGGCTTATAAGAAGGAGCACAGGAATGTCTCTCTTTTCCAGGAGGAAAACCGCCTGCTCACTCTGACGCTCAAGAACTGCAAAAACGCAGACAAATTCTGCGCCATCACCGTGGAAGAGCTGCGAAATCTTACCTCCTGGCTGCGCATGAACGGCTATGAAAACTGCTGCCAGATGTGCGGAAATCCCACGCAGACCGCTGCTTATTATGTCTCGGGCTTCTATTCCCAGCTCTGTCCGGACTGCGCTCAGAATATAAGCCAGAACGCCGTCCTCAGCCGGCAGCAGGAAAATATCAAGAAGGAAAGCCTCCTCGGCGGCATCGTCGGAGCGCTCCTGGGCTCTCTCCTCGGCGTGCTCAGCATTATTATCTTAAGCCAGCTGGGCTATATCGCCGCCCTTTCCGGCGTGCTGATGGCCATCTGCACCCTCAAGGGCTATGAGCTCCTGGGCCAGAAGCTCTCCACCCGCGGCATCGTCATCTGCTGCGTCCTGATGCTGCTTATGACCTATTTCGGCGACCGTCTGGACTGGGCCATCCTGGTCTCCCGGGAATTTGCCGTCGGCATCGGTCTGGCCTACCAGTCCGTTCCCCTGCTTCTGTCGGAGGGCGTCATCGTCGCCGCCTCCTACTGGGGCAACCTGGCGCTGGTATATCTCTTCGTGCTTCTTGGAGCCGTGCCTACCATCCTGAATATTTTGAAAAACAGGGAAAACGCCGGGAAGATCTTTCAGCTGCGGTAATTTTTCCGCAGTCCGTTTCATATAGAGAAAACGCCGCAGGATCATCTGCTCATGGATAATCCTGCGGCGTTTTTCGTACTCCAAATTCTAATACCGCTTGATCTTTCGGGAGGTATTCTTCTCAAACTCCGTCTCCCGCACTTTCAGGCTGTATACCTTTTTGTAGGCCGGAGCGCCCTGGTTGTACTCGTCGATGAGCTGCTGCAGGGCCGCGCGGATGTCCTTGATATGCTTCTTCTTCGCGTACTCGTAGTCCGGATAGATCTCCGCTTCGATGACGCCCTCCTTTTCCCGCACCAGGATCTCCTGCACCAGGCGGTTCTCGCCGATCTTGTTCTCCAGCTCCTCCGGAGAGACGTTCTCCCCGTTCTTGGTGATAATCAGGTTCTTCTTGCGGCCGGTCAGATAGACGAAGCCATCCTCGTCCACATAGCCCAGGTCGCCGGTCCGAAGCCATCCGTCCACCAGGGTCTCGGCTGTCTCCTCCGGCATCTTGTAATAGCCCAGCATCACGCTGCTGCCGCGCACCCAGAGTTCCTCGTCCACGGTCTTGGCCTCGCAGTTGGGCAGGAGCTGTCCCACAGACTCCTTCCGGATATTCCAGCTGACTGTGGTGCTGATGACCGGGGAGCACTCCGTCATGCCATAGCCCTGCAGAATCGTGATGCCGTAGCGGGCAAACAGATCGATCATGGCCGGAGGCAGATAGGCCCCGCCGCTGCAGATGGTGTGGAACTGCTTTCCGAAGACCTGGCGCTTCACCAAAGCCGCCGGGAGGCCGGACACCTCCTCCAGCTTCTTTGCCATGGTCTCAATCATCAGCGGCACCATCAGAATCATATTCGGCTGGAACAGCTTGATGTTCTTCGCCACCCGAAGCAGGGAATCGTTGATACAGATGACGGAGCCCAGGGAGATTCCCTTCAGGATGTCCATGCTCAGGCAGTAGGCATGGTGAATCGGAAGCACCGAGAGGATCACGGTACGGGGCGGAATCTTCATGTCCAGGCAGGTGGCGTTCTCCGCCAGATTGCGCTGGGTCAGCATGACGCCCTTGCTCTTTCCCGTGGTTCCGGAGGTGAACATAATCGTGCAAAGCTTATCCGGCTCCGGCTCATAATCGCAGGCGCCGCGGTGCTCCCGCAGAAGCTGCCAGAAGGACAGGGCCTCTTCGCCGCTCTCCTCCTTCTGCATGGAGATGAGATATTTTAGCTTCGGACAGCGCTCCTTTACGATCGCGCCCACGTCCTTTCGGATCTCATCCAGCACCAGCACCGTCACGTCTGCCCGGTCGATGAGCTCGCAGAGCTCTTCCGCCGGCAGGGAGGCGTCCAGGGGAACCGCCACGCTGCCGCAGTTCACAGTTCCGAAATAGGCGACCAGCCAGGGATAGGAAGTAGCGCCGATGACCGCCACATGGCTGCCCTGCTCGCCCAGAGCCGAAAGGGCGCAGGAAAAGCTTTCGCTGTCCTCCCGAAGCTGGGTATAGGTCTTTGCCTCGATGGTATTCTTCGCGATTTTATAACGGACGGCGTCCTCTGAGCCGTACTCCTTCTGCGTATTTAACAGAATCTGCCGAATGGTTGAACACAACATACGCCTTCCTTACGCCTCCGCCTGCAGTTTTTCCAGATACTCCACAGCCTCTCCGACTGTGCGGATATTCGCCGCCTCATGCTCATCGATCTCGATGTCGAACTCATCCTCCACCTCGCCGAGCATGCTCATAAAGTCGAAGGAGGTAAAGCCAAGATCCTCCATGAACCGGGATTCCGGATGTACATTCTCCGGCTCCACCTCCACATAGTTACAGATAATCGTTACCAGCTGCTCAAACATGTTCATCTTCCTCCCTCTATACCAGTTTCATAATCTCTCCGATGCTCAGATCCGGGTTCTCCACGCCCTTGAACAGGATCCGGCACAGGTAATAATACAGATACTCCAGCTTCTCCCGGGACACGGCCTTCACCTGATGCTCAAAATTGAAATCCAGGCCGTTGTCCTCCGGGCGGTGCATGACGGTCAGGTACATGGCCTGGGTCGTAGCGCCGTTGGGATACCATTTGGTCTTATACTGAATGTCCCCCAGCTGATCGAGGCCCTTCTCCTTCAGCGTCAGCGGCTGATAGGTCAGGGACATGGGCTCGTAGGTCTGTCCCTGCGGGTTCGGATACAGCCTGCTCCGGTAGGCGAAATAGGCCACCGGGTCGTAATTCGCGTGGCGGAAATACTCGTTCTGCAGATCCCGGATCGCATACACGCCGTCCAGGAAGGTGCGCTCCGGGGAAATAATCGTGCGGAACGGGAAGGAATGGATCCTGGTGCCGCCGGATTTTTTCTCTTTGAGCGTCGCCCTTCTGGCAATGGCCGTATTGATGGACACATCGTCATTGCCGTTCATCTTCTGGAAATAGGTACGAAGGCCCATCAGAAGAAGGGTGGCCAGGGATACATGGTACTTCTCGCAGAAATCCATCAGCCGCTTGGTGGGCTCTGCCTCCAGGTGGAAGATATCCAGGGCGGAATCCACGGAGTCAGACACATTGATGGCCGCCCGGGCGTTCGGATTGCCGCTTCTTTCGCGCTCCGCCTCCAGGGCCGCCGGGCCGTCGATGCCGTTGTAAATGGGCTCAGACTCCTCGATCAGCTTCTGGAAATACTCCGCGTCCTTCGCCTGGGCCCTGCTTCCCGCCTCATAGGCCAGGTCGCGCTGTACCTGCTCGATATAGGAGGCCATATCCTTCGGGTAAGGCACGCCCTCGTATTTGGCGTTGCAGTAAAGCTCGATGATGTCCTTCAGAAAGCAGATCAGGGACTGGGCGTCCATGGTCATGTGATCCACCAGAAGATAGACGCCCTGGAAGCCGTCCGGCGTCTTGAT
>CALWQJ010000077.1 GCA_944383645.1 uncultured Merdimonas sp.
ATGCCATGGTCTGACATGATACAGCAGAACTGTCAGATCAAAAACAAACATTGAAGTTGGAGCAGTTTGCTTCAACTGGTAATTATACGGTAGTTGAACTGGTAGAAAAGTATGTGTCCCTGAAAACCGGAGTGAGCCACAACACCCGTGCAGGCTATAAGACTGTAATCAATATGCTGAAAAAAGAATCCTTTGGGAAGCTGCGCATTGACAAGGTGCGCCTGTCCGATGCAAAAGCGTGGCTGATCAAGCTCCAACAGGTAGACGGCAGAGGATATAGCTCCATTCACTCTATCAGAGGTGTTCTGAGACCGGCTTTTCAGTTGGCTGTAGACGATGACCTGATTCGTAAAAATCCTTTTGGATTTGAACTGGCATCGGTGATCGTAAACGATTCCGTCACCAGAGAAGCAATTACCCGCAAGCAGGAGCGTGACCTTCTGAAATTCATCAAGGAAGATAAGCATTTCTGCCGATACTACGATGCGATCTATATTCTCTTTAACACGGGGCTGCGTATCTCGGAGTTCAGCGGGTTGACGATCTCTGATATCGAGTTCGACCAGAAGCGTATCAAGGTTGACCACCAGTTGCAGAGAACATCGCAGATGCAGTATGTGATTCAGGCACCCAAGACTGAAAGCGGTATCCGCTATGTGCCGATGAGCGAGGAAGTTGTGGCGTGTTTCCGCCGTATTCTTGCCAAACGTGTAGCACCGAAGGTAGAGCCGATGGTGGACGGACACGCCGGGTTCCTGTTCCTGGATAAGAACGACAGACCGATGGTTGCGCTGCATTGGGAAAAATACCTGCAGCACATTGTCGAGAAGTACAACAAGATCTACCGCATACAGATGCCCAAAGTGACCCCTCATGTATGCAGATACACCTTCTGTTCCAATATGGCGAAATCCGGAATGAATCCCAAGACATTGCAGTATATCATGGGTCATTCGGACATCAGCGTGACGCTGAATGTTTACACCCATGTGCAGTTCGATGACGCACAGGCAGAGCTGCTTCGAGTAGCGGAAGCCTAAAACCCCGTTGGTACAGAGCGATTATTTACCAACGGATTTACCAATATTGCAGGGAAAAGCATGAGAAAATACGGGAAGATTTGAGAAGATATCCCGGAAACACAGAAATATAAAAATGCCGAAAAACCCTGCAATATTGGGCATTTGAGAAGAAATACAAGACTTATATGGAGATATAAGACGATGATAAAAATACTGTTTATCTGCCACGGCAACATCTGCCGTAGCACCATGGCCCAATACGTTATGCAACATTTGGTTGACAAGCGCGGCCTCTCGTCCAGCTTCTACATCGATTCCGCGGCCACCAGCCGGGAGGAGATCGGAAACGGCGTCCATCACGGGACCCGCGCCAAGCTGAAGCAGGAAGGCATCTGGTGCGGCGATCATCGCGCCGTGCAGCTGACGAAAGCGGATTATAAGAAATACGATTACATCATCGGGATGGATGGCTGGAACCGCAGGAACATGCTGCGGATCCTGGGATCGGATCCGGATGAAAAGGTGTCGCTGCTGCTGGATTACACGGACCATCCCCGGGATATCGCGGACCCCTGGTACACGGGGAATTTCGACGTGACCTATGAGGATGTGAGGGAGGGCTGCGAGGCTCTGCTGGCTCATATTCTACGGAAAAATGTTCATAAATAATTAACAAATTAATAACAAAAAATACGCAATTTTTATGCGGATTTACCGAAAACGGAATTGACTGATTGTGCAAAAGGCTCTATAATTAGTACCAAAGTTCGTTATTTTCAGATATATTCTATAGAAATGGGGGAAATGTATGGAGCCTTTGCAGCTGGTGTATGTAATTTCATTTTTTACTGTTGTGATTGCCTTCGCCTATGCGGTGTATCTGCATTTCTGGGTGAAGGGGCAGCCTGCGGCGAACGCTAGGATCCTGGAGGTCTCGGGGCTCATCCGCGCGGGCGCGAATACCTTTATGAGGAAGGAATATGTGATTCTCGCCAGGTTTGCGGGCATCGCGGCGCTGCTGATCCTGATTCTTCTGCCAAGTCCCATCTGGAATGGGGAGCTGGCGGATAATCTGTCCATGACCGTCGCCTATCTGGGCGGAACCATCCTGTCTGCCATCGCCGGGAAAATCGGTATCCTGGTGGCGACTCAGGCCAATTCCCGGGCGGCGGAGGGAGCCCAGAAGGGGCTGAAGCCCGCGTTCCTCATCGGCTTCCGGGGCGGGGCCGTCATGGGGCTTGCGGTGGTGGGCTTCTGCCTGCTGGGCGTGATGGCGGTGCTGATGCTTACGGCGGACGCCTCGGTGCTTCTGGGCTTCTCCTTTGGGGCGAGCTCTCTGGCCCTCTTTGCCAAGGCGGGCGGCGGTATCTTTACGAAGACGGCCGACGTGGCGGCGGATCTGACGGGCAAGGTGGAGCTGGGAATCCCGGAGGATGACCCGCGCAATCCTGCCGTGATCGCGGATAACGTAGGCGACAACGTGGGCGACGTGGCCGGTATGGGCGCGGATCTCTTCGATTCCAACGTGGCGGCGATGACATCTGCGCTGGTGATGGCCCAGGCGCTGGACGGCGGCGTGGGCGTAAGCTCGGCGATGGTCTTCTGCTACGCTGCCCTGGGACTTCTGGCTTCCATTGTGGGGATTGCCTGCGCCCGTGTGGGAAAGAACGGAAATCCCACCCAGGCGCTGAATTCCTCGACCTATTCCACGACGATGCTCTTCCTTCTTCTGACGGCGGCAGCCACCTGGCTTCTGGAGGGCTTTGAGTGGCGGATCTGGGGAGCCTCGGCGGTGGGTCTGGTGGTGGGCGTGATCATTGGCGTTACCACAGACTACTTTACGGACGACAGCAAGCCGATTGTCCGCAGGGTGGCCCACGCCTCCCAGTCAGGTCCGGCGTTTACCGTTTTGTCCGGTATTTCCTATGGCTTTATTTCCTCCCTTCCGGCCATGGTAGGAATCGCCATCTCCGCGCTGGCGGCCTACAAGCTGTGCGAGCCGCTGGGAGAGGGCTACGCGCTGTTTGGCATCGCCATGGCGGCGGTGGGAATGCTTTCCATCGTGGGCATGATTATCAGCAACGACGCCTACGGCCCCATCGTGGACAACGCCAGAGGGCTGGCGGAGATGGGCGGCCTCGGCGATGAGACCATCCGTGTGGCGGATGAGCTGGACAGCGCCGGAAATACGGTGAAGGCTGTGACGAAGGGCTTTTCCATCGGAGCGGCGGGTCTTACGGTCATTTCCCTGCTTGGCGCGTATATGTCGGAGGTCAATGTGTCGCTGGCGGCCCTTGGCAAGGAGCTGATCACGGGCTTTGATATCATGGACCCGACGGTATTTTTCGGTATTCTGATCGGCGCCTCCGTTCCGGCGGTGTTCTCCGCCATGCTGATGCTGGGCGTGGATAAGAACGCCCAGAAAATGGTGCAGGAGATCCGCCGCCAGTTCCGGGAGATCGCCGGACTGAAGGAAGGAAAGGAAGGCGTGAAGGCGGACTACGACACCTGTATCAATATTGCCACGGAGGGAGCGCTTCAGGAACTGATTCCGGCCGGCGTGCTGGCGATCGCCGCGACGGTGCTCGTGGGCTTCATCGGCGGCCCTCTGGCGGTGGGCGGCTTCCTGCTGGGAAATATCGTGAGCGGTCTTCTGCTGGCCCTGTTCATGTCCAACGCCGGCGGCCTCTGGGATAACTCCAAGAAATACATCGAGGCCGGAAATGAGGGCGGCAAGGGCTCCGAGGCCCACAAGGCCGCGGTCACGGGCGATACGGTGGGCGATCCCTTCAAGGACACGGCGGGCCCCTCCATCAATACGCAGATTACCGTGGTGTCGCTGGTGGCGTCTCTGCTGTCATCGCTGTTCGCTGCGTTCTCCCTGTTTGGCTGAGCAGCTTTCTTACACAAAACAGAATATGGGTGCCGCGGGCGAACCGGGCTGCTGCTGTCTCCCGGTGCGCCTGCGGCTGCGAAAGAGTCAGGAGAAGATCCTCTTAGCTGGGGGCTTCTCCTGTCTTTTTTTGCCGCAGTGTTACGAAAGGGTGACGCCGCGGTGACCGTGTGTGCTCTTGTCAATTGAGGGTAACGTGGGATTCTTAAGAATTTATGAATGCTATTGACAAAGCTATATTATATGTCATATAGTATAAATAACTTATAATACTATACAATATATAATATTGTATGAAGTTAAAAAATGAAATAGGAAAAAGAGGAGAGGATAGCATGGTATTTAATACCGGAGCCGCGCTCCTGGACGCCATTGTGCTGGCCGTCGTCTCCCATGACGCGGAAGGGACCTACGGGTACAAGATTACGCAGGACGTCCGGCAGGCCATCGAGATATCGGAGTCCACGCTGTACCCGGTGCTCAGAAGGCTGCAAAAGGACGGCTGCCTTGAGACCTACGACATGGAATACGGAGGCAGGAACCGCAGATATTACCGGATTACCGAGGCGGGAGCGGCCCAGCTCAATCTGTATAAGAGCGAGTGGAGAATTTATTCAGAAAAAATATCGAAGCTGTTCGAGGGGAGTGAGGAAAAATGAGCAGGAAGGAATTTATGGAAAGGCTGGAGAAGCTGCTGTGGAACATTTCCGACAGCGAGCGGGAGGAAGCCTTACAATATTATAACGACTATTTCGACGACGCGGGAGAGGAAAATGAAGCGGAGGTCATCCGGGAGCTGGTAAGTCCCGAGCAGGTAGCCCAGAAGATCAAGGCGGGCCTTTCGGATTCTGCTTCTGAATTTTCTGAGCAGGGGTATCGGGATACCCGGTTCGAGCCGAGGGACGCGGAGTTGTCCGCCGGACAGGGCGGCAGCCAGAACGCCGGACCTGGCCGGAACGGACAGGGGCAGCCGGAAGCCCGGAAAAAGGAGACGAATTTCTGGAAGGTGCTGGCCCTCGTGCTGCTCTGCATTCTGGTGGCGCCGGTCATCGTTCCCCTTGGCATAGGACTGCTGGCGGTGGTCCTCTGCCTGGCGGTAGGCCTTCTGGCGCTGGCCGCCGGAATCGCGGCGTCAGGAATCGCGGTTCTGATTTCAGGAATTTTCGTCATCGGCGTGGGAGTTGCCCAGGCCTTCGCGACGCCGGCAGTGGGGATCGCGCTGGCCGGCACGGGCTGCATTCTGGCCGCGCTGGGACTGCTGCTTTCCGCTGTCATCTTTTGGTGCTGCGTTAAGGTGGTGCCCTGGATTATCCGGGGCATCGTAGGACTGATCCGCTATCCATTCAGAAAGGCAGGTGCGAAGAAATGAAAGGATTTATGAAATTCTGTCTGATGCTGGCGGCGGGCCTGGGCTTCATCGGCCTGGTCGGCGTCGGCGTCGGCATGGCGATGGGAGCGAGGCCCTATCAGTTCCTGAATCTGGCCCATTATGACGGAAGTATCTTCCACTGGCTTGAGAACCGGACGGACCGCCTGGAAGACCGGCTGGACAGCTGGTCCGACGGCGTGGAGGACAGCGCGGAGCAGTGGTCGGAGGACCTGGAGGATGACATCGATGACTGGAGCAGCGATCTGGAGGACCGCGTCGATGACTGGGCTGACGGCTGGGAGCACCACTGGGAGGACGAGTGGGAGCATGGCGGTGAGCATCGGGGCTGGAGCGGTTCGGCTGCAGGCCAGCTCGTCCCGCCCTCCGGAGAGAATATCGACACCTTTGAAGACAGCTTTGCGGCCGGAGATGTGGAGCGGTTGGAAATGGATCTGAATTACGCGATCCTTCAGATTACCGCCGGACCGGAGGATGGCGATATCCAGTTGAAGGGGCGCAACGCCCGCAGCTATTTCCGAAGCGCTCTGGAAGGAGGCACGCTGCGGCTGGAGGATACGCGCACCCATGCCCAGTGCCAGAGGGAGCAGGCTCTGGAGCTGGAGCTTGTGGTTCCCGCACGGCAGTTTCGGGAGATAGAGCTGGAGCTGGGCGCGTCGGACGCATACATTGAGCGGCTTCATGCGGACAGCATGCGGGTCGATGTGGGCGCAGGCCTTTTGAAGGCAGACAGCCTGCAGGCGGAGGAGCTGGAACTGGACGCCGGGGTCGGCAGCGGCACGGTGGAGCGGCTGGAGGCCCCCGGCTGGGCAGAGCTGGACGTGGGAACCGGGGAACTGACAGTAAAGCATTTTAAAGGCGGCAGTATGAACCTGGACTGCGGCGTGGGGACCCTGGAGGTGACTGCAGCAGGAAGCGAGAAGGATTATAACTATACGCTGGACTGCGGGATTGGCTCCATCCGCCTGGGCTCTCAGAGCTATTCCGGGCTGGACCGGAGCGCCTCCATCGACAACGGAGCAGATAAAACCATCACTGCCGACTGCGGAATCGGCATGATTTCGCTGGATTTTGAATAAAACCTGAAAAAAGCAGAGAAAAACAGAAAAGAATCTGCAAAGAAGCAGGAGAAAAGGAGAGATTGTATATGGAACCGAAAAAATTATATCGTTCATCGACCAATAAAACCATCTGCGGCGTCTGCGGAGGGCTGGGGGAATATCTGAATATTGATCCGACCCTGGTCCGGCTGATCTGGATCCTGGCGGCTTTTGGAAGCTGCGGGACTGCGGTTCTGGTCTACATTATCGCCGCGGTCGTGATGCCGGAAGGGCCGCAGATGTAAGACGGCGGCCTTCGAAAGAGGATGCTTTGGGAGGGGCATGAAAATGAAATTTTTATTTGCTTCGGATTCCTTTAAGGGAACCCTGTCCTCCAGGCGGACGGCGGAGCTTCTGACCCGGGCCGCGCAGGAGATTTTTCCGGACTGCGAATGCGGGTATCTGGAGGTCGCCGACGGCGGGGAAGGGACGACAGAGGCGGTGCTGTCGGCCGCGGGCGGCCGGAGAATGGAGGCTGTGGTCTGCGGCCCCCTGTGGGAGCGTCGTAAGGCCTGCTACGCGGCGCTGGACGGGCGCCGGGCCGTAATGGAGATGGCGGCGGCTTCCGGCCTTCCGCTGGTTCCGGCAGAGCTTCGGGACCCGCGGAACACGACCTCCTACGGGACGGGCGAGTTGATCCGCGACGCGCTGGATAAGGGGTTCCACGATCTTTCCATCGCCATCGGCGGCTCCGCCACCAACGACGGCGGCATCGGCTGTATGCGCGCCCTGGGCGTGCGCTTCCTTGACGAGGATGGGAACGAGCTGTCCGGCTGCGGAGGCGATCTGATAAAAATACGCAGTATCGACCGGTCAGGCATGGATCCGCGCCTTCGGGACACGCATGTCACCGTCATGTGCGATGTGACGAATCCGCTCTGCGGTGAGAACGGCGCCACCCGCACCTTCGGGAAGCAGAAGGGCGGGACGCCGGAGATCCTGGATGAGCTGGAGGCCGGCATGGAAAACTACCGGGAGCTGCTGCGAAGGGAATTCGGGAGCGACATGGACGAGGAGCCGGGAGCGGGAGCGGCCGGCGGGCTGGGAGCGGCCCTGCTGTCATTTCTGAGGGCAGAGCTGCGCTCCGGAATCGAGACCGTCCTGGACCTGATAGAATTCGATAAGAAGCTGGAGGGCGTGTCCCTGGTTGTCACCGGCGAAGGCCGGGCAGACTGGCAGTCCGCTTTCGGAAAGGTCATGCAGGGAGTCGGCAGGCGCTGTCTCCGGCAGGGAGTGCCTGCGGTGGCCATCGTGGGAAGCATGGGAGACGGCGCGGAGCAGATTTTTGATTACGGGATCGAATCCATGATTACCACGGTAAACGGGGTCATGCCGCTGGAGGAAGCCCTCGAGCGGGCGGAGGAGCTGTACCTTGGCGCGGCCAGACGGCTGTTCCGGATGCTGCGGGCGGCCCGGGGGCTGTAGGAGGCTGTTATTTACAGCGGCAGGAGGCGGCAGAAAAGGAAACCCCGGCAGAAAGCGGTTGCGCCTGCCGGGGAACTTTGCTATACTTAAAAACGCGCAGAGGACAGGCGGCTGCTATTCACAGCGCCCCGCTCACAGGCGCAATTTATAAAAGAAAGAGGTGGGAAAATGGTAGAACTGGATCAGTTTAAATACACGCTGAACGGCTATCAGGGACCATTGGTGGAATTGAGGGATTCACTTTGACCTGGCTAACAAGGCAAGGCGAATCGAGGAATTAGAAAGAGAGATGGAGGCTCCGGGCTACTGGGACGATCCCGAGAAATCCCAGGAGGGCATGAAGGAGCTTAAGAATCTGAAGGATGAAGCAGAGGACTACGCGGCCCTCGCGCAGCAGTACGAGGACATCGAGACTCTGATCGAGATGGGAAATGAGGAAAACGATCCGTCCCTGATCCCGGAGGTGCAGCAGGAGCTGGAGAGCTTTGCCGCGAAGCTGGATTCCATGACGATCCGGACCCTGCTTTCCGGCGAATACGACAGGAACAACGCGATCCTGAAGCTGAACGCAGGCGCGGGCGGCACCGAGAGCTGCGACTGGGCCGGTATGCTGTACCGGATGTACACCCGCTGGGCCGAGCACAAGGGCTTTTCCGTGGAGGTCCTGGATTACCTGGACGGCGACGAGGCAGGCATCAAATCCGTGACCTTCCAGGTGAACGGAGAGAACGCCTACGGCTATCTGAAATCGGAGAAGGGCGTGCACCGTCTGGTCCGCATATCCCCGTTCAACGCCCAGGGCAAGCGGCAGACCTCCTTCGTGTCTCTGGACGTGATGCCCGAGATCAACGACGATATCGACATCGAGATCCGGGACGAGGATCTGCGCATCGACACCTACCGCTCCAGTGGCGCGGGCGGCCAGCATATCAACAAGACTTCCTCGGCTATCCGTATCACGCACCTTCCTACAGGCATCGTGGTGCAGTGCCAGAACGAGCGCTCCCAGTTCCAGAACAAAGACAAGGCCATGCAGATGCTGAAGGCCAAGCTGTACCTTCTGGAGCAGCAGAAGAATTCGGAGAAGCTCTCCGATATCCGAGGCGAGGTCAAGGAAATCGGCTGGGGCAGCCAGATCCGCTCCTATGTCATGCAGCCCTACACCCTGGTGAAGGATCACCGCACCGGCCAGGAGATCAGCAACGTCAACTCCGTCCTCGACGGCAACATCGATCCCTTCATCAACGCATACCTGAAATGGATCACCGTCAAGCCAGAGGAAGAGTAGCAGACATCAGATAGAACTAGCTGAATTTCTGAACAAAAATAAAGGCTTGCGGAAAATATATTGAAAAATACGCTTTAAGGCAAGACAGATTCGGGTTTTCTTCATATCCAAATGTACATCCCAGGGCGGCAAGAGAGAGCGGCCTGGGCCGAACATGGGATAGAAGAAAATCCGAATCGTCCGTCTGAAATCTTATTTTTCTCTTGAAATCTCCCCCCAAATATGCTACTATCTTTCGTGTGAATCCACACAGGAAGCACAAATGTTTTCGCAGGGCGAACACGGAGGAGTAAAATGTCAGAAAAAAGCAAGTATTTTGTGGTAAAGCAGAAGGCTGTGCCGGAGGTGCTTCTGAAGGTGGTGGAGGCCAAGAGGCTTTTGGATTCGTCGAAGGCGATGACGGTCCAGGAGGCCACGGAGAAGGTAGGCATCAGCCGGAGTTCCTTCTATAAATATAAGGATGATATTTTTCCCTTTCATGACAATTCCAAGGGGAAGAGTATCACCTTTATTTTGCAGATGGACGATGAGCCGGGCCTGCTTTCCATGGTTCTGCAGACGATTGCGGAATATAAGGGCAATGTGCTGACGATTCACCAGACGATTCCGATCAACGGAGTGGCGTCCCTGACGTTGACGGTGGATCTTCTTCCGATCACGAAGGATGTGTCCTCTATGATCGAGCACATTGAGAGCCAGCCGGGAATTCATTATCTGAAGATCCTGGCGCAGGAATAAGAGGCAGGAATGAAAAGCAAAGGAGACGGGCAAGATGGTTCAGATTGCGGTAATGGGCTACGGAACGGTAGGTTCCGGCGTGGTGGAGGTCTTGAATACCAACCAGGCCAGCATCAACAAGCGCGCAGGCGATGAGATTAACATCAAATATGTGCTGGATCTGCGGGAATTCCCGGGGGATCCGGTGGAGTCGAAGCTGATTCATGATTTTGAGACGATTGTAAACGACCCGGAGATTAAGATTGTGGTGGAGGTCATGGGAGGCGTGGAGCCGGCCTACACCTTTACGAAGCGCTGCCTGGAGGCGGGCAAGAGCGTATGCACCTCCAATAAGGAGCTGGTGGCCCGGCACGGGGCGGAGCTTCTGGAGATTGCCAGGGAGAGGAACCTGAATTACCTCTTTGAGGCCAGCGTGGGAGGCGGCATCCCGATTATCCGGCCTTTGAATTCCTCCCTGACGGCGGACGAGATTACCGAGATCACCGGAATTTTAAACGGGACGACCAATTATATTCTGACGAAAATGAGCTACGGCGGCATTGATTTCGATACGGCGCTGAAGAACGCCCAGGCAAAGGGCTACGCGGAGCGCAATCCGGAGGCGGATGTGGAAGGCTACGACGCCTGCCGGAAGATTGCCATCCTGACCTCCCTGGTCAGCGGCCGCCAGGTAGATTTTGAGGATATTTACACGGAAGGCATCACAAAGGTCACGGCGGAGGATATCAAATACGCGAAAAAGCTGGGCCGGGCCGTGAAGCTGCTGGCCATGAGCAAGAAGGAGGACGGAAAGTTCTTCGCCATGGTAGCGCCCTTCCTGATCAACGAGATGCATCCGCTCTACAGCGTGAACGGCGTGTTCAACGCGATTTTCGCCAAGGGAAACGTGCTGGGCGACGTGATGTTCTATGGAAGCGGTGCAGGCAAGCTGCCCACTGCCAGCGCTGTGGTGGCCGACGTGGTGGACGCGGCCAAGCATCTGCACCGGAGCATCATGACCTTCTGGAGCACGAAGAAGCTGGAGCTTACGGACATCAGCAACGCGAAACGGCGTTTCTTCGTTCGGGCGAAGGGCGACGGGCAGACGGACGCCATCGCCATGGCGGAGCTGTTCGGCCCCATCGAGCTGGTGAACGCGGACCTGGAGGGCGAGTACGGCTTTGTCACCGGAAAGCTGACCGAGGCCGAGTACAGGGAGCGGGCGGAAAAGACGGACGCGATCCTTCATATGATCCGCATGGAAGGCTAGGCGCGCTATGAAATATGTGATTGTACTTGGAGACGGCATGGCCGATGAGCCCATCGAGGCGCTGGGCGGCCTGACGCCTCTGGAATACGCGAAGACGCCGGCCCTTGACGCTATCGCGCCGGTCTCGGAGATTGGTCTTGCGCAGACCATCCCGGAGGGTATGAGCCCGGGAAGCGATACGGCGAACCTGTCAGTGCTGGGCTATGACCCGAAGCAGTATTATACGGGGCGCTCCCCGCTGGAGGCTTTGAGCATCGGCGTGGACATGAAGCCTGACGATGTGGCCCTGCGGACGAACCTGATTACGGTATCGGACGGGGATGAGCCTTATGAGGAAAAGACGATCCTCGACCACAGCTCCGGAGAAATCAGCACGGAGGATGCGGCGGTCCTGCTGGACGCGGTCCGGGCGGAGCTGGAGGATGACAGTTATCATTTCTATGTGGGAACCAGCTACCGGCACCTGCTGATCTGGGCGAAGGGCAGCGTCGTGCCGCTCACGCCGCCCCACGACGTGCTGGGTCAGAAGGTGGGGGATTACCTGCCGGCGGATGAGAAGCTGCGGGAAATGCAGAAGAGGAGCTATGAGATCCTCTCCCGGCACCCCATCAACCTGGAGCGGAAGAAAAATGGACTGAATCCGGCGAATTCCTGCTGGTTCTGGGGAGCGGGCACCCGTCCCGCCCTGGCCTCCTTTGAGGAGAAGAACCACAAAAAGGGCGCGATGATTTCTGCGGTGGATCTCCTGAAGGGAATCGCCGTGGGAGCCGGCATGACGAATATTCAGGTGGAGGGAGCCAACGGGCAGCTCCACACGAATTACGAGGGCAAGGCGCAGGCGGCGGCAGACGCGCTCTTAAAGGACGGCTTTGATTTCGTCTACGTCCATGTGGAGGCGCCCGACGAGATGGGACACCAGGGAAGCGTGGAGCGGAAGGTCCAGTCGGTCGAGTATCTGGATCAGCGCCTGATCCGCCCCTTGAAGGAAGCCCTGGACGTCTCCGGCGAGGCCTACCGGATGATGGTGCTTCCAGATCATCCTACGCCCATCCGGGTGCGGACCCACACGGCAGATCCGGTGCCCTTCCTGCTTTACGACAGCAGGAGGACTTACGGCGGGCCGGATGTCTACAGCGAGAAAGCGGCGCGGGAGAGCGGCCTTAAGGTGGCCCGGGGCTGCGAGCTCATGGACCGTCTGTTTGAGAAGAGCTGAATTTCGCGCAGCCGGGGCTGGCTGTAAGGCCTGCCCCGGCTGCCCGCGGAAATCATGTGATAGAAAAAATGAGGAGAACAAATCTATGCTGATAGTGAAAAAGTTTGGCGGAACCTCCGTGGGAAACAAGGAGCGCATTTTCAATGTGGCCAGAAGGTGCGCGGAGGATTTCAAAAAGGGCAACGATGTGATTGTCGTCCTTTCCGCAATGGGAAAAACCACAGATGAACTGATCGCGAAGGCGAAGGAGATCAATCCGGATCCGCCCAAGCGGGAGCTGGATATGCTGCTCACCACAGGCGAGCAGGTATCTGTGGCGCTGATGGCCATGGCCTTCGACACGATGGATATCCCGGCCGTGTCCCTGAACGCCTTCCAGGTAGCGATGCACACCACCCGGGTGCATGGAAACGCCCGCCTGAAGCGCATCGACACGGACCGCATCATGCACGAGCTGGAGCACCGGCGCATCGTCATCGTCACCGGCTTCCAGGGAGTGAATAAATACGACAACTACACGACCCTGGGACGCGGCGGCTCCGACACCACGGCGGTAGCCCTGGCGG
Organism: uncultured Merdimonas sp.; assembly: GCA_944383645.1. GTDB lineage: Bacteria > Bacillota > Clostridia > Lachnospirales > Lachnospiraceae > Laedolimicola. The sequence continues at coordinate 12,882 of CALWQJ010000077.1, forward strand.
CAGCCCTCCACGCGGACGAGTGTGAGATTTACACAGACGTGGACGGCGTGTACACGGCAGACCCGCGGGTAGTGCCGAAGGCCCGCAAGCTGGACGAGATCACCTACGACGAGATGCTCGACCTGGCGACCCTGGGCGCGGGCGTGCTCCACAACCGTTCCGTGGAGATGGCGAAGAAATACGGCGTGCAGCTGGTGGTACGCTCAAGCTTAAATGATCACGAAGGAACAATCGTTAAGGAGGAAACAAGCGTGGAAAGAATGTTAATCAGCGGAGTGGCGCTGGACAGAAATACAGCCAGAATCTCAGTTATCGGTCTGAAGGACGAGCCGGGTATGGCATTCAAGCTTTTCAATATGCTGGCAAAGGAAAACATTAACGTAGACGTAATTCTGCAGTCCATCGGCCGCGAGAACAGCAAGGATATCTCCTTCACCGTATCCCGCGACGACGCGGACACCGCGGTGAAGCTCATCGAGGACAACATGAGCCGCCTGGGCGGCAAGGGCATTTCCTGCCGCAAGGATGTGGCCAAGGTGTCCATCGTGGGCGCAGGCATGATGTCCAACCCGGGCGTAGCGGCAAAGATGTTTGAAGCCCTTTACAACAACAACATCAATATTAACATGATTTCTACCTCTGAGATCCGTGTGACGGTTCTGATTGATGAGAGAGACGCAGAGCGCGCAGTGAATGCGGTGCATGACGCGTTTGGCCTGGAGGAATAACTACCATTTGCTAAATACTTAAGACAGCGTCGGTGTACGAAGGGGCGGTTTGCCTTTGTACACCGGCGTTTGTGTTTGCCCAAGGCAGCGCGGGAACGACCTTTACAAAGCAAAAGGACGATGGCATAATAAAAAGAAAGGTTGTTGGCAGGCGAAGCCTGTTTTTCAAAGTAAGATTGTAAAGGTACAAAAGCATGTTTTCAAACGACGATATTATAAGAATGGCTGGCGGGGTGACCTATGAGAGGGGCC
>CALWQJ010000078.1 GCA_944383645.1 uncultured Merdimonas sp.
TCGCCGGACTCATCCTCCTGCTCGATTCCCATCAGCTCGATGAAAGCGCCTCTGGTTCCGGAGCCATCCTCACGGGAGTATACGGAAATCGCAGCGGAGGTATCGAAATCTCCCGCAGCGTCTGCGGTCTCCTCAGCCGCTTCCTCAGTCTCAGCCGCGTCTGCGGTCTCAGTTGTCTCAGTTGTCTCAGTTGTCTCAGTTGTCTCGGTTGCTGCCGCCTCGTCATTTCCGCCGCCGCAGCCTGCCAGCATGGCAGCGCAGAGAGTTACAGCTGTTAAAATGCTCACTACTTTCTTTTTCATAATCTCTTCTCCTTCTGGCCCGTGTCCTTTTGGGCCTGCTTTTCTAATCTTCCTCAGGGCTTTCTTCCCCGCCCTGCTTTTTTATCTTAAATTCGGAATGTTAAGTCTAAAAGCATGTTTTGGTAAAGCTTATGTTAAGTAATCGTTAGGTATTTGTTGATTTCCCCCGTTTCCCTGTGCTATAATGGGAATATCCGGATTCGACAGAATTCCCTTATTTTCTGTCTTTTCGGGCTGTATTCTGCCCTTTTTCAGGGTGACTCTTTTATTTTCTTTTATTTTTCGGAGGTCATTATGGACTTATCTATGGAAAATTTTCTGGCACAGGTGACGGCCAATCCTCTGCTGCTGATCGCAGTACTTCTGACACTAGGCGTCATCCTGGTCAACGGCTGGACCGATGCGCCCAACGCCATCGCCACCTGCGTCGTGACGCGGTGTATGTCAGCCAGGGCTGCCATCCTTATGGCAGCGGTATTCAATTTCCTCGGAGTTTTCCTCATGAGTATGCTGAATGCCACCGTAGCTGAGACCATCACCAAGATGGTAGACTTCGGCACAAATTCCCACGAAGCGATCGTCGCCTTAAGCGCCGCGCTCTTCGCCATCGTGGTCTGGGCGACTCTGGCATGGTATTTCGGAATTCCTACCAGTGAGAGCCACGCTCTGATCGCGGGACTGACAGGAGGCGCCATCGCCCTGCATGGGGGCTTAAGCGGCGTGAATCCTGCTGAATGGGTGAAGGTCCTCTATGGACTTGTCATCTCCGTAGTCATGGGCTTCGGCCTGGGTTATCTGATGTGCAAGCTGGTCGTCGCCGTGTTCCGCAAGGCGGAACGGCCCAAGACAGAAGGCTTCTTTAAGGGCGCCCAGATCTTCGGCGCGGCCTGTATGAGCTTCATGCACGGAGCCCAGGACGGACAGAAATTCATGGGCGTTATCCTGCTGTGCATGCTTCTGGTGAACGGCCACAACCCCAATGAAGGCATCGCCGTACAGATGCCCGTCTGGCTCATGCTTCTCTGCTCTCTGGTCATGGGACTGGGAACCTCTATCGGAGGCAAGAAGATCATCAAATCCGTCGGCATGGATATGGTAAAGCTGGAGAAATACCAGGGCTTTTCGGCCGACCTGGCCGCTTCGGTGTCCCTGCTTTTCAGCTCGCTGTTCGGAATTCCGGTGTCCACGACACACGCCAAGACCACAGCCATCATGGGCGTAGGCGCCGTCAAGCGTCTCTCCGCCATCAACTTCAGCGTCGTCAAGGAAATGGGCATGACCTGGCTTCTGACCTTCCCCGGCTGCGGCCTGATCGGCTTTCTGATGACAAAGCTTTTCATGTGGCTGTTTTAAGGATTTTGGATGGTTCCTGAATATCCGGCGCGTGAGCCGGGAAATCTGATTTTTGAAAACGCTTGGATTTTTCGTTAAGATTTTTAATTAAGATAAGAGGGAGAAATTATGGCAAACAAAGCAGATCGTCAGTATTTCGAGAATTTTACCGCAGCTGCGGATTATACCTGCCAGGCATCCAGATATCTGGTGGAATGCCTGAACAACTTTAACCTGGACAATATCAAGGCCATGCTGGAAACCATGCATGAATTCGAGCACAAAGGAGACGACAAGCACCATGAAATGTCGGGTATGCTGGCCAAGGCCTTCGTGACCCCCGTAGACCGGGAGGACCTGGCCATGATCAGCCAGAGCATCGACGAGGTGCTGGACAAGCTGGAGGAGGTCCTGCAGCGCTTCTACGTGGACCAGATCCGCGTGATCATTCCGGACGCTATCACCTTCGCCTCCAAGCTCCAGAACTGCTGCGAGCTCCTGAAGGGCATCATGGAGGAATTCATCAATTTCAAGAAGCCGGCGAAGCTTCATGAGATGGTAATCAGGCTGAACCAGATCGAGGAGGAGTGCGACACTCTGTATCTGGAGGCTACTTTAAATATCCGCCAGCACTGCACCGACGTCATCGACATCATCTCCTGGCGCGAGATCTTCGATTATATGGAAGACTGCGCGGACGCCTGCGAGCATGTGGGGAACTACGTGGAGCTGGTGGTGCTCAAGAACACCTGAGAAAAATTTGAATTTTTACAAAAGGACGCCCGCGGGTTTCTCTGCCCTATGTTCGGACGTCTCGCGGACGGGCGTATGCTTCCGGACGGACTCAAAAACAGTCCGCCTGAATCCTACGCCCGTTCGCGAGAAGCCGGACATTGGGGCATGAGAAATCTCGCGGGCTGTGTTTTGAAAAATTCTAAGTTTTCAAAAAGCATGCAAAATCATAATTGGGCTTACACCGCATCTGCTTTTCTCCAGGTGTTCCAGCCGGAGAGGGTGCTGGCCGCGAGGATGCAGACTGCTATTCCGGCAGGGAGGAAAAGGACGCTGTACCATTCGGTCAATACGCCTGTCATAACCAGGAACATGGGCGTCCCGCAGGCCAAAAGATAGCCTGCGCCGCCAAACAGAATACGAAGCAGCAGAGGAGCGGCCCAGACAGCCAGCGTAAGAACCGCCGTGTGAAAAGCCGTTTTCTGATGGGCCGACACACACAGGGTCATGGCGCAGAGAGTCATAAGTGCCAGGAAGTCCACAGCCAGCATCAGAAAGGCTGCCCACGCCACCGGTTTCAGGGTAAACGCCAGCGCCATGTTAAGTCCGTGGGGCGTCAGAACCATTCCGCTCATGCAGGAGCCACCGCGGAAACCGTATACCAGGCCGGTCATAGAAAACGCCGCTGCGGCCGTGGCTGCGTAAATCAAAGCTGCCGCTGTAAACGCCGCGGCCTCCTTCGCAAAGGCAGCTCCTTCTCTTCCATTCCTGCTTGCCAAAAGAAGGGTTGACATTTTTGTCTGGTGTTCCTCCGAAAACACCGGAGATACTACCGTCACAATCAAGGCGCTCCCCAAAATCATCCCCAGCTGAAGAAGATCCAGAAAAACGCCCCAGCCCTCTGCATAATCCAGGAGCACTTCCCGGCCCGCGGCTCTTGCCGCCGCTCCCAACCCACTTTCCGCCAGCGGTTGCAAGGCTGTCGAAATCTGATAATCATCCCAGCTGAAATAATAACCATTTCCAAGCTGTTCCGTCACAAATCCATTCAGATAATTTTCATCCCGGAAGCCGCCGTAATTCTCCTCCACCTTAGAGGGGAAACCATACTGCTCTATAATCTGGCGGGCCTTCTCATCTGTCAAAACACCTCGGAACCTCTCCGTGATCCTTCTGTCCTCGCGGACAGCCGCAAATCCCGTATACAATTCTCCGTTTATAGTGGTCCTCTCCCCGCCCACACTGACCAAAAGGAAATACGCAAGAAGTATCCCAAGGACTGCCAGAAGGCCAAACCGGAAAATTTTCTTATACAATAATTTATACATCTCCATCCGGTACAGTCTCATATCCATTTACCTTCCTCCCAGATAAACACAGGCAGGGCCCATGAAAAGCCCCGCCATCTCTTGATGGTTCTATATAGATAACGTCAAAAGTATCTAAAAGGTTTTACCGCCCAGTGCAAAATACCCTGCAGTTTTCCAGTATCCGAGTGTCAGGCCTGGGCCGAACACCGGATATGGAGAACTCCGAGGCTCTTTTTACACAAACTTATACCCCATCCCCCGCACAGTCTGGATATACTGGGGATGATCCGGGTCTTTTTCGATCTTCTTTCTTAAGTTCCGCACATGGACGTCCACCGTCCGGGTCTCGCCGGAATATTCATAGCCCCAGATCAGCTCCAGCAGCTGCTCCCGGGTGAAGACCCGGTTGCGGTGGCTGGCCAGCAGGTAGAGAAGCTCAAATTCCTTCAGGGAAAGGGTGATGGGCTTTTCTTCTACCGTCACCTCCCGGGCCGTATTGTTGATCATCAGATCGCCGACGACGATTTTGTCCTCCGGCTGGGCTTCGATTTTCTCCAGGGAGCTTCTGCGAAGCAGAGCCTTGACCCTGGCCTGGAGCTCCCGGATGCCGAAGGGCTTGCTTAAGTAATCGTCAGCCCCCATCTCAAGCCCCAGCACCTTGTCGATCTCCTCGCCCTTGGCCGTCAGCATAATGACGGGCATGGACACAAGGGCCGGATCGGCGCGCATGGTTTTGAGCACCTCGATGCCGTCGATGCCGGGCAGCATGTAGTCCAGAAGAACCAGATCCACCTGCATGGTCTTCATGACGGCCAGGCCCTTTTCTCCTGTCTCCGCGCGCAGCACGTCGTAACCGCCCTTCTCCAGGTTGTATTCCAGAAGATCTAAGATATGCTCTTCATCATCGATTGTAAGTATCACCTTTTTTGCCATAACAGATTTCCTTTCCCCCTCTTCAGTAAGGCAGTTTTACCGTAAATTCCGTCCCGACGCCGGGCTTGCTCGTGACCTCTATGGTTCCATTGTACAGCTCCACGATATGCTTTACAATGGAAAGCCCCAAGCCGGTGCCGCCCTGGGCCTTGGAGCGTCCCTTGTCCACCCGGTAGAACCGCTCGAAAATGCGATCCAGCTGCCCTTCCTCCATGCCGATGCCCGTATCCGAGACCTCCAGCACCAGCTGGCTGGCCGTACTCCGGCAGGAAACCGTGACCGCGCCGAATTCCGTGGCCTTCAGCCCATTGTCCACCAGATTGATCAGAAGCTGCTTGAGCCGATCCCGGTTGCAGCTGTATGGCCGCACAGACGCGTCCGGATGGAAAATCAGGCGCACATGCTCCTTCACCTTTGGCTGCAGGAGATCCACCACCTCCGTGATCACCTCGTTCACATCGCAGGGCTCCCGTCTCGTTTCTTTCTTGCTCTCGATCTCGGACAACAGCAGGGTGTCGCTGATGAGATTGCTCAGACGATCCGACTCAATCTCAATAATGTCCAGAAACTTGTTCGCGATCTTCGGATCCTCGATGGCTCCCGCCTTCAGCGTCTCCACAAAGCCCCGGATAGAGGTCAGGGGGGTTTTCAGCTCGTGGGTGACGTTGGAGACGAATTCCCGGCGCATGCTTTCCACCTTTTTCATGGCAAGGACATATTTCCGGAAATACAGTCCCAAAAACAGGATCAGGGCTGCCAGAATCAGCACCGCGAATACGGTGGAGCGCACGAATTCATGATTCATATTGCGCAGCTCCTGCAGCGGGATCGCCGTGCGGATCACGCCTCGGAAATCCCCGTCCGCCACCGGGACCGCGCAGTAGCAGTAATCCACGTCAAAGGTATCGGAGCGGCGGATCACGCTGTTGCTCTCCCCTTTCAGGGCTTTCTGCACCTCTTCCCGATCAAGATGGTTATTCATCAGATCGCCGGCCCCCCGGGATTCGCCCAGCACATTTCCCGCCTCGTCAATCACGGTGATCCGGATATCGTATTCCTCCGCGTAGGTATCCGTAAATTCTTCAAACGTATTTTCCTCTTCTGTATTCCTTCCGGCCACCTCTCCTTCCAGAAACAGATCCCGCAGAAGCTCCGTCTGCACCAGATAGCTGTGCTCGCTCTGGTGTTCCAGGTAACGGAAGCCGTTCGTCCAGAAGGAATATTCAAACGCCAGCATCATGACGATGGCGGCGATTATATATCCAAACAGAACCTTCTTTTTCAAACTCTCTGCTCCTCTCCTTCATCCGCCACATAGCCCACGATATTGTTGGCATGATCTGACATGCGCTCAATATCGCTGAGCATGTCCAGGAAAAATACGCCTCTGGCGGCGGAACACTCGCCGCGCGCCAGACGGTCGATATGCTCCGTCCGCAGATCCTCCTCCAGATCGTCGATCTCATCCTCGATCTGGGCCACCTGCTGCACGTAGGCCATCTTCTCCGTCTCCCGGGCCAGCACCGCCGCACGCACGGAATCCAGCGTAAGGCCGGTGATCTCGTCGAAGCCCCGCATAGCTTCCGCCGAAAAGCTTAAGCCCTCCTCGATCATGGTCCCCGCCAGCTCCGCGATATTATCGCAGTGATCGCTGATTCTCTCGATATCGCTGACCGTATAAATCAGGTTGTTTACGATGAGGCGCTGCCGGTCTGTCAGCGATCCCTTGTTGATTACCGCAAGGTATTCCGCCATCTGCTTTTCGTAGGCGTTCATGATCTGCTCGATCTTGGCCGCCTTATCCACATGGCGCCTGTTCCCCGTCCGCACCGCGTCGAAGGCAGTCTCCATATGGAGCACGGCCAGGCCGCCCATGCGCACCGTTTCCTTCACCGCGCCCTCCACCGCGAAGGAGGGCGTCTCCATCAGGCGGGCGTCCAGGTGGGGAAGCTCGCAGATGACCTCCTCTTCCTCCTGGGTCTCATGCTCCTTCACCAGCACGGCGGACAGCTTCACCAGCATATTTCCAAACGGGAAAAGAAGGATCGTGTTCAGCACGTTAAACACCGTATGGAAGACGGAGATGCCGACGCTGTTTACCTGTGAATCCGCCCAGTTCCCATTGAAGGAAAATATCACAAACATTCCGATGCCAAATACCACCGCGCCTACCACGTTGAAGAGCAGATGGATCACAGCGGCGCGTTTCGCCGTCCGGTTCGCCCCAAGGCTCGATAACAGGGCGGTCACGCAGGTGCCGATGTTCTGCCCCAGGGTAATGAACACCGCGGAGCTCCAGTTTACCACTCCGTTGGCGGCCAGCGTCTGCAGGATGCCCACAGAGGCCGAGGAGCTCTGGATGATCGCCGTCACCACCAGGCCGGTGAGGATGCCCAGGATCGGGTTGCTTCCGAGGATACGGAACGCTTCCGAGAAAATGGGGGCGTCCCGGTAAGGCGTAATCGAATCCGACATGAAACTCAGGCCCACAAAGAGGACGCCGAAGCCCACCAGGATCTCGCTGACATCCTTTACCTTCTCCCTTTTCGCGAACAGCATCATAAAAGCGCCGATCCCGATCAGCAGGGGCGCGAAAAATTCCGGCTTGAGCATGGAGCCCCACTCGCTCATGGACACCAGCCATGCCGTGATCGTCGTTCCGATATTGGCGCCCATGATCACGCCCACTGCCTGCACCAGCGTCATCAGGCCTGCGTTCACAAAGCCCACCACCATCACTGTGGTAGCTGAGCTGCTCTGTATAATCGCCGTCACGCCCGCTCCCACGAGGATTCCCATCAGCCGGTTCCGCGTCAGGAATTCCAGCAGATGCTTCATCCTGTCTCCCGCTGATTTCTGCAGGCCGTCAGCCATGACGTTCATTCCATATAAAAACATTCCCAGGCCGCCCGCAAAGCGGAACAGCATTTCAATATGCTCCATGATTTTTCTCCCTTTGTAGTATTATAATGGCTTATAGTAAGTAGATTATCAAGATCAGGTAAAATTTAATCGCAGTTTTTGTAAAGTTTATGTAAAGTCGCAAACACATTCTTTACATCCTCTTAACCTTTCTCTCTTCCGCCAAACCCCGGCCTTCCCGTTCATATTTTATTCATATTTCTTTTAAAAAACGTTCAACAGATAATCATACCCCATTCATTTTCCCTCCATATAATAAGACCATAAGATAAAGGAAAACAAAAACACCAAGAAACCATAACTTAAACGCCAATTACCTTTTTTGAATAAACTTTTTCATAATAAATGCCAGGCAGAGCAGCTGCCTGGCATCCTCCCATTTTACAGGGCAATGAGCAGAGCAGAAAAGCAGGAGCAGGGTGGAGACGTGCTTGCACGTTCGACAGCCTGCTTCTGTTTTTCTATTCGGCGAAGCCGATAAGCGAGATGCAGCGACTCACAATTCTCACGCCCCCAGCTGCCTTCCCGGAGCGGAATCAAGCTTAGCTCTGCTCATTGCCCACTCTCATTGCCCACTCTCTCTTCCCAGTCCTCCCCATAAAGCTCTTCCATCGTATACACCTTCACCACCGACTTATCCTCCACGTCCTTATAGGCCGGCCACATAATCTTCACCACGCAGAACAGGACGCAGCCCGCAATCCACAGGCACACCAGCGCCGTGCCTGCCGCCAGGATTTTCCGCGCCAGCTCTCCCGCCTTTTTCCCGATCTCATTCATCAGGAAGGCCAGCCCTCTGGCAATATAATACATGAACGGAATCAGCATCGGCATACTGTAGCGGCCCTGGGGCTGATAGTCGGTCGCGTAGGAATACCAGAAATTCAAAAGATTCGGAACCAGGATCGCGATCAGAAGCCCTAAATGCCAGCACAGCTTCCGGCAGTTCAGGGCGTCCCCTCTGCCCGCCTGCCTTCTTCGGATCCTTCCGGCTGCCTCCGCCGCAAGGCCGACGGCTCCGGCCGCGAAAATCATGGCGTAGCCCGCGTACATCCACCAGCGCAGAGCGTACCACAAAGGCCCCAGGACCCCGACGAAGCTCTTGGCCACAGAAGAGACAAAGTCCGAGCAAAACAGCATATACAGCATAGAATGGCCCTGATTCTGATAGGTCTGCCGATTCGAGGGCTTCAGGATGTCCATCGCATACTGCTCCGCGTACTCGTTCTGCGTCCGCAGGCCCAGGATGTCCCCGTCATACAGGAAATAGTTCCGCACGAACCACCAGCCCGCCAGGACAAGCACCACGCCCAGAATCAGAAAGCCCTTCGCCCAGAACTCCTTCCAGCAGCGCTCCCCCCGCCTGTTTCTCTCCAGATAGTATCCGAAGAAGACAAGCGCACCAGTAATCAGAAAACCATACGCATTATAATAAGAAAGAATACAGATCGAAAAGCTGACCGCCAGCTTCAGGCAGGATGGAAGAGAAAAGCCGTCCTCCATTCCCTTCAGGAGGTACCACAGAATCATGGCTGTGGCCATCAGAGCCATGGAATCACAATTCAGATAGGTAAACAGGAACGCCGCCTGGGGCAGGCAGACCGCCAGCAGCGTGAACAGCCACTGGATCCGGGGAACTGCAAAAAGCTTCTTCGCGATCGCCCTTACGTATCCCGCATACACCAGGCCGCAGAGGACGCTGGACAGCCTCCCCACAAACAGCAGCCCGAAGGCGTCCGCAGTAGCGTCCGCAGTAAAGAGCATTCCCACGCGCACAAACAAAGCCTCCAGAATCTGCGGCAGAATCGGGCGGAAGCCATAGGTAAAGCCCCAGGAATAGTCCATGATTTCCTGCTGGTACCCTGTAGGAAGCTTTCCATATTCCACGATATACTCCACGATGCGGGAACGCATGTACTCGTCAGGCCCCTCATTAAAGGGCAGGATCCAGGCCCATGCAATCCAGATCGCCAAAATAAAGGCATAAAAAAATAGTTCCAGCCATTTTTCTTTCGTCAGTTTCTTCATCCGTCATATCCTTTGTGCTAAATCATCCTACCAGTTTATTCTGTTTTTCATTATAGCAATTCTGCATGGGAAACACAAGAGATTCGACTGGTCCGGCTACGCCGGGAAAGCGCAGCCACCAAATCGAATAAAAATAAAAGGGAGAGATAGGGCCTAGTGCCCCAAATATAGAAAAAAGGCGTCACCACGGGAATTGGTAACGCCTTTGTTATCCTTAGTAATTTGTATGTATTATCTTTTGTTGAGACTATTCTAATACGCTGACGCCGGAAAGTCAATGCCTTTGCCTTCCAAAAATGCTGTCACTTTCTGGCATTTCCTGTCCAAACTGCACAAATTCTGTCTCCAGAGCCACAGATACGGAAACTTTCTGCCGGAACGCGCTTTGCAAAATCCAAAAAGCAGAATTCCGAAAGAAAACTTCCGAAAGAAACTTCCAGAAGAAACTTCCAGAAGAAAAATTTCTAGCCCAGAATCAGCTTCGCGCAGCCATAGATACCGGCGTCATTGCCCAGCTCCGCCAGAGCAAAGGGAGTCTCCTTTGTGGACTTGAACGCGCAGGGCTTATAATATTTCCGGATGTAATCCAGAAGAATCTCCCCAGCCTTGGATACGCCGCCGCCGACTACGATGATCTCCGGATCGAGAACGGCTGTCATCCCTGCCAGCGCCTTGCCAAGATAGCCGCCAAAGCGCTCCGCCACCTGGATCGCCAGCTCGTCGCCTTCCTTGACGGAATCAAAGACAAGCTTGGCGGACATCTCCTTTCCGCGCATGACGGACGGCTGATCCGAAGCCTCCAGAGCCTCTCTTCCCAGACGCGCGATACCGGTAGCGGAGGCGAACTGCTCCAGACAGCCCTGGTTGCCGCAGCCGCAGCACTCCTTGATCTCGTCATCCACATGAATATGGCCAATCTCGCCGCCCGCTCCGTGGGCGCCCGTCAGGATCTTTCCATTTACCACGATGCCGCCGCCCACGCCGGTTCCCAGCGTGATCATCAGTACATTGGTATGGCCCTTGCCGCCGCCGAGCCACATCTCGCCCAGCGCCGCCACATTGGCGTCATTTCCAGCTTCGCTGGGAAGGCCCGTCAGCTCTGTCAGCTCCCGCGTCACTTCCTTGTAGCCCCAGCCCAGGTTCGCCGTATGCGGCACGATCCCGTCTTCCGAAATCGGGCCCGGCACATCTACGCCGATTCCGGCGATCTCCTCCATATGCAGGCCGTGCTCCTGGATTTTCTCTTTAATGGAAGCCGCCATATCCGGCAGGATAGCGATTCCCTCGTTCTCCGTCCGGGTGGGAATCTCCCACTTGTCCAGAACGATGCCGTCCTGATCGAAAAGACCCAGCTTTACGGTCGTACCTCCGATGTCGGCTCCAAAACAGTATTTTTTCATATCCTTCCACCCCTTGCTTTTTATTCCTTATAATCCCTATGAATTCCTTCTGGCCATGGTCTCCTGCACGCGGCGGTACAGCTCCTGCGCCGCGTTGTAGCCCATCTTCTTCTGTCTGTGGTTGACAGCCGCGGTCTCCACGATAATCGCCAGATTTCGTCCGGGGCGCACCGGAAGAGAATGACATACCACCTTGTTGCCCAAGAATTCTGTATACTCCTCCTGCAGGCCCAGGCGGTCGTAATCCTTATCCTTGTCCCAGTCCTCCAGCTTAATCACCATATCGATCTGCTGGGTCTCCTTCACGCACTCGACGCCGAACAGGGTCTTCACATCCACGATGCCGATGCCGCGCAGCTCGATGAAATGCTTCGTGATCTCCGGAGAGCGTCCCACCAGCGTGTCGTCGCTGACCTTGTGGATCTCCACCACATCGTCCGTCACCAGACGGTGTCCGCGCTTAATCAGCTCCAGAGCCGCCTCGCTCTTTCCGATGCCGCTCTCGCCCATGATCAGCACACCCTCACCGTACACATCCACCAGCACGCCATGGATAGAAATCCGGGGAGCCAGCTGCACATTCAGCCAATTAATAATCGCCGCCATGAAATTCGACGTGGTCTTGTCCGCCAGGAACACGGGAACCTGATACTCGTTCGCCAGCTCCAGGGCCCTGGGCTCCGGCCTCGTCTTGGAGGTATAAATCACGCAGGGGATGCCGCTGGAAAAGAAATTCTGGTAAATCGGCTCCTTCTCCTCATCGCTGCGGCTCTGCAGGTAAGTATATTCTACAAAGCCTACGATCTGCACCCGTTCTGAGGCGAAATGGGCGAAATACCCAGCCAGCTGCAGGGCCGGCCGGTTGATCTCCGGCGAGGCCAGCTTCCTCTCCGTAATGTCGATATCCGGCGTCAGATTTTTCAGGTTCAGTTTCTCGACCATACTGGTCATATCCACGGTCAATACGCTTGCCATAATGATTCCTTTCTCATACCCTCAGCAGGGATATACCCGTCCTTATCAGCTGAGGATAGCTTTTCTTGTCGAAATATTTCTTTCATTTTATCATACCAGCCGCAAAACTTTCAAGGGAAGAGGGGAAATTCTGGCAGTCTCAGTGGAAAAATTTCCACACATTTTCCGCTGCGGCCCGGTTCATGGAGGGAACCGCCGCCAGGGTCTCCACATCCGCCTCCCGGATGGCCTCCAGGGACTGGAACTGCCGCATCAGGGCCTTGCGGCGGGAAGGGCCGATTCCCTCAATATCATCCAGCACGGAATGCACCTGCTCTTTGCCGCGTAAGGACCGGTGGTACTCGATGGCAAAGCGGTGCGCCTCGTCCTGAATCCGGGTGATCAGGCGGAAGCCCTCCGAATTCCGGTCAATGGGAAGCTCCACATTGTTGAAATACAGGCCGCGGGTCCGGTGATTGTCATCCTTCACCATGCCGCAGACCGGGATCTGAAGCCCCAGCTCCTCCAGCACCTGAAGGGCCACGTTGACCTGTCCCCTTCCGCCGTCCATCATCAAAAGATCCGGGAATTTCGTGAAGCTTCCCAGCTCCTGCGGCATCTCCTTTTCCTGAAGCTCGCGGCCCTCCTCCAGTCCGTGGCGGAACCGCCTTGTGAGCACCTCGTGCATACTGGCGTAGTCGTCCGGCCCCTTGACCGTGCGGATCCGGAACTTCCGGTAATCGCTCCGCTTCGGCTTCCCATGCTCATAGACCACCATGGAGCCCACCGACTCGAAGCCATTCGTATTGGAGATGTCGAAGGCCTCCACACGGCCGATATCCGGAAGGCCAAGAAGAGCGGCGATTTCCTTCATGGCTCCGATGGTCCGGCCTTCTTCCCGCTTGATCCGCTCCTTATCCTGGCTTAGAACCATGGCCGCGTTCTTCCTGGCCAGCTCCACCAGCTTCTCCTTGGAGCCGATTTTCGGCACCCGCAGGTATACCCGGTGTCCCTTTCTGGCTGTCAGCCACTGCTCGATGAGCTCCTGATCGTCTACCGCCTCCTGAATCATCAGCTCCCGCGGGATATAGGGCGTACCCGCGTAAAACTGCTTGATGAAGCTGCCCAGAATCTCCTTTTCCGACTCGCCTTCCGTGGTCTTCAGATAAAAATGATCCCGGCCGATGAGCCGCCCGTCCCGGACGAAGAATACCTGCACCACCGCATCCCCGCCGTCCACAGCCAGAGCGATGATGTCCTTGTCCTCCATATCGCTGTTGGTAATCTTCTGCTTCTGGGCGATCTGCTTTACGCTGCCTAAAAGCTCCCGATACTCGATAGCCTTCTCGAATTCCATGGCGTCCGAGGCCGCCTTCATCTTCTCCTCCAGCTCCTTTAGCAGCGGACTGTAATTTCCATTCAGAAATTCCAGGGCCTTCCCCACATTTTCCGCGTACTGCTCCTTTGTGATATATCCCTGGCA
>CALWQJ010000079.1 GCA_944383645.1 uncultured Merdimonas sp.
GGCGAGGGCTTTCTTGCCATTTCAGAAGCCCCATGATAGAATGGAAAGCAAAAGATAGAAGTGCCTGTTTTCCAGAAAGGAGCGTGATCAGGGATGCCGCATGCAGAGAAAAGAAAGCTTCCTGTCGGGATAGAAAAATTTGAAGAAATCCGCCGGGAAGGGTTTTACTATGTAGATAAGACTACCATGATTCGTGATTTGCTGCGCAAATGGGGGAAAGTCAATCTGTTCACCCGCCCCAGACGGTTTGGCAAATCGCTGAATATGAGCATGCTGAAGGCTTTTTTTGAGATCGGCTGCGATAAGACTCTGTTTGACGGGCTGGCGATTTCCGGGGAGCAGGATCTGTGTGAAAAATACATGGGGAAGTTCCCGGTTATCTCTGTCAATCTGAAAGGGGTGAACGGGGCGGATTATGAGACGGCCCGGGCCCTTTTGTGCAGTGTGATTGGAAATGAAGCCGCAAGGTTTCGCTTTCTGCTGGAGACGGACAGAATTTCAGAGCTGGAAAAGGAGCTGTACCGGCAGCTTCTTGTAACAGATCCGAACCGGCAGGGAATGTATGCCATGCCGGATGCGGTGCTGATGGGGAGCCTCAAGACCCTTTCCATGCTTTTGAAGGAGTACTATAAGACCGAGGTCATCATCCTGATTGACGAGTATGATGTGCCTCTCGCGAAGGCCAGTGAACGGGGATATTACGAGTCCATGGCGCTTCTGATCCGCAATCTTTTTGAGCAGGCCCTGAAGACAAATGACAGCCTTTATTTCGCGGTGATGACGGGCTGCCTGCGGGTTGCCAAGGAGAGCATTTTTACGGGCCTTAACAATCTCAAGCTTTTGTCTGTCACAAACGTGCGCTTCGACGAATATTTTGGCTTTACGGATGAGGAGGTCCGGGAGCTGCTGCGCTATTATGGGCGGGAGGACAGGTATGAGGCCATGCGGGAGTGGTATGACGGCTACCGCTTTGGAAACGTGGAGGTGTACTGCCCCTGGGATGTGATCAGCTACTGCGACGATCTGACGGACGATCCGGAGGCGGAGCCCAGGGATTACTGGTCGAATACCAGCAGTAACGACGTGATCCGGCATTTTATCGAAAAGGTGGATCACGGGCTTACCAGAAGCGAGATCGAAGCGCTTGTTTCCGGAGAAATCCTGACAAAAGAAATCCATGAGGATTTGACCTATAACCGGTTGTATGATTCCGTGGATCATATCTGGAGCGTCCTTTTTGCCACCGGATATCTTACCCAGCGCGGGAAGGCGGAGGGAAAACGGTACCGCCTGGCGATCCCGAACCGGGAAATCCGGAATATTTTCACGGAGCAGATCATGACCATGTTCAAAGAGGCGGTGGCGAAGGACGGAGAAAGCCTGGACGCGTTCTGTGCAGCTTTGCAGAAGGGGGACGCCCGGGAGGCGGAGAGACTGTTTACCGCTTATCTTGGAAAAACCATCAGCATCCGGGATACTTCTGTGCGAAAAGCTTCCAAGGAAAATTTTTATCACGGAATCCTGCTGGGAATTCTGGGCTTTAAAAGCGGCTGGTATGTCAGGTCGAATGAAGAAAGCGGGGAGGGCTGGAGCGATATCCTGGTCAGGCTGGAGAATGAAGATACAGGAATGATTATCGAGATAAAATACGCGGAAGAAGGGCGTTATGCCGCTGCCTGTGAACAGGCGCTGCGGCAGATAGAGGAGAAGGACTATACGGCGAAGCTTAAGGAAGAGGGCTGCAGCCTGATTCTGAAGTACGCAGTCGCCTGTTTCCGGAAAAAATGTCGGATCGTGTGCGAGAGAGAGGAATATCCTTCCGAGGAATGAAGAAAGCGGGAGACAGAACATGGGAATGAATCAGACGCCGGCCTCCGAACGGGTGCATATCGGCCTGTTCGGGCGCAGAAACGCGGGAAAATCAAGCGTGATCAACGCAGTCACCAACCAAGACGCGGCGATCGTGTCGGAAATCCGGGGGACGACGACGGATCCGGTCTATAAGGCCATGGAGCTTCTGCCGCTGGGCCCGGTGATGCTCATCGATACGCCGGGGTTGGACGATGAAGGGGAGCTGGGCGCTCTCCGGGTGCAGAAGGGCCTCGATGTGCTGCGAAAGACGGATATTGCCCTTCTGATTGTGGACGGCTCCTCAGGCATGGGCCCGGAGGATGAGCAGCTGGAAGCGGGGCTGCAGAAACGGGGCCTTCCCTACCTGGTGGTTTTCAATAAGATGGATCTCTGTAAGGAGGATTTCTATAAGAAAGATTTCAATAAGAAGGATTTCTGCAAGAAGGATGAGCGGCACATCTGGGTCAGCGCCCGGACCGGCGAGGGGATCGAAGAGCTGAAAGAGCGGCTGGCCCGGCTGGTTCCGGAAAAGGGGCGGGGGAAGCGCCTGGTGGGCGATCTGCTGGATCCTCTCGATCTGGTGGTGCTGGTGGTTCCCATCGACAAGGCGGCGCCCAAGGGGCGCCTGATTCTTCCCCAGCAGCAGACCATCCGGGATGTGCTGGAGAGCGGCGCCATATCGGTAGTCACCCGTGATACAGAGCTCTCAGAGACGCTTTCCCGCCTGGGGAGAAGGCCGAAGCTTGTGATTACAGACAGCCAGGTCTTCGATCTGGCGGACAAGGAGACGCCGGAGGACATCCTTTTGACCTCCTTTTCCATCCTGTTCGCGCGCTATAAGGGAAATCTGGCCCAGACGGTCCGGGGCGCGCTGGCGCTGGAGACGCTGGCGGACGGGGATCGGATTCTGGTTTCCGAGGGCTGCACCCATCACCGGCAGTGCAACGATATCGGCACGGTGAAGCTGCCCGGCTGGATAGAAGCCTATACGGGAAAAAAGCCGGAGTTTGATTTTACATCTGGGACAGGCTTTGAACGGGATCTGAGCAGGTACCATATGATCGTCCACTGCGGCGGCTGTATGCTCAATGAGCAGGAGATGCAGTACCGGCTGGGAGAGGCGGCTTACCAGGGGGTTCCCATGACAAATTACGGGATCCTGATCGCTTATATGAAGGGAATCCTGAAGCGGAGCCTGAAGCCCTTCCCGGAGGTGGCCGGTCTTTTGGATGAGCAGGGAAGGCTGACGGACAGGAACGCGGGAAATACGCAATGACAGAAAGCAAGAGAGAGAACAAAAACGGGAATAAGAGAGAAAATAAGACGGAAGACAGGGCGGGCTTTGGCGGCCCGCTTTACAGAAAGCTCCGCGAATATGGGGAGTCGGATTACTATGGCTTTCACATGCCGGGGCATAAACGGCAGCTGGGATCTTTCGAAAATCCCTATAAATTTGACATTACGGAGATCGACGGCTTCGACGATCTGCACCATCCGGAGAAGGACGGCGTCCTGACAAGGGCCCAGGAGCGGGCGGCAGGGCTTTACGGGGCGGAGGAGACGCACTTTCTCGTGGGGGGAAGCACGGCAGGGATTCTAAGCGCCATATCCGGCTGCACCCGCAGGGGGGGCCGGATTCTGATGGCGAGGAACTGCCACCGCAGCGTTTATCACGCGGCGGAGCTTGGCGGGCTGGAGGCGGAGTACCTCTATCCGCAGCAGATCGCTTCGCCAGGGATCAATGGGCCGGTTCTGCCGGAGGATGTGGAAAGGGCATTGGCGGAAAAAGAGGCCTTCTCTGAGCAGGAAAAGGGTCAGGATGCCCGGAAAACCGCTAGATGGTTCCAGGCCGTGGTCATCACCTCGCCTACCTATGACGGAATCTGCTCAGACGTAAGGGCGATTGCAAAGATCTGCCACCGGCATGAGGTTCCGCTGATCGTCGATCAGGCTCATGGGGCGCATTTCCCGTTTTCGGACTATTTTCCGGAGGACGCGGTGAGCGCCGGGGCTGATGTGGTGATCCACAGCGTCCACAAGACCCTGCCGTCGCTGACGCAGACGGCGCTTCTGCATATCCAGGGAAAGCTTGCGGACCGGGAACGGATCCGGCATTTTCTGTCGGTCTACCAGAGCAGCAGCCCTTCCTATATCCTGATGGCGTCCATCGACGCCTGCATGGAGCTTCTGGAGACGAAGGGAGAAACGCTGTTTTGTGAGCATGCTCAACTTCTGGAGACCTTTCGCGAAGGCTGCCGGGATCTGGAGGCTCTGCGGCTTTACGGGGCGGAGCGGGCGCCGTATTTTGACTGCAGCAAGCTGTTGATCTCTACAGAAAGGGCAGGAATTACGGGCGGCAGGCTTTCCGGGCTTCTTCTGGAGCGGTACCATCTGCAGCTGGAGATGTCCGCGCCGGACTACGCGGTGGGAATCGCCAGCATCGCGGATACGGAAAGCGGCTTTGCCCGCCTGAACCGGGCGCTTCATGAGCTGGATCGGGAGCTGGCAGAAGGAAGCAGGCAGGGAAGGGAAAAGGAGAAGACCTGGATGGACGCCGGGAGGCTTTCATCTGGGGGACTTCCACGTCCCCGCGCGGCGCTCACGGCCGGGGAGGCGCTGGAAAGGGAGAAAGAATCCCGTCCGCTTTCAAAGTGCGCCGGACGTCTGGCCGGGGCTTATGTGTATCTGTACCCGCCGGGGATTCCACTGCTTGTGCCGGGCGAGGAGATCACAGAGCAGGCCATAGGGCGGATCGAGAAGTGGCTGGCGGCAGGCTTTCCGGTGCACGGCCTGGCAGAGGGAAAGCGGCTTCTCACCGTGCGCGGCTGAGAACAGAACTTACGGAGAACAGAAATGGGAAAATTATTTTATCTGATAGGAAAAAGCTCTACGGGAAAGGATACGATTTTTCAGAGCCTGCTGGAGCGGGAGGATCTGGGACTGAAACCCCTGGTACTCTATACGACGCGCCCCATGCGGGCCGGAGAGACGCCGGGCGTCCAGTATCATTTTACGGATGAGGCGGGGCTTTCCAGGCTCCAGGCGGCCAGGAAGGTCATCGAGCTTCGGGCCTATCAGACGGTTCATGGGATATGGAAATATTTCACGGCAGATACGGAGGCTACGGATCTGGAACGTTTTCATTATATCGCCGTAGGCGTGCTGGAATCCTTCCGGGCGCTGCGGGATTACTACGGGGCGGATCGGGTCGTGCCGCTCTACATCGAGGTGGAGGACGGAGAGCGGCTGCAGCGGGCCCTCGATCGGGAGCGCGCCCAGGAGAAGCCCCGCTATGCGGAGCTGTGCCGGCGGTTCCTGGCTGACAGCGAGGATTTCGCAGAGGAACGGATCCGTGAGGCAGGCATCACGAAACGGTTTTACAACCGGGATCTGAAGGAGTGCCTGGAGGAAATTACCAGGTTCATTTTCCGGGAGCAGCAGGGGAAAAACGGGCCGGAAGCCTGAAAGGGGCTGTTTTTTCAAAATAAACTGTGTTATACTGAAAGCGGTGCGGAAACAAAGGAAAAAGGAGCCGCGCGGAAAGACGGCTGATGTGAAGGAGGGGAGAATATATGGCAGGATTTTCGGAAATCATCGGACATGAGCAGATTATAGAGCATTTACAGAACGCGATCCGTCTGAAAAAGGTGTCCCACGCCTATATTCTGGACGGCGAAGAGGGATCCGGCAAGATGCTTCTGGCGTCGGCCTTTGCCCAGACCCTCCAGTGTGAAAAGGGCGGCGTGGAGCCCTGCGGGACCTGTCACTCCTGCGTCCAGGCCCAGAGCCTGAACCAGCCGGACATCATCCGCGTGACCCATGAGAAGCCGAATTCCATCGGCGTGGACGATATCCGGGATCAGCTGTGCAGCGATATTCTCATACGCCCCTACAGCAGTCCCTGGAAGATTTATATTGTGGATGAGGCGGAGAAAATGACGGTGCAGGCGCAGAACGCCCTGCTCAAAACCATAGAGGAGCCGCCTGCTTACGGCATGGTTCTGCTTCTGACAGAGAATTCCCAGAGCTTTCTGCCGACGATCCTTTCCCGGTGCGTGACGCTGAAGCTGCGTCCGGTGAAGGACGAGCAGATTCGGAAGTACCTGATGGAAGAGCTGCGGGTGCCGGATTACCAGGCAGACGTGTGCACTGCCTTCGCCAGAGGCAATGTGGGAAAGGCCAAGAGGCTGGCCCAGTCGGAGCATTTCGCAGAGCTTCGGGACGAGGTAGTTCATCTTCTGCGTCATCTGCGGGACATGGAGATTTACGAGATTACGGAAGCGGTGCGCAGGGCTGCGGAGTACAAGGCCGAGGTGGACGATTATCTGGATCTGATGGCGCTCTGGTTCCGGGACGTGCTGCTGTTCAAGGCGACCCGGCAGATCGACGGTCTGGTGTTCGCCGATGAGATTAATTATATCAGCGCCCAGGCGGCGAGAAGCTCTTACGAGGGCCTGGAGCATATTTTAAAGGCATTGGAGAAAGCGAAGACGCGGCTTAAGGCGAATGTAAGCTTTGAGCTGACCATCGAGCTTCTCATGCTGACGATAAAGGAGAATTAGCATGGAAAAAGTCATAGGCGTCAGATTCCGGACTGCGGGAAAGATTTATTACTTTTCTCCCGGAAAGCTGAACATTCCCAGAGGGAAGCATGTGATTGTAGAGACGGCCAGAGGCGTGGAGTACGGAAGCGTCGTGGTCGGGACGAAAGAGGTAGAGGATAAAAAGGTGGTGCAGCCCTTAAAGCCGGTGATCCGGATCGCTACGGCGGAGGATGACGCCAGAGAGGCGGCTAACCGGCAGAAGGAGAAGGAGGCTTTCCGCATCTGCCAGGAAAAGATTAAAAAGCACGGCCTGGAGATGAAGCTGATTCAGGCGGAATACACCTTTGACAATAATAAAGTATTGTTTTATTTCACGGCGGACGGAAGAATCGACTTCCGGGAGCTGGTCAAGGATCTGGCCAGCGTGTTCCGTACCCGAATCGAGCTCCGGCAGATCGGAGTCCGGGATGAGACGAAGATCCTGGGCGGGGTGGGTATCTGCGGAAGAAGCCTCTGTTGCCACTCGCATCTGTCAGAATTTGTGCCGGTGTCCATCAAGATGGCAAAGGAGCAGAACCTGTCCTTAAATCCCACGAAGATCTCCGGCGTCTGCGGCCGCCTGATGTGCTGCCTGAAGCATGAGCAGGAGACCTACGAGGAGCTGAACAGCCGCCTCCCGGGCAACGGCGATTATGTGACCACGGCCGACGGCTTAAAGGGCGAGGTGCAGAGCGTCAACGTGCTGCGCCAGAAGGTGAAGGTGGTCGTCACCCTGGACGGCGACGAGAAGGAGATCCGGGAATATCCGGTGGAGGAGCTGAAATTCCGCCCGCGCAAAAAGAAGGAAAAGGGCGGCGTGTCCGATAAAGAGCTGAAAAAGCTGGAGGCTCTGGAAAAGCAGGAGCGCAAATCCAAGCTGGACGACGATTAAGCAGAAAAGAAAAAGAGACGGAGAACGGCTGCATGGAGATTGAGCTGAAAGAGGGAGAACGGCTGGACGAGCTGCAGAGAAATGGGTACCGGATCATTCAGGATCCCGGAAGATTCTGCTTCGGTATGGACGCGGTTCTCCTGTCGGGCTTTGCCCGGGTGAAGGAAGGAGAGCGGGTGCTGGACCTGGGGACAGGGACGGGCATCATTCCGATTCTGCTGCGGGGAAAGACGAAGGGACGGGATTTTACAGGCCTGGAGATCCAGAAGGAAAGCGCCGATATGGCCAGGCGCAGCGTGGAGCTGAATGATCTGGCGGATTCCATTTCTATTGTAGAAGGAGATATCAAGGAGGCGGCTTCCCTGTTCGGAGCCGCCTCCTTTGACGTAGTCACCTGCAATCCGCCTTATATGACGGATTTGCACGGGCTTCAGAACCCGGAGCTGCCCAAGGCCATCGCCCGTCATGAGCTTCTGTGCAGCTTTGAGGATGTGGCCCGGGAGGCCGCGAAGACGCTGAAGCCCGGAGGGCGGTTTTATCTGGTACACAGGCCCTTCCGCCTGGCTGAGATTATCATGACGCTGGGAAAATACAGGCTGGAGCCTAAGCGGATGCGTCTGGTGTACCCTTACGTGGACCGGGAGCCGAACATGGTTCTTCTGGAGGCGTCAAGGGGCGGGAGGCCGCGGATGACTGTGGAAAAGCCGCTGATTGTGTACCGGGAGCCCGGCGTCTATATGGATGAGATTTACGACATTTACGGATATTGAACTGGCGGAAGCTTTTGAGGAGAGGATATGGAAAAGAGAACAGCAGGCTTCCTGACGGCGGCAGCGATCTTCATGGCAGCGCTCTGCTTTCTGCCGGCTGCCTGCGGGAAACAGGAGATAGAGGTGCCGGAAGTGCGCGTTCTGCCTGCCGCTGGAAGACTGCAGGAGATGACGGAGAAAGTGGAGGAAGAGATCGCGGCGGCGGAACCGGAGCCGGTTCGGGGGATCTATGTGACCGGGCCCATGGCTGGCCATGCCAATATGGAGGAGCTGATCCAGCTGGTTCGGGACAGTGAGCTGAATGCCATGGTGATTGACATCAAAAACGATGAAGGAATCGTTACCTATAAAATGGAAGAACCCATGGTGCAGGAGCTGGGAGCGGACGTGAATTATATCCCGGATCTGCCGGGCCTCCTTGCCCGGCTGGGCCGGGAGGATGTCTATCGGATCGCCCGGATAGTAGCCTTTAAGGATCCGCTGCTGGCTTCGAAGCGGCCGGATCTCTGCATCCAGAGAAAGGACGGCGGCGTCTTTGTGGACGGGAACGGGCTGGCCTGGGTGAACCCTTACCGGCGGGAGGTCTGGGACTACCTGATGAAGGTGGCGAAGCAGGCGGCAGCCCTGGGTTTCGACGAAATTCAGTTTGACTATATCCGTTTTCCCACAGAGATTACCGATGAGGAAGCGGATTACGGAGAAGAATCTCTGGAAAAATCCAAGACGGATCTGATTACGGAATTTACGGCCTATGCTTATGACACGCTTTCGCCTCTGGGGGTGAAGGTGTCGGCGGACGTGTTCGGCACGGTGATAGACAGGGAGACCGACGCGGCTATCGTGGGCCAGGATTACCGGGCCATGGCAGAGCACCTGGATTATATCTGTCCGATGATCTATCCGTCTCACTATAATGATGGCGTGTACGGTCTGGAGCATCCGGATCTGCAGCCCTACGAGACAGTCCGCGCCGCCCTCCAGGCCTCCGCAGACAGCCTTGCCGGGATCCCGGAGGGGGAGAAGCGGGCAGAGGTCCGGCCCTGGCTGCAGGATTTCACAGCCACCTGGCTGGACGTGCACCAGACCTATGGGGCGGAGCAGCTGCGCCAGCAGGCAGAGGCAGTCTATGACAGCGGCTGTACAGAGTGGCTTTTGTGGAACGCGAAAAATGTCTACACGGCGGACGGGCTTTTGAGCCCGGAAGAAGCAAAGGAAGAGGCTGTGGCAAAGGAGTGACGTATGCAGGGAACCCTATATTTGTGCGCGACGCCCATCGGAAACCTGGAGGACATGACCTTCCGGGCCGTGCGCATACTCCGGGAAGTGGATCTGATCGCGGCGGAGGATACGCGCAACAGCATCAAGCTGCTGAATCATTTTGACATCCACACGCCCATGACCAGCTATCATGAGTATAATAAGTTTGAAAAAGGGCGCGAGCTGACGGCCCGCCTTCAGGAAGGAAAAAATATCGCCCTTATCACGGACGCGGGGATGCCGGGCATCTCCGATCCGGGAGAAGAACTGGTGAAAATGTGCGCGGAGGCCGGAATCACGGTGACGGCCCTTCCGGGAGCCTGCGCCTGTGTGACGGCGCTGACCCTTTCCGGCCTGGGAACCCGGCGCTTTGCCTTTGAGGCCTTTCTGCCTGCGGACAAAAAGGAGCGCCGCCAGGTTCTGGAGGAGCTGAAGACAGAGACGAGGACGATTGCGCTCTATGAGGCGCCCCACAGGCTGGTGAAGACGCTGGAGGAACTGCTGGAAGCTCTGGGAAACCGGAAGATATCGGTCTGCCGGGAGCTGACCAAGAAGCATGAGACGATTTTCCGGACGGATCTGGAGGGCGCCATCGCCCACTATCGAAAGGAGGAGCCGCGGGGAGAATGCGTGCTGATCCTGGAAGGGAAGACGGCGGAGGAGCTTCTGAAGGAAAAGCAGGAGGCGTGGAAGGAGATGACGCCTGCCGAACATGTGGCTCTGTATGAGGAAAAGGGAATCGCGCGGAAAGAAGCCATGCGGCTGGCCGCCAGGGATCGGGGTGTGTCGAAAAGAGAAATTTACCAGGCGCTGCTGGAAGAAGAGTAAAAAAAACCGGTAACCATCGTACCTTCAATGGCTGCCGGTTTTTCTGCGGACATTTATGAGATTAAACCAGCTTTTTTGGCTAATTCTTCGATAGACTTCTTTGAAACCATTTTGCCGTGGTATTCAATGAGATCTTCGCGTTCTCCAGTGAAAATATCCGTCGGTGCATACTTCTTTAAAATAATTTTGTCATCTTCAACATAGATCTCGAGAGAATCGCGTTCTTCAATGCCGAATACTTTACGTAATTCCATTGGAAGCGTGATACGTCCGAGTTCATCCAGCCGTCTGACTACTCCGGTGTTCTTCATTGCTTCTCCTCCTTATATAATGGTAACACTTGATAACCCCTAGTATAACAAAAAAGCGACAAGATTCCAATAGAAATTTCAATAAACATACGGAATTTATTTTTGAAATTTGGTAATTGTGGAATATTTAGACATATAAAGTAAATTGAGAGAAAATAAAGGAGAGTGAAAAAGGGGATTTCAGACAAAAATGTAAAACAGAAAACAGAACATAGAAGAAAATCACAGAAAATATACTGTAAAAAAAGTAAAAGGGATGCTGCAGTATGCTAAATTATCTGTGGGGCGCCATGCTGCTCTTAGGGATCATCTATGGAGCCTTTCATGGCAGACTTCCAGAAATCACGTCGGCAGCCATTGATTCGGCAAAGGAAGCCGTAGCTTTGTGCGTCACCATGGCCGGCGTCATGGCTCTCTGGGTGGGACTGATGGAAATCGCGCAGAAAAGCGGGATCATCAGCCGCGCCACCAGGAAAATCCAGCCCTTTATTTCCTTCATGTTTCCGGGGCTTCCCAAAGGGCACAGGGCCCGGGAATATATTACGACGAACATCATCGCCAATGTGTTCGGCCTGGGGTGGGCGGCTACGCCGGCCGGCCTTAAGGCCATGGAGGAGCTGAAAAAACTGGAGGAGGAGCGAAAGCGCTGTCCTGTGGGAGGAAGGAAGGCCGCGCCAAAGGGGACGGCCAGCAATGAGATGTGCACCTTTTTGATCTTAAATATCTCGTCTCTCCAGCTGATTCCGGTCAGTATCATCGCCTACCGGAGCCAGTACGGAAGCGTGAATCCGGCGGCTGTCATCGCCCCCTCCCTGGCGGCCACGCTGCTCAGTGCTGCCGCCGCGATTGTGTTCTGCAAGGTGATGGATGGGAGGAAAAGCCTGTGAAAACAGTGATTCAGATTCTTCTCTATCTGTCGGATATGCTGGTGCCCTTTTTGATTTTATACGTGGTGGCTCACGGCCTTTTGGCAAGACGCCCGGTCTATGACGATTTTGTAAAGGGGGCGAAAGACGGGCTGAAGACAGTCCTTCAGATCCTGCCGACCCTGGTGGGGCTTATGGTGGCGGTCGGGGTGCTCCGGGCTTCTGGCTTTCTCGATTTTCTGTCGCAGGCGCTGCACCCGCTGACAGAATTAGTTCATTTCCCGTCAGAATTAGTCCCTCTGACCATCGTGAGGATGTTTTCTGCCTCGGCCGCCACCGGCCTGGCCCTGGACGTATTCAAGGAATATGGGACGGATTCCTACCTGGGACTGGCGGCGTCGATTCTGATGGGCTGTACGGAGACGATTTTCTATACCATGAGTATCTACTTTATGACGGCGAAGGTGAAGAAGACCCGGTACACGCTGGCCGGAGCGCTGCTGGCGACGCTGGTGGGCGTGGCGGCCAGCACCTGGCTGGCCGGGATGATGAAGTGAAGGAAAAGAAGGAAAAGCGGGAGCGGGCAGAAAGCCGCCGGGCTGTCACCAGCGCCGGCGGCCTTTAGTCGGTTCCCGTCCAGCCGTACAGATAGCTGCGGATGACAGAGAAGGGGGCGGGTCCCACAGACAGGATAAATTCATGAAAATCGCGGATTTCAAAACGCTCTCCGAAGGCCTTTAGCGCCTCTTCTCTCAGGCAGAGTATTTCCACAGCTCCAAGATAATATTTCAGGTAATTGGCCGGGTTCTGGACGATAGCCTGGTAGATGGAAGAAAGGGCCTTGTCGCCGTTTATGCCGAAGCCTCCGAGAAATTCTGTCAGATCCTCCGGCTTCCAGCCGTCGTAATGGATGCCGATATCGGAGCGGGCGTAAAGGCCCAGCAGAAGGAAGGAGTTGGCGGCCAGCAGATCCGCGCTGTCATCGTCCAGCGAGGTGAAACGGTAGGCATACCGCTCTGCATAGGTTGCCCAGCCCTCCACATAGCCGCCGAAGTAAAAGATGCCGCGCACCGGATCGGCCTGCATGGAGGCCTCATAGAGGGTCTGGTACAGATGTCCGGGCCAGCCCTCGTGGGCCAGCGTGGTAAAGAGAGACAGATTGTCGTAATCGGAGGAACGGTTGATGTAAATAACGTGGCGGTCTGTCTGGTCGATGGGAGGAGTCAGGTAAAAGGCGGGACTTACGTAAGGCTCCAGAGAGGCGGGCACATCCTTGACCGTGCAGGAGGCAGAGCCCACAGCCGGGAAGTCCTCCTGTATTTTTTCCTGGAGCAGCGCCAGGATTTCCTCCGGGCTTTGCTCCTCAATGGAGCGGGACAGGCGGGTAAGAAGCTGGGGCCTCCTCGTGATGATGTCAGCCATCAGGCGGACGTCTGAAAGGATCTGAGCGTCAATCAGTTCCTTTATTTCTTTCATGCCGCGCCCGGAGCCGACGGTACACTCCACGAGGTCTTCATAATAGGCGGCCCCTTCCGGATAATGGCACAGGCCGTAAGGATTGACGCCGCTGTCCCGAAGCTTTTCCAGGCCGTCGATCAGCAGCTCGTAGGCGGGCAGGACGCGCCCGATGACGCGCGCCCGGTTGGACTGCGCATAAGCAGTCTTTTCCTCGCTGCTCAGAAAATCTGCCTGGGCCAGCCGCTCCTCAAAGGAGGATAAGAGAAAATGCTCTCCGGGCCGGGAGATAAAGTCCCGGCACTGGGCGATCACAGCGGCCGCAGTCTCCGGGGACATAAAAAGCCCGGCTGCAGCCTTTTCCTGCTCATAGGCAAGCAGGCTTTCAAAGTAGTTTTCTGTCTGCTCAAGCAGCGCAAGATAGGTATCGATATCCTCCCGGGACGCAAAGCTGTATTCTGCCAGAAGGGTCGGGAGCTGGGCCTGGATCCCAAGAAGCGGACTTAAAGCTTCTTCATAGTAAGGGTAGGCCGCAAGCGCCAGCTCGTTCTGCAGCTGGGTGCAGAGGATATCCCAGGT
>CALWQJ010000080.1 GCA_944383645.1 uncultured Merdimonas sp.
ACCAATGGGCCACTGTACCATAGTAAAGTCACGTTGGCATTTTACCATAGGAACTTTCTCCTGTCAAGAAGAAAGCAATCAAAAAACCCCGAGCAGTTCAGAAGCAGTTCAGAAGATATAATGCTCATTCTATACTGTTAGCGTCAGTGTACCAAGGGACCGTACCGTCCCTTGGTACACTGACGCTGCCTATGCTTTTTACAGCAGATTCTGCAGTTCATCATGCAGCCTGCCATTACTTGCAAGAATCTCTCCCGGCTCCAGCAGATTTATCGCAGAACCATCAAACCGCGTTATTTTTCCTCCGGCCTCCGTTATCAACAGCATTCCTGCAGCGAAATCCCAAGGCTGAAGACTCGCCTCAAAAAACGCGCCAATACGCCCACAGGCTACATATGCCAGATCCATAGCCGCAGAACCTGTCCTGCGAATGTCCTGACATTTCAGAAAGACTCTTTCAAACTGTTGAAAAATTTCGTGTGACATCTCTTTTCGATAAGGAGCCGTTCCAACCGCTACAATCGTATCTCCCAGACTTTCTACCGGATCCACAAAGATCCTCTCTCCATTCCGGAAACTTCCTTTTCCCTTCTCCGCATAAAACATCTCTTCTCGGAAAGGGTCATAAACAATTCCCATCACAATCTCTCCCCGGCTGTAAAGCCCCAGGGAAATCGTGCTGTGCTGATAATCATGGATCAGATTCGTCGTTCCATCTACAGGATCCAAAATCCAGAAGGTGTCTCCTGACATAATGTGAAGTCCCTCTTCTTCCCCAAGGAACTGAACTTCCGGTGCCAGCTCATGAAGTCTTTCTGATAAAAAACTTTGGACGCTCATGTCTACCTGTGTCACATAGTCCGCCGGCCCCTTTACTTTGATATGATCCACCATATCCCTGTTCTGTATCAACGGCTTTGCCTGTTTTACAAGAGCCATCACATCCTGAAGGTCCATCATACTTCCCCCTGTCTTTTTTCCGCGTATTCCCGCAGTATCTCATGGAACTGGCTGCCGCAGCGCTCCAGCTCCCCAAGCACCACATCGATCTTCTCCCCGTCCAGAAACCAGTTATCCCGGCTGATGCCCCGGGTCACCGTCGGGCAGACAAAAAATTCCGTCTCCGGGTAAAGGATTTTGTAATAAAGGAGGGCTCTCCTGGCGTGGCAGGCCTGGGGGCAGAGAATCGCCCGCCTGATCGCAAGCCCCGCAGCGTCCGTCACCCGGCGGGAATAGATCGCATTCTCATAGGTATAGGTCGCCCGTTTTTCCTCCAGGATCTTTTCCGCGGGAACCCCTTCTCTTACAAGAATATCCCGCAGGAAATCCCATTCCGTCTCATATCCCGGAATCAGGCAGCGTCCTACGGGCTTGCTGTACCTGCCCGACGGAAGGACCAGGGGCGCATAGCCCTCCCGGAAAAGCCCCGCCGCCGTCACCGCCAGCTCTCCCCGGTCGCCGCCCGGTATGAAGATCATATCTGCCTTCTGCGGCTTATCCTCCACGAAGATAAACTCCGTCATATCCTGCACGAAATCCATTACTTTCTCTCCTGGCTTCCCTGTCCGAGTATTCCGCTCTCCCGGATCCGTTCCACCGCTTCCTCAATCACCGGCACCGGAAGCACCAGCGCCATGCGCACATAGCCCTCGCCCAGATCGCCGAAGGCGCTGCCCGGCGTCACGATCATGCCCGTCTTCTCCATGAGCTCCAGCGTGAACGCCGCGCTGTCGCGGTACCCTTCCGGCAGAGGCGCCCACACGAACATGGTTCCCTGGCTGTCCGGCACGTTCCAGCCGATGGAGCGCAGTCCCCCGCAGAGGGCCTGGTTCCGCCTCTCATACTCCAGGCACTGCTCCCGCACCGCCTCCTGGGGGCCGGTCAGGGCCGCCACAGCCGCTTTCTGCACCAGAAGGCAGGTCCCGTAGTCGATCTGGGAGCGGACCTTCTGGAACTCCCGGATGATCGCGCGGTTGCCCAGGGCAAAGGAAATCCGAAGCCCCGTCATATTATAGCTTTTGGACAGGGAGTAGAACTCGATTCCCACGTCCTTCGCGCCCGGATAGGAAAGGAAGGATTTTCCCTCCCGTCCTCCATAGATAATGTCCGAATAGGCATTGTCATGCAGCACGATAATCTGGTACTTTTTCGCGAACGCGATCAGTCTTTCATAAAAGGCGTCGTCCGCCACAGAGCACACCGGATTCGCCGGATAGGACACGATCATGAACCGGGCTTTGCGCGCCGTCTCCTCCGGGATGTCCGCGAAATCCGGCAGGAAATTGTTCTCCGCGTACAGGGGGTACGTCTGAATCTTTGCCCCTGTCAGCTCCGGCCCCAGAGAAAATACCGGGTAGCCCGGGTTGGGGACCAGGACCACGTCTCCCGGATCACAGAGGGCGATGGCGATATGGGCCATTCCCTCCTGGGAGCCGTAAAGCGACATCATCTCATCCTTCTCAAGTTCCACCCCGAACCGGCTCCGGTAAAAGGCCTGCATGGCCGACAGCAGCTCCTCCCGGTCCGTCAGGGCGTATTTATAATTCTCCGGATCCATGGCCGCCTCCGCCACCGCCTTCATAATATGAGGCTGCGGACTGAAATCCGGCGTTCCCACGGAAAAATTGTACACCTTCCGGCCAGCCGCCAGAAGCTCTGTCTTTTTATGATCAAGAACCGAGAAGATTCCCTCCTGGATCCTCTGGGCCCTCTTTGAAAACTGAAACTCCATTTTTTCATCCTCCTCGTAAAACATACGTACGCTTTCGCTCCCAGAAATTATATCACGATTTCCGGAAAGGGTCTACCTATTCTTCTTCCGAAAAGCTTGCTTTTCCCCGCCGTTTCTGATAGAGTAAAGGTACCCTCAAAGGAAAAGGGTGTCTCTGGGAACAGAGAATTTCCGAACCATTTTATCAAAAGAAAAAGGAGAACAGTATGGCAGACAATAAATGCGACAACACTTCCTGCGGCGGCAACTGCGACGCCTGCGACGGCAACATCACCGTCACCCTGACCCTCGACAACGACGAGACGGTAGAGTGCGCGATCCTCACGATTTTCCCGGTGAACGGCCGCGACTATATCGCCCTTCTCCCTCTGGACGAGAACGGCGAGAACGAGGACGGCGAGGTCTACCTTTACCGCTATGACAACAGCACCGGTTCCCCGGTTCTGGACAATATCGAGGACGACGACGAGTACGAGGCGGTGGCCGATATGTTCGACCAGATGCTGGACGCGGCGGAGTATGACGAGATGGTAGCCGCAGAGGATGTGGATATCGAAGAAGAGGTATAAGCTGCAGTTTGGGAGAGGCTGCGGACCAGGCAGAAACCTTCTGCCTGGTCCGGCCTCTCTTTTTCTTTTCCAGATTCCAGGAGGTTGGACTTCTATGCTTGATTTTTCAAGACTGGAGCAATACAGGGAAAATAACCGGATTGAGGTGAAAAAGCCCTAGGCGTCCTGCCCGTCCAGCAGTTCCTCCACAAAACGGCTTCTCTCCGCCTTCTTCCCATACAGCTTCTTTACGGAAAAGAGATAGAGAAGCTCCTTTGCCCTGGTCATGGCCACATAGAACAGGCGTCGCTCCTCCTCCATGTCCTCCTCGAAAACCGTGCGTCTGTGGGGCGTGATCCCTTCATTGGCGTCGACGAGAAAGACGATCCGGTACTCCAGCCCCTTGCTGCTGTGCATGGTGGAAAGGGAGACGCTGTCTGGATTCTCATTTCTCTCCTTAGCCTGGCGCGCCAGTTCCTCCCGCACCCGGGCGATATGCTCTTCCCACTGCGCCAGGGTGGCAAAGCCTTTCGCAAGCTCCGAGAGCTCCTCCAGCACAGCCAGAAGCTCCTCCGGGTTCCTGCCCCGGTACTGGGCGTATTCCTGCAGGTATTCCTCATAGCCGATGACGTGGCGGATGTAGTGAAGGGCCCCCGAAGGCGAAAGCCTGCCCGCCAGCTTCAGATCTTTTCTGAGCTTTACGATCCGCTCGCAGACCCAGGGCCTGTCTTCGTACCAGGAGAGAAGGGCTTCCCAGGAAATCTCTTCCTCCTCCAGGCAGTCCCGGCCGATATAGCGCTTGGGGCGGTTCATGATCTGCAGGAAATCGCTTCTTTTCAGGCTCCCCTTCGCCATATGAAGGTAGGTGAACACATCCCGCACGATCCAGTGGTCGTAGAGGTTAGGAAGACTGTCCCGCATCCGGAAGGGAATGCCCTCGGAAATCAGTTCCTCCACCAGCTTCCGTGGCTGGGTGTTCGTCCGGAACAGCACGGCGATGTCCCCATAGGAGCCGCCCCGCTCCTTCCAGAGCTTTATCTTATCCAGGATACAGGCGTACTCCTCCTCCTGATTCTTAAAATGATGCGTCAGGATCGCCGGCCCCTTTTCCTTTGCCGCCCGGATGTCTTTTGGGAAACGCTCCTTGTTGTGGCCGATCACCCGGCCCGCGCCCTCTACGATCGCCCCCGTGCAGCGGTAATTCGTATCCAGCAGCACCCGCCGGGCCGCCGGATAGTCCTCCTCAAAATGCAGCATGATCTGAGGCTTCGCGCCCCGGAAGCGGTAGATGGACTGATCATCGTCCCCCACGATAAAAAGATTGTCCTCCGGGGCCGCCAGCATCCGCACGATGTCATACTGGAGCTGGTTGATATCCTGAAACTCATCCACCAGGATGTAGCGGAATTTTCTCTGCCAGGCCCTTAGGATATCGGGCCGCTCCTTCAAAAGCTCATAGCAGTAGCCCAGCATATCGTCAAAATCGATCTTCCCACTTCTGCGCAGCCGGTTGTCGTAGTCGTTATAAATCGCCAGAAAGCTTTTGGCGTCACAGGACGTGGCCTTGTAGGCCGAAAGCTCCGGCCTCTCATTTTTCACCCGGCTGATCTCCGAGGCGATGGCCGATAAAAGCTCCGCCTCGTCGTCCGGCTCCAGCTTCTGCTTCAGGACCGCATCCCGCAGGAAACGGTATTTTTCCTCCTCCCGGAGGATGTTTTCCGAGCGGTAGCCGTACGCCAGCTTCAGAATCTGAAAAAAGACCGCGTGAAAGGTGCCAAAGGACACCTTCGTGTCCTCCGCTCCCGTCATGCGCAGGTACCGGGCCTTCATCTCCCGGGCCGCCGCCCTTGTAAAGGTGATAACCAGAATTTCTCCGGGATTGATGTGACAGACCTCTGTCAGATACCGGACCCGCCAGGTCAGAACGAGGGTCTTTCCTGAACCCGGGCCGGCCAGAACCAGCATGGGGCCGTCCCTGTGGCTGACGGCCTGCCGCTGCACGTCAGACAACGCGCTCCATGTACTGCTGCTCATACCTTTCTGTCCATACCTTTCTGCTCATGCCCTTCCTTTCCCTGCAAAATCCACCTGCAGAGGATCTTTTCGATGCTCCCCGAGAAACTTCTGCATCCAGGTCACATCGAGCCACCTCCCCTGCTTATAGCCCACCTGTTCAAATACCGCAAAGGTCTCAAAGCCAAGCTTCCTGTGAAAGCCTATGCTTTTCTCATTTTCCGAGGTGATGACGGCGTAGAGGTTCAGCACATGCATGCTTTTCAGCCTCTCAAAAAGCTCCCTGTACAGCGCCTGCCCCGCGCCCCTTCCCCGGCAGTGCCGATCCACATAGATGGAGACCTCCGCGCACCAGTCATAGGCCGGGCGGATCATATAGGTATCCGCGTACGCATAGCCAATGACCCGGCCCTGCTCCTCGCAGACCAGGTAAGGATAACGTCTCTTGATTGTCTCGATACGGGATTGGAATTCTTCCTGAGAGGGAACCTCATACTCGAAGGTGATTACCGTGTCCGTCACATACGGACTGTAGATTTCAAGAAGCCGGGGGGCGTCCGCAAGGGACGCCTCCCGGATAATCAGATCATTCATCCTTCCTTATTCTCCAGCTTCTCGATAGCCGCGCGCAGGCGCTTCAGGGATTCCTCTTTTCCCAGAACCTCCATCATCTCGGAAGCGCCGCAGGGCGTAGTCTGCTTTCCGGACATGGCGATCCGGATGGGCCAGAGGATCTGGCCGTTCTTGCAGCCCTTTTCCTTTACACACTCCAGAAGCCGCTCATACAGAGCGTCGTTACTGTAATCCTCCTGCTCCTCCAGTACCGGAAGCAGGGCTTTGAGCGCCTCCAGGGAGGACTCTTCCGTGGTCTTCATCTTTTTGTGCGCGTAAAGGGAGCAGTCGTACTCCGGCACCTTCTCAAAGCAGTCGATCAGCCCCTGGATATCCGGGAACACCTCGATGCGGGTCTTGACCATCTCCGCAAGCTTCCGCGGATCGCAGTCCCTGGTGACCGTCTCCTTAATATAAGGAAGGGCAATCTCGTAAAATGTATCAAAGTCCATGGCCTTGATATATTCGCCGTTCATCCATTTCAGCTTCGTGTAGTCGAACACAGACGGCGCCTTGCTGATGTGGCGGTAATCAAAGGCCTCAACCAGCTCCTCCAGGCTGTAGATCTCCCGATCCTCCTCCGGGCTCCAGCCAAGCAGGGCCACGAAGTTGACGATGGCCTCCGGCAGGAAGCCCTGCTCCACCAGATCCTCAAAAGAGGAATGGCCGCAGCGCTTGGACAGCTTCTTGTGCTCCTCGTCCGTGATCAGCGGACAGTGGATGTAGGCCGGCACCTCCCAGCCAAAGGCTTCATAGAGGCGGTTGTACTTCGGGGAGGAGGACAGATACTCGTTTCCCCGGACCACATGGGTGATGCCCATCAGATGGTCGTCCACCACGTTGGCAAAGTTGTAGGTAGGATAGCCGTCGGACTTGATCAGGATCATGTCGTCCAGCTCCGCGTTGTCCACGGTGATATCCCCGTAAATCTCATCGTGGAAGGTGGTCGTTCCCGTGGTCGGATTGTTCTGGCGGATGACGTAGGGCACGCCGGCCGCCAGCTTCGCCTCCACCTCTTCCTTGCTCAGGGACAGGCAGTGCTTGTCGTACATCACGATCTCCTTGCCTGCCACCTCCGTCTTTAAGGACTCCAGACGCTCCTTATCGCAGAAGCAGTAATAAGCCTCGCCCTTCTCAATCAGCTTCTTCGCGTACTCCAGATAGATGCCGGCCGCCTGGCGCTCGCTCTGGACGTAGGGGCCCACGCCGCCGTCCTTGTCCGGGCCCTCGTCATGCGCTAGGCCCGCTTCCGCAAGCGTCTTGTAAATGATATCTACCGCGCCCTCCATATAGCGCTCCTGATCCGTATCCTCGATGCGGAGGATGAAATCCCCGCCTGCATGCTTCGCGATCAGGTATGCGTACAGCGCCGTCCGTAAGTTACCCACATGCATTCTTCCTGTGGGGCTCGGCGCAAATCTTGTTCTCACTTTTGCCATGTTCTTTTCACTCCTGTTGTTCGTTCCGCTTTCAGAAAATCCAAAGCGTGTCTGCGTCTGAAATTATATACCAAAGAACAGGGATTTACAAGCCTTTTATCGCTCCTGGCCTTTTCCGTTCTGCTTCCGTTCTGACTTTGAATGCCGGATCAGTCTCTTCCTGCTAGTTTTTATGCCCGCTGGCCTGCAAAAGCTCTATCACCTGCTGTTCCTTCCTGTTCATATTGGCCCCGGCTATATAAAAGGCCACCGGAATCAGACTGATAACCGTCAGTACCAGATTAAAATAATTCATCAGACACAGCACCGCCGCTGCTATGCCCCAGCCCAGGCAGACTCCTCCCTTTTCCGGTCGCTCGCCATATTTTAAGCCCAGGATACCGGCTGTCACCCCTGTTCTTCCTCCCGCCAGGCTTAAAATTCCCATAAGGATCCATCTGGCAGCGCCGCCTTCGCCAGTCATTTGCGCCGTCACCACTAATATCGTCGTAAAACCAAACGTTACAATAATTCGAAGGATTCCGGGTAAAATCAATATAATTCCCGACACCTTCAAAAACATTTCACCCTTTGCCCGTTTCTTTTCCATTCATAACTCCCCTCCTTTATATTTACACAATTCCAGTATACGCTTTATTTAAGCTCCAAGCAAGAACTGCACAGTTTTCTATGAAAAATCTTCTGTAAAAAAAAGACACCATTCCCTGCACTGCTGCAAGAAATGATGTCTTCCCGTTTCTTTGCTAAAAGCTCATTTGATATCCGTCAATTCAGTATTTTCAGATTATATCCGGCCTTCCTTCCGTATCCTCCGGCAGCTTCACTTCTCTGGCTTCTAAGCTGGGCCAGCCTCTGTTCTCTCCGATACAGCTTCTTCATCCGTTCCTCCTCAGTCCGGCTTCCCCCTAATGCGGAAACCAGCCTGATTCTCACGGCTTCCCGTCCGTACCCGAAGGCGATCAAAGCCTTCAGGCAGCCATACTGAAGGAGGTTCCAGGCTCTGTGAAGGATGCTGCTCTGATAATCTCTGTGTACCGCGATATAATAAAACGCCATTACGGTAAACAGCAAGATACAAACTGCAGCCAGGCTCCGAAGAAACATCTCTGTCATAATATCCCGCCTCCTTTGCTTTTTATTTTCTCCTTTTTATAATAATAACTCTTTTTCGTATTTGAGTCAATATTTTCTGTCTTTTTATTTGTATTAATCATCTTTATCTGTTATTTTGTGAACTTATTTCATTAAATCAAGCAGGAGAAATTTCTCATATGTGAACCATGCCCCACAGATCAGAAAAGACACCACCACCTGTATTTCTACAGATAATGATGCCTTATCATCTTATCCAAATATTTCATTTTCAATCCATTTTTAAGTAACAGGCAAACTTCACGTTAAGGGTCTGGGTAAAAGATTCTACCCATTTGTCTACCCCTTTTTTACCCAAATCAGCACGATATTTTATGATAATCTGCGATAGGTTACGATACTTTGAATATCTGTGCAAAATCGCCTGTATGGCTTGAAAATACGGTATTTTCAGGCAGTGACACGCCTAAGGAGCCTTCCTTATTTGCCAGCCATCTGCTTTGCGACTTCCTCAGCGAAGTTCTCTTCCTTCTTCTCGATTCCCTCGCCGGTCTCGAAGCGTACGAAGCCCTTGATGGTGATCTTCGCGCCGTTCTCCTTTGCTACCTGCTCTACGTACTTGCCTACGGACTGCTTTCCGTCCTCAGCCTTTACGTATACCTGGTCAAGCAGGCAGATCTCTTTGAGCTCTTTGTTGATGCGGCCCTGGATCATGCCCTGGATTACCTTCTCCGGCTTCTGGGACTCCTTCGGATCGTTCTGGATCTGAGCCAGAAGGATAGCCTTCTCCTTCTCAATGTACTCCGGCTCCACATCCTTGTCGCTGGTGTACACCGGCTTTAAAGCTGCCGCCTGCATAGCTACGTTCTTGCCCATCTCCTTGATGGCGTCATTGATGACGTCTGTCTCCACGTCAACCAGCACGCCGATCTTTCCGCCTGCGTGGATGTAGGAAGCCACGAAACCGTTCTGCTCCTCCATCTGCTGGAAACGGCGGATGTTCATGTTCTCGCCGATTACCGCGATCTGGGAAGCCAGAGCTTCCTTTACCGTGAGAGTCGTATCCTTCTCCCAGGTCTCTGCCATAAAGCCGTCGATGTCAGCCGCTGTGGTCTTCAGTGCCTGCGCTGCCACGTCTGCCACGTAGGAGCGGAACTTCTCGTTCTTTGCCACGAAGTCTGTCTCAGCGTTTACCTCTACGGCAACTGCCTTATGTCCGTCCTCTGACGCGCAGATATCTACGATACCCTCAGCAGCGATACGGCCTGCCTTCTTCTGCGCGCTGGCAAGTCCCTTCTCTCTCAGCCAGTCTACAGCTGCGTCCATATTTCCCTCGGTCGCCGTCAGGGCCTTCTTGCAGTCCATCATGCCGGCGCCGGTCATCTCTCTTAACTCTTTTACCATTCCTGCTGTGATTGCCATTTTTCGTTCCTCCAAATAATTTCTCGTTAAAAAGCTGCTACTTACTCCTCTACAGCCTCTTCTGTCTCCTCGTAAGCTTCCTCTACTTCCTCAGCCGCTCCCTGGTTTGCCTCAACTACAGCGTCAGCCATGGTGGAAACGATCAGCTTGACAGCGCGGATCGCGTCGTCGTTGCCCGGGATTACGTAATCCAGTTCCTCCGGATCGCAGTTGGTATCTGCGATTCCGATCAGCGGAATGCCCAGTGTATGTGCTTCCTGTACGCAGATTCTCTCCTTCTTCGGATCTACTACGAAGATGGCGTCCGGAATTCTCTTCATATCCTTGATGCCGCCCAGGTTCTTCTCAAGCTTCTCCCACTCCTTCTTCAGCGCGATAACTTCCTTCTTGGGCAGTACGTCGAAGGTTCCGTCCTCAGACATCTTCTCGATTGCTTTCAGACGCGCGATTCTGCTCTGGATGGTCTTGAAGTTGGTCAGCATGCCGCCCAGCCATCTCTCATTTACATAGAACATGCCGCAGCGCTCTGCCTCAGCCTTGATGGCGTCCTGGGCCTGCTTCTTGGTTCCCACGAACAGAATGGTTCCGCCCTGAGCCGCAATGTCAAATACAGCCTTGTAAGCGGTGTCTACCATGCCTACAGACTTCTGCAGGTCGATGATGTAGATGCCGTTGCGCTCGGTGTAGATGTACGGAGCCATCTTGGGGTTCCAGCGTCTTGTCTGATGTCCGAAATGAACACCTGCTTCCAGTAACTGCTTCATTGAAATTACACTCATGATTCATCCTCCATTTGGTTGATCTTCCGCAGGCTTCCGCACCGTGAAATACCTTTGGCCAAAGGGCCCTGGCACCGTCCCCGGTTCCACCCGCGTGTTTTTTCGCTAACTCTGAAAGTATAGCACAGGAAAAGGGGCTTTGGCAAGCCCCTTTTTCCTTATTTTGTGCGATGAGCCCGGCAAGCGGCCGTCATGCTTGCATGAACGGCCATTTGCCGGGCAAGTACAGCTCGCGGCATTTATGCCGCGAGCTGTACGCATCGCGTAATCGGATAGGGGAAGTTCTTTCCCCTATCCGATCAGGATCTTATAAGCTCTTCCTTTCTGGTTTCCCAGGCCCCTTTACTCCAGCATTTCTCTGTGCTGCACTGTGCCGATTTCTGCAGCCCCTGTAATCCTGTAGGCCATCCTCCGTATAAATGTTTGAACTCAGCCAGACAGCCTTTTGGTACTGTTCCTCGGTTCCATCATTATTCAGATCGCAAAGGTACGTCTGATTATCATCTCCGGCTGCCTGCCGCTCTGCGCTGCCTGTCCATTTCCGGCTCTTCCCCAGTCCGGCCAGTTCCTGGTACTCGGAACCAGCAGCCGCAGCCTGTTCTGCCAGCGCCCTCCACTGCTCTCCCTGGCATTCTTCCACATTTACCTCACAGCTCTCCGGAACCATTCTGACAGACGCCTGTTCCACCAGTTCTCCGTTTTCATAGTAATACAAATCTGCGCCGTTATACAGCTTTCTCCCGTAATCCCAGGTGGTAAGCCAGAGATAATTTTTTCCTTCAAAAGACAGTACGCAAAATTTCTCTCTGACACGCTCCACCTGGCTCGTCCTTTCATCTCATACCACACCTTGGCTTGCAAGCACTGCAGGTCAGTATTTTTCAAAACATTTTTCAAAATAATTCGTGTTTTATCCAAAATTGTACATTTGATCAATCTGTGCTACAATAAATAACATACAATGAATCCGAATTTTATTGCATCAGGAGGGACTGTGAATGAATCCAAAATTTTGCATCATAAGCGACGGTTCCTGTGATATCCCGGGAACGCTCGCCAGGCAGCATCAGATCGATATCGTACATTTTCCGGTGTCCTTTGACGGCATACACTATAAAAAGGAGGGGCTGGAGATAGAGCTTTCCGAGCTTTACCGGCAGATGCTGGAGCACCCGGACGTCTATCCCAAAACCTCCGCTCCTTCCCCGGAGGACTTCCGCAGAGCTTTTGAAAAACGCGCGAAAGAGGGCCGGGACATTCTCTGCGTCTGCATTTCCACCAAGCTGAGCTCCTCTGTCCAGTCTGCGCAGATTGCCCGACAGATGCTGGCCGAGAACTATCCCGGCGTCCGGATCGCCGTCGTCGATTCCCTGTGCTGCACGCTGATGCAGAGCGCCTTTGTCCTGGAGCTGTGCCGCATGCGGGACGCAGGGCGTTCGCTCGACGAGGCTCTTACAGCCGTGGAGCCCTTACGCAAATCCGGCCGCATTCTGTTCACTGTGGGAAACCTGGACTATCTCCAGCACGGGGGCCGTATCGGAAAGGTGACCAGCATCGCGGGAAATCTTCTGGACCTAAAGCCGCTCATCACTCTGCAGGATGGAGAGATCCACTCCTCCGGCATCAAACGGGGACGCCGGAAATCTCTGGCCGGCATCGTGGAGCTTCTGGTCTCCTATCTGAAGGAGACAGGCTGTACGCCCGCTGACTGCGATATTCTCATCGGCTATGGGCATGACCCGACAGAAGGCGTCCTGCTCCAGGAAATGACAAAGCGGCGGCTGGAGGAGGAATTCGGCCCCCAGGAGCCCCTTCCCGTCTTCCAGATCGGCGCCACTATCGCCGTCCACGCCGGTCCCTACTCCATTGGCTTTGGACTTGTACGGCGAAGCGACAGGCTGTAGCCGGCGGGACCGGGCACCGCGGCATTTTCTGTCCTGTCCGCAGAGGTCATAAAAAGGAAGGGCTCTTTTTTCGAACCCTTCCTTTTTCGTACGTATCATTATCATAAATATTGCTTCCCGGCTCTTCGTCAGCCTGCCAGCCAGTCGTACATCTCCGCGTACTTCTTCGCGGAATTGTTCCAGGAGAAATCAGCCGCCATGGCGCGATCCACGATCTTGTTCCACTCCCGCTTTCTGTCGTAGTAGATGCGCTCCGCGTAGCGGACGGTGTTCATCATCTCGTGGGCGTTGTAGTTCGTGAAGCTGAAGCCCGTGCCGGTGCTCTCATACTCGTTGTAGGGCTGCACCGTATCCTTCAGGCCGCCGGTCTCGCGCACAATCGGAACCGTGCCGTAGCGCAGGCTCATCAGCTGGCTTAAGCCGCAGGGCTCGAACTGGGACGGCATCAGGAAGGCGTCGCAGGAGCCGTAAATCTTGTGGGACAGGGCCTCGGAATAGAAAATATTCGCGGACACCTTGCCCTGGTACTTCCATGCGAAATGGCGGAACATGTTCTCGTAGCGCTCCTCGCCGGTTCCCAGAACTACGAACTGCACCTCGTCCTGGCACATCTCATCCATCACATAGGCAATCAGATCGAAGCCCTTCTGGTCTGTCAGACGGGATACGATTCCGATCATCATCTTCTTCGGATCCA
Source organism: uncultured Merdimonas sp. (assembly GCA_944383645.1). Taxonomy (GTDB): domain Bacteria; phylum Bacillota; class Clostridia; order Lachnospirales; family Lachnospiraceae; genus Laedolimicola. The sequence continues at coordinate 13,238 of CALWQJ010000080.1, forward strand.
CATTCAGGCCCAGCTCCTCCTGGAGAGCCGTCTTATTCTTTACCTTCTCCTTGCGGAAATTCACCGCGTTGTAATTGTGGGC
>CALWQJ010000081.1 GCA_944383645.1 uncultured Merdimonas sp.
GGGGAACAGAACGGGGAAGAACAAACTGCAGGAGAACAAACTGCAGGGGAACAGAACGCGGTTTATCCCAGGGAGCTTCAGCGGGGAGAGCTGAAGGCGTTCACAAACTGGATCGATACGGCTGACGATCGCGCCAACTACGGCTTCCTGCTTTCGGAGTATGAGGATCCGCGGGAGCTGGACCTGAACCAGCTGCTGTACACAGGGGCCGGGATGGAGACGCCGTCCCTGACAGAGGACGAGCGGCAGGCCTATCTGGAGATCACGGGCCAGCCGGAAATCTATACGGATGTGGTGCGGCTGACGACGGAACAGATCAACGGCTTTCTGGAGCAGAAGACGGGATATACGCTGGATGAGATGACGGGGCCCTTTGACTGGACATACCTGGAAGAGACGGACGCCTGGGTGCACCAGCATGGGGATACGAATTATATGCCCTTTACCTGCGTCAGGGGCTGGGAGACGGAAAAAGGAAGCTTTGAGCTGGAATGCGTGCCGGGAGACGGACAGCTCACGCCGGATCTGTATCCCTCCTGCAGGCTGAGGCTTGCAAGGCACGGGGACGATTACCGCGTTCTTTCCAACGCCTTCGATGGGAGCATCGTTTACTCCAGAGATATCTGGAAGATCGAGGATCAGAGCTTTGAGGTGGATCTGGGCGGCAGCTGGGGACAGGCGGTATTTACCTCCTACGCGCCTGATACCGCTGTCTACAGTACGCAGGATGTGAGCTTTGCCCTGGTGAAAAACGGGGAGACCATCTATGAATTTCCGGATGTGATGGAAGACAATTTCCGCTCCCGGGAAACCTTTCTAGGTATCCTGGCAGTCAGCTTCCAGGATTACGACGGAGACGGGGAAAAGGACGTGATCGTCATCTGCGAGTACGCGCCCCTTGTCACCACAGCCAGCGGCGGAACCCTGAAGGAGGTCCGGCTGTACCGGAACCTGGGAGACAGCTTTCAGCTTGACCGGGATAAGATGGACTGGCTCCAGGTAAACGACTACTGCAATACGGTGGATCAGGTTCTGGAGCACGTAAACGAAGCCAGGGCGGACGAATAAAAAAACAGCCGGAACCCCGAAAGGGAATTCCGGCTGTAAATGATTTCAGCCAGCAGGACGGCCGATGTCCTGTCTGGAAAGCGGCAGACGTTTGTGCCCGTCCGTTTCCGTCCGTCCGCGGCTTATCCCAGCTGGGCCTGTCCGCGGCACCAGGTCTGGTGAACCTTGTAATCCGGCTCCAGAACCACCAGATCCGCGTCGCGCCCTACGCCGATGACGCCCTTGCGGTCGTCGATGCCAAGGCAGCGGGCCGGGTTCACGGTGCAGGAATTGATGGCGTAATTGAAGGGCACCATAGCCTCCTCGACCAGGATCCGCAGGCCCTCGTTCAGCCGCAGGGTGGAGCCGGCCAGTCCGCCGGTGGAGGTCAGATGGGCGCTTCCGTCCTCGTAGATGATGATTTCGTTTCCGCCGAAGATGTACTTGCTTCCGGCAGGCGATCCCTTCGCCATCAGGGCGTCGGATACCATGATGGAGTAGTCCGGTCCCTTGGACATGAAGTAGTTGTTCAGCGCGGCCGGCGTGGAGTGGTTGCCGTCGCAGATGATCTCGCCGTACATGGTGCGGATGCGGTAGGCCGCTCCCACCAGGCCGTTGTCGCGGTGCTTGAAGGGCGTCATGCCGTTGTACACATGGGTCATGGACCGGGCGCCGTGGGCGTAGGCCATCACAGCCTGCTCATAGGTGGCGGCGGAATGTCCGATGCTGACCACCACGCCGTTCTCTGTCAGGTAGCGGGTGAGGGCGAAGTCCTCGTCCGTCTCCGTAGCCATGGTGATGTATTTGATATGTCCTTTGGCTGCCTCCTGATAGTGCTTGAACTGCTCGATGGTGGGCTTTACGATATACTGCTCGGGCTGGGCTCCCTTGTAGACCATGTCCAGATAGGGCCCCTCGAAATGGATGCCGAGGATCTCCGCGCCCTCATAGCCGTCCTCCATGACCTTCGCCACGTTGGCGACGGCGTTCGTCAGAACCTCCTCGCTCTGGGTGATGGTGGTGGCCAGGAAGGTGGTCACGCCCTCGGACACGATGTTCTTCGTCCAGTTGCGCAGTCCCTCCTCGTTGGCGTCGTTGGTGTCGAAGCCAAAGGCGCCGTGGCAGTGGATGTCCACAAAGCCCGGGACGATCCGCAGATCGCCGTAATCTACGTCTGCCGGCCGGCTTCCCCAGGGAAGAATGTCCGTGATCTTACCGTCGGTTACCTCGATTGCGGCAGCCACAAACTGATCCGCAATCCATACCTTTTTGCTTTGAATCAGCATAAAAAGTTCCTCCTCGTTTTTTTGATGATTTTATTATAGCACCGGAAAAAGGAAAAGCGTTTGCATTTTTTGAGCCAGATATTATCCGTTTTAGTTGTTCTGTCCCGCGTGGACCGTTAAAAACGGCTGCCCTCCGAAAAGACGGAAGACAGCCGGAGCTTATGCCTTGTACAGGGTCTTGGAATACTCGCTGGGCGCCATGTGGTACTTCTGGGTAAAGGCCCGGGAGAAGTAGTGGATGGAATTGAAGCCGAGCATCAGGGCGATCTCGCTGATGGTATACTTATTTTCGCAGATCATCTGGCGGCTCTTCTCCAGCTTCATCTCGTTGATATATTTCTTGGGTGAAATGTCCATGTTTTCCTTGAACAGAATCTGCAGCGAGGAGCGCGACATGGAGAATTTCTGGCAGAGCTCCGCGATGGACAGAGGCTCGTAAATGGTTTCGTCTATGTAGGCCAGAATCTTTTCCAGCAGCTCGTCTTGGTAATGCTGTCTCGCGCCCGTGACAGGGCGGTCGTTTTTCTTGCCGATGAACTCGGACTGCAGGAGGCGGATGATCGTCTCCTGGAGAAGGCAGAGCATCAGGCTGTTCATGTAGGGAATCTGGGAGGTGCTCTCCGTGACGAAGGTCTTGATCAGCGTGTAAATCTTCTTGTCATAGCCGAAGACCTTGTTCAGGAGCAGCTCGTAATGGGTGCTTTCCTCGTCGTAAACCACAGTCTCCATATCGAAGATAATGGTCACATAGGAGCAGGAGCAGCCCTCCGGGATATCCTGGGTATGGAACTGGCCCGGTCCGTAGATCATCAGCTCCTTCTCCTTCAGCTCGTAGCGCTTCCCCTCCACGGTGGTGAACAGCGTGCCCCGGTCCACATAGGTGAGCTCGAAATAGTTGTGCTTCTCCCCCTTGAAATGATAGCCGGCGTTGCGGATGGAATAGTAATATCCCAGAATCTCGCTGATCCGGATGCGGGGGAGGATCCGCTCAAACAGGTAGGGCGGGCTTAAGGTCTCCAGAGTATACTTGTAGTCGTTGGTGGTAATCAGCCTGCAGGTAATGTGCGAGGTGACGGCCACCAGGGAAAAATAGACGCCGGGATTGAGCCGCACGAGCCGGTGGACCGCGAACGCCTGAAGCTGGTCAGCCTCCGGGGCGTCGCCCACCACAAGGGCAGCCATGCCGCTCTGCATTTCCAGAAAGACCTCGCAGTCAAAGTGGTAGAGCTGGCTGACGCTGCGTCTGGCGATCAGGTGCCATTCCCGGCTGATCATGTCGTTATGATCCGGGACCACAGGCTGCTCGTAGACAGAACCAAACTTTTCAAATTCCAGGCTGGATGTCTTTAACTGCATATGCTACCTCCCTAAACTCCTAATATTATAACTTTTTTTTCTGAAATTGTCCAGACAAATGGGAAAATAAGCAGAAAAGGGAGGAAAAGGAAAAAGCGCTCTCACAGTCCATGGTGACTGTGAAAGCGCCTGAAAAAGGCAAATGAAAGAGTGCTTATTCAAATGCTTATTCTCTGCCGTCCCAGCAGTAGGTGCAGAGCTTTTCTCTGGGAAGGCCCGTAGCTTCGATCAGATCGTCCAGCCGGTTGTACCGCAGAGTGGTGAAATTCAGCTGTCTGCGGATCTCCTCCAGCATGTTCTCATAGCGTCCGGTCTCGGGATCCGCGTACTCCTGCAATACCTCGTCTGTGACAGGGCCGCCCTCCAGCTTCTCAATGACCCGGCGGGCGATGAGGTCCATCTCGGAGGAAGACCGGGAGAAATTCAGATATTTGCAGCCGAACAGGATCGGCGGACAGGCGGGACGGATATGGACCTCCTTCGCGCCGCTCTGGTAGAGGAATTCCGTGGTCTCGCCAAGCTGGGTTCCCCGGACGATGGAGTCGTCAATCAGAAGGAGGCGTTTTCCTTCGATGAGATCATGGACCGGGATCAGCTTCATCTTCGCGATCAGGTTCCGCTTGCTCTGGATCGTCGGCATGAAGGAACGGGGCCAGGTGGGCGTATATTTAATGAAGGGACGGGAGAAGGGGACTCCCGACGCGTTCGAGTATCCGATGGCGGCGGCAAGGCCGGAATCGGGCACGCCCGCCACGGTGTCTATCATGGAGGAATCCATCTGGTCGCGGCCGGCCATCAGCTCTCCGCTGCGGTAGCGCATCTTTTCTACGCTCAATCCCTCGTAAGAGCTGGAGGGATAGCCGTAGTATACCCAGAGGAAGGTGCAGATCTTCATATCCTTTCCCGGAGCGGCCAGGGTGCGCACGCCTTCCGGCGTCATGATGACTACCTCTCCGGGACCGAGCTCCCGCTCCGTGTGGTAGCCCAGGTTCAGGTAGGCGAAATCCTCAAAGGAGACGCAGTACGCGTCCTCCTTGTGTCCGATGACGAGAGGCGTCCGTCCCATACGGTCCCGGGCGGCGTAGACTCCCAGCGGAGTCAGGATCAGGAAGCTTAAGGAGCCGTCGATGATCTCCTGGGCGTAGCGGATGCCGTCGATCAGGTTCAGCTTCTGGTTAATGATGGCGGCGGTCAGCTCCGTGGGGTTGATATCCCCGCCGCTCATTTCCAGAAAATGCGCGTTGCCCCGGTTGAAAATCTGTTCGGTGATCTCCGCCGCGTTGTTGATGCGGCCCACGGTCGTGATGGCGAAGGTGCCATGGTGGGAACGCACAATCAGAGGCTGGGGCTCGTAATCGGAAATGCAGCCGATGCCCAGATTTCCCTTCATCTCCTGCATATCCTTGTCAAACTTCGTGCGGAACGGACTGTTCTCAATATTGTGGATGGCCCGGTCGAAGCCCTTCTCGCCGTATACAGCCATGCCGGCCCGGCGCGTGCCCAGATGAGAATGGTAGTCTGTGCCGAAAAACAGGTCAAATAAACAGTCGCCCTTGGAGGCGACGCCAAATAATCCTCCCATAGAGTCTCCTTCTTTTTTCGTCTTCTGTCCGTTCCGAAAGAAGAGGTTTCTGTCGGGATCTCCTCTCTCCGGCGCCGGATTTTCCTATACAACAATTGTATAGTATAACCCTAACACAGACGAATGTCAAAGTCCAGATGGAAGTCCCGGCTTTTGTAAAATTTTCAAAATACGCATTGATGATTAGGGAATTTTGTAGTATACTAAGCCTGATCCTAAAAAAATAATCATGTAAAGTGAGGATGATTCCAATGGCATTAGTAACAACAACAGAGATGTTCAAAAAAGCATATGAAGGCGGCTACGCAATCGGCGCTTTCAATGTGAACAACATGGAGATTGTACAGGCTATTACAGAGGCAGCAGGCGAGCTGCATTCCCCGGTTATCCTTCAGGTATCCGCAGGCGCGAGAAAGTATGCGAACGCTACTTACCTGAGAAAGCTGGTTGAGGCGGCTGTGATTGAGAATCCGGATATTCCGATCGCTCTGCATCTGGACCACGGCGCAGACTTCGAGATCTGCAAGTCCTGTATCGACGGCGGATTTACCTCCGTTATGATCGACGCTTCCAAGTATCCGTTCCAGGAGAACATCGAGATCACGAAGAAGGTTGTTGATTACGCACATGAGCGCGGCGTAGTAGTAGAGGCTGAGCTTGGAAAGCTGGCCGGCATCGAGGACGACGTAAACGTATCCGCAGAGGATTCTTCTTACACCCAGCCGGAAGAGGTTGAGGAGTTCGTAAGCAAGACAGGCGTTGACTCCCTGGCTATCGCTATCGGTACAAGCCATGGCGCATTCAAGTTCAAACCCGGCACAAAGCCGCAGCTTCGTTTCGACATCCTGCATGAGATCGAGAAGAAGATCCCGGGATTCCCGATCGTTCTTCACGGCGCTTCCAGCGTACCGCAGGAGTATGTAAAGATCATCAACGAGCACGGCGGAGCACTGAAGGACGCTATCGGCGTTCCGGAGGAGCAGCTGCGTGAGGCTGCAAGATCTGCAGTCTGCAAGATCAACATCGACTCCGACCTGCGTCTGGGCCTGACAGCAGGCATCCGTCAGGTAATGTTCGAGCATCCGGACTACTTCGATCCGAGACAGTATCTGACCGTTGCACGTCAGAACGTAAAGGACGTAGTTGCCCACAAGATCAAAGACGTACTTGGCAGCGAGGGCAAGGCTTGAGCCCTGTAAACCACAGAGAAAAAGGAAGACCGCAGCATCGCCTGCGGTCTTCTTTTCATGCGGAAAACCGTGCAGAGAAAAGAGGTTTTTCCCTGCTGCTGGCGGATCTGAAAAGGCTGGCTCCGGCGGTCTGCGCGGTTTTGCTTTATGCAGCTGTGACGCAGCTGCTTTTTGACCGCTTCTGCCCAATGCTGATCCTGACCGGACTTCCCTGCCCTGGTTGCGGCATGACGAGGGCGCTCTTTCTGGCGCTCACGGGGCGTTTTGCCCGGGCCTGGGAATTTCAGCCGCCGGTCTACGGCTGGATCCTGCTGGGCCTGGCCTTCGCAGTCCGCCGCTACCTGACCGTCAGTCCAGTCTCCGCCAGGGAAAAGCAGCTTTGGACACTGGCGCTGGCGCTGCTTTTGCTTGCCAGCCTTGTTCTCTATATTTACCGTATGTTCACCGGCTTCCCGGAAGGAATCGTGGAGCCGGGGCGGACGCTTGTGGATAAAGTTTGGGTAAAGATTTAGGCAGACGGCTTGCGGATGAGCCGGGAACATGGTACACTATTATAGAAATTCCGCGAATGCGGCATTGCCTGTAAGGAGGGGATACAGAATGGACGAGATGTATAACAACGAGAACAACAGCAGCTTCGAGAACCAGGACGGCGCCTATGGCGGCCAGTATCAGCAGCCGTCGGTGCAGGATCAGCTCCAGTACCAGTATCAGCAGCCGGAGAGTAATCTGGAAGAGCCGATGACGCTGGGCGAGTGGCTGATCACCATGCTGATTATGCTGATTCCCTGCGTGAATATTATTATGGCCTTTGTGTGGGCCTTCAGCAGCAAGGAAAAGAAGAGCAAGTCCAATTATTTCAAGGCATGGCTGATTTTCATGGCGATTGTGATTGTGCTCTATATCATTCTTCTGGTGGTGTTTGGCGCGGCTATGGCTGCTTCCTTTAGCGCTATATCCACGTACTAAACTGGAAGATTTGGGAAAATAAGTTTCGGCACAGAAGCTGGCGGGCTGTATTTCCCCTGCGTCTGCAGGAGGAAGATACAGCCCGTTTTTTATATGAGTTTTTTTTCTGAATTTTCCGATTTTCCCGGCAGGATGAGCAGGATCTCGTGGGCCAGCAGCGGGGCGGCGGCCAGAAGAATCAGGCGGATCCATTCGGCCAGGGAGAGACGGCAGGTTCCGAAGGCCGCCACGAAATACGGTATTTCCGTGACGAGGATCTGTAAGGAAAGGCCGATGGAAAAGGCCGCGATCATCAGCCTGTTTTCCAGGTGGTTCATGCGCAGCACGCTGGTTTCCACGTCGCGCATGCCGATGGCGTGGAAGAGCTGGGAGACGCCGAGCACGGTGAAGGCGTAGGTCTGGCAGCGGGCGAGAAGCTCCGGCACGTCAAGGAGAAGCCGCAGGTTGTGGAGCGTCAGAGGAAGTTCGCCCGCCAGCAGCAGGGAAATGGGCAGCTGCAGGAAGGCGGCGGAGCTGACAAAGGCGATGAGGAGGCCGTAGAACAGCGTGCAGCCAAGGCCGCCTCCCGCAAAGAGGCTTTCGTTCCCGGGACGGGGCGGGCGGCGCATGAAGCGGCGTGGGTCGTCCGGGTCCACGCCCAGGGCCAGGGCCGGCAGGGAGTCGGTAATCAGGTTGATCCACAGGATGTGGCTGGGCTGCAGCGGGGAGCCCAGGCCCAGCAGGATGGCGGCCAGCATGGTAATGATTTCCCCGAAATTCGAGGAGAGCAGGAAGAGGACCGCTTTTTTGATATTTTCGTAAATGCCGCGGCCTTCCGCGATGGCCTTCGCGATGGTGGCGAAATTGTCGTCGGTCAGAATCAGATCGGCGGCGTTTTTTGCCACGTCGGTTCCCGTGACGCCCATGGCGACGCCCACGTCGGCGGCCTTCAGGGAGGGGGCGTCGTTGACGCCGTCGCCGGTCATGGCTACGATTTTCCCGTCCGCCTTCAGGGCCTTTACAATGCGGACCTTATGCTCCGGGGAGACCTGGGCGAAGACGGAGAGGCTGCGGGCCGCGGCGGCGAACTCCCGGTCGGAGAGGGCGTCGATCTGCGGGCCGCTCATACAGTCAGAGGGCTTTGCCGCGATGCCAAGCTCACGGGCGATGACGAAGGCCGTATCGCTTCGGTCCCCCGTGATCATGACTGTCTTGACGCCCGCCGTCCGGAAATCCTGCACGGCCTGTACCGCCTCCGGGCGGATGGGGTCGATCATGCCGGCGAGGCCCACGAAAGTCAGACGCTCTTCCGAGGGCCTGTCGTCCCCGGTCCGGGTGGCGAGGGCCAGAAGGCGCAGGGCGCGGCCCGACAGGGTACGGAGGGCCTCCTCGATATTCCTGCGCTCCGCGCTGTCCAGAGAACGGACGCGCCCGGCGGAGAGGATGGTGTCGCAGCGCCGCAGGATGACGTCCGGAGAGCCCTTGGTGTAGGAGATGGAGCCTCGTCCCGATCGGTGCAGGGTCGTCATCATTTTCCGCTCCGAGTCGAAGGCGATTTCCCCGATGCGGGGGCTGTCGGCCTCCAGCGCCGCACGCTTCAGGCCGAAGCGCCCTGCCAGATCAAGAAGGGCCAGTTCTGTGGGGTCGCCCAGGCGGTTCCCGTCCTCGATGACGGCGTCGCAGCAGAGGGCGAAGCCCTCCAGGAAACGGCGGTCCCGGACCGGGTCGAGCAGGGAAGCCTCCCGTATCTGCCCGTCCAGGTAGCAGGCCGTCACCGTCATGCGGTTCTGGGTCAGGGTGCCGGTCTTGTCAGAGCAGACGACGCTGACGCAGCCCAGAGTCTCCACGCTTGGCAGGCGCTTGACGATGGTATTTACCTTCACCATGCGGGAGACGCTTAAAGCCAGTACCATGGTCACGACGGCGGGCAGGCCCTCCGGCACGGCGGCCACCGCCAGGGAAATGGCGGTGATCAGCATTTCTATCACGTCCCGGCGCTGGAGCACGGCGACGCCAAAGAGGAGGGCGCACAGTGCCACAGAGACGGCGCTTAAAAGCTTTCCCAGGTCGGCCAGCCGCTTCTGGAGGGGCGTGGTTTCCGCAGGCGTCTCTCCGATCATCCGGGCGATGCGGCCGATCTCCGTGTCCATGCCGATGGCGGTGACGACGCCCTCGCCCCGGCCGTAGGTGACGTTGGTGGACATATAGGCCCGGTTGTGCTTTCCCAGATCCTTTTCCACGGGCACCGATTCCCCGGTCAGGGCGGATTCCTCGATCTTCAGGCTGTTCACGGAAATGAGCTCCAGATCGGCCGGCACCTGGCGGCCCGCGTCCAGGCAGACGATGTCGCCGGGAATCAGGTCGCGGGCCGGGATTTCCACCTGCCTGCCGCCCCGGCGCACCAGGGCGGCGGGGCTTGTCAGCTGCTTCAGCGCGTCCAGAGCCTTCTGGGCCCGGCCCTCCTGGATCACGCCTACCAGAGCGTTTACCAGGATGACGGCCAGAATGATGGCCGTGTCGCTGACCTCGCCCAGAAGCATGGAGATGGCGGCGGCCACGAAGAGAATGAAAATCAGCGGGTCGTTCAGCTGTTCCAGAAAGCATTCCGGCAGCGTCTTGCGGCGGGTGTCCTTCAGGACGTTCTGCCCGCGGACGGCGCCGGGAGCGTCAAGATTTTGGTTCATAGAGTCATCGGTCCTTTCTGTGGCCGGGCGGGAGCGGGAGGGCGTGCAGGAACGGGAGGGCGTGCAGGAACGGGAAGCTGCGCCGGAGAGCGATGTGTGAAACTGTCCTGTCAGGGACCTCCTGCCCGGGGCTTTGTCCTAAGATATGAACAAAAGAGGACAGGTATGACAGGCGGATTTCCTACTTGTCAAGCAAAAAAGTATCACTTATAATAGAAAAGCGATTTGGAAGCTGCTATTCACAGCGCCCACACACATGCGGATAGCAGCATTCGGGAATTTATAGAAAAGAAATCGGACACAGCATGAGGAGGAAGATACGGCTTGAACAGAGAAATGGTCATTGTTCTGGATTTCGGCGGACAGTATAACCAGCTGATCGCCCGCCGGGTCCGCGAATGCAGCGTATACTGCGAAGTGCATCCCTATACCCTGAGCCTTGAGAAGATAAAAGAGATGAATCCCAAGGGGATCATTTTCACCGGGGGACCCAACAGCGTCTACGACGAGACGTCGCCCCACTATCAGAAGGAAATCTTTGAGCTGGGAATCCCGATTCTGGGAATCTGCTATGGCTCCCAGCTGATGGCATACACCCTGGGCGGCGAGGTAAAGACCGCCCCGGTCAGCGAGTACGGCAGAACCGAGACTACGGTGGACCGCTCCAGCGTCCTGTTCCGGGATGTGGAGGAAAATACGGTGGTCTGGATGAGCCATACCGATTACATCGCGAAGGCTCCCGAGGGCTTCCGCGTCACGGCGCACACGCCGGTCTGCCCTGTGGCGGCCATGGAGTGCCCCGAAAGAAAGCTCTACGCGGTACAGTTCCATCCCGAGGTCATGCATACCCGCGAGGGCCAGAAGATGTTGCGCAATTTCGTCTATGACGTGTGCGGCTGCTCCGGCGACTGGCAGATGGGATCCTTTGTGGAGGAGACGATCCGGCAGATCCGGGAAAAGGTAGGAGGGGGCAAGGTGCTCTGCGCCCTGTCCGGCGGCGTGGACTCTTCCGTAGCGGCCGTCCTGCTCTCCAAGGCCATCGGAAAACAGCTGACCTGCGTCTTCGTGGATCACGGCCTGCTCCGCAAGAACGAGGGCGACGAGGTGGAGGCGGTCTTCGGCCCCGAAGGCCCCTATGAGCTGAACTTTATCCGCGTGAACGCCCAGCAGCGCTACTACGCCAAGCTGAAGGGCGTCACCGAACCGGAAGCAAAACGAAAAATCATCGGCGAGGAATTCATCCGCGTCTTCGAGGAAGAGGCGAAGAAAATCGGCGCTGTGGACTTCCTGGTTCAGGGAACCATTTACCCGGACGTCATCGAGTCCGGCCTTGGCAAGTCCGCGGTCATCAAGTCCCACCACAATGTGGGCGGCCTCCCCGACGTAGTGGACTTCAAGGAAATCATCGAGCCCCTGCGCATGCTCTTCAAGGACGAGGTCCGAAAAGCCGGCCTGGAGCTCGGCATGCCCGAGTACCTGGTTTACCGCCAGCCCTTCCCCGGCCCCGGCCTGGGCGTGCGCATCGTGGGTGAGGTGACGGAGGAGAAGGTCCGCATCGTGCAGGACGCCGACGCGATTTACCGGGAGGAAATCGCGAAGGCCGGCCTCGACAAGGGCCTCGGCCAGTATTTCGCCGGCCTCACCAACATGCGCTCCGTGGGCGTCATGGGCGATTTCCGCACCTACGACTACGCGGTGGCCCTGCGGGCAGTGAACACCAGCGACTTCATGACGGCAGAGTGCTCCGAGATCCCCTACGAGGTGCTCTTCAGGGTGACCAGCCGGATCATCAATGAGGTGAAGGGCGTGAACCGGGTCATGTATGACTTGACCAGCAAGCCGCCCGGCACGATTGAGTTTGAATAGTACGAAAGTACATTGGCTATTTTATATGGCAGGCAGTCTATATGATTGCCTGCTATGTACATTTTATTATAATATCCTTGCCATAAAATATGGTTTGTTATTAGGAAAGATAAAAAATTCTGCGGCATCGAGAGTTTTTTAGGGAGAGAGAAGTGTTAAGAAAACAAAAGGTTAAAAAAATTTGTTTTATATTATTTATACTAATTTTAAGTTGCTTTCTACTTAAATATCGAAATATTATATCTATAATTATTTCCAGATATTATTTTGCAGTTAGTCTAAGTCTAGGGAAAGTTTTGTTGAATGCAATCATAATTTGCAGTGGCTCATTTTTGAGTATATTAGTATGTTGGATTGCTGGGAAATACAGAGATAAAAAGATAATAAATGTTGGAGGCTCTTTTTCTGATAGGCATCCACGATTAAACATGATTGTTGGTCTGGCATTAGTAGTAATTATAGGAACTATTTGTTTTGTAGTAGCATATTATACTTTTTTATATTTAGGACGTAAAATTAATGCATTAGTTGATTGGGTATCCAATATGGCGTCTAAGATGGACGCAGTTGTAATTGTTGCATTTATAACAGGGACCGTGTCTATAGTAGGCGTAATTATTAGTTCCATCGTTGCTAAGATAATTGATTATAGAAAAAGTAGACAGGATTATTTAGCAAGAAAAAGGGAAATACCATATGGGGAATTTGTTGAGATGATTTATAAAATTCAACAAAATATAAAAAATAGTGGAAGTTATACGGAAGAAATGATGCTGGATGATCTTTCTAGATTTTCAAGACAAATCACACTTTGGGGGTCATCTAAAGTTGTACAGAAATGGGTGAAATTTAGGGAAAACGGGACGAAACCAGATGCAGGTACGGCTAATTTATTTCTCATGGAAGAAATAATGAACGAAATGCGAAAGGATTTAGGATTAAAGAAAGTTAAGAAAGGTAACTTATTAGCCTTTTTTGTAAATGATATAAAAAAAGTTTTAAAAGTTAAGAAATAGTATTAGGCAAGTAATGATGGCAACATTTTTGCAACAGAAAATCAGCAAGTCAGAATAAATGACGTAATTGAAGTAAAAAATGGCGTGTATTTACACGAAACTTAAATAAATACAGTTAAGAACAACGAAGGACATGCCGAGTTCGAATAAAATGAACCACCGTAAGAATCCAGTATTTATGCGGGTTTACGGCGTTCGGAGAAGCCTTTTGATAACAATTTGATAACAGCCATACAAGAGCCATTATGATATTGAGCATTTATTTGTTTATCAGCAAAAGAGAGAGGGGTTACGAAAGTTTGAGCAGGAAGGACATAGGATTTAC
>CALWQJ010000082.1 GCA_944383645.1 uncultured Merdimonas sp.
CTGCCCGTGAGGGCGATCCTGGAAAGTGAAAATATATTTGTGATGGACGAGACGAGGGCTGTGACGCAGGATATCCGTCCGCTGAAGATAGGGATTCTGAATCTGATGCCGCTGAAGGAAGATACGGAGCTCCAGCTTCTGCGCTCCCTGTCCAACACGCCGCTGCAGCTGGACATTACTTTTATCATGGTCAGCAGCCACGAGTCGAAAAACACGGCCCAGAGCCATATCCATAAATTTTACGAGCCCTTCAGCGAGATCAAAAAACGCCGCTTCGACGGCCTGATCATTACGGGCGCTCCGGTGGAGCAGATGGAATTTGAAGAGGTGGATTACTGGGATGAACTGGTGGAAATCATGGACTGGGCCGACGAACATGTGACCTCGACCTTTTTTATCTGCTGGGGGGCCCAGGCTGCCATGTACCATTTCTATGGATTGAAGAAAAAGCTGCTTCCCCAGAAGCTGTTCGGTCTCTACCGCCACAAGGTGCGCAACCGGAAGGAGCCGCTGGTGCGCGGCTTCGACGATGAGTTTTACGCGCCCCATTCCCGCCACACGACGGTGGACGCGGAGGAGATCCGGGCCTGCGGGGAGCTGACGATTCTGGCGGAGTCGGAGGAGGCGGGCGTCTTTATCGCCATGGCGGAGGAGGGCCGCAAGGTTTTCGTCTTCGGCCATCCCGAATATGACCGGCTGACGCTGGAGAAGGAGTATATGCGGGATAAGAACAAGGGACTGGACATCCAGCTTCCGAAAGACTATTTTCCGAACGACGACAGCGGAAACAGGCCGCTGCTGCTCTGGAGGGCCCACGCGAACACTCTGTATACGAACTGGATCAACTATTACGTATATCAGACGACGCCCTATGTATGGGAGGACGAGCAGTAGAGACAAAGGAGGAGGTTCTTCATGGGGAAGGTGCTTTTAAGCGCTGACAGCACCTGCGATCTGGGTGCAGAGCTAAAGGAAGAGTACCAGGTGCATTATTATCCGTTTCACATTATTCTGGATGGAAGGGATTATCAGGACAACGTGGACATCACGCCGCAGGATATTTTTAAGACTTACTATGACAAAAAGCTTCTTCCGCAGACGGCGGCCATCAATGTGCAGGAATACCTGGATTATTTCCGGCCCTTTGTGGAGCAGGGCTATGAGGTCGTCCATCTGAATCTGGGCGGAGCCCTGTCAAGCGCCCACCAGAACTGTGTGCTTGCGGCCCGGGAGCTTCCGGGCGTCTATCCGGTGGATTCCTGCAATCTGTCCACAGGCATCGGCCATCTGGTTCTGGACGCGGGCGACTGGATCCGGGAGGGATTTTCCGCCGCTGAGATCGCAGAGCGCCTGGAGGGCAGAAAAAAGCTGGTGCATTCCAGCTTCATCCTCGATACGTTGAAATTCATGAGCGCCGGAGGACGCTGCAGCAGCATCACGGCCCTGGGCGCCAACCTTCTGAATATCAAGCCCTGCATCGAGGTGGACAACACGACGGGCGGCATGCATGTGGGGAAAAAATACCGGGGAGCTCTCGACAAGGTGCTTCCCCACTATGTGCGGGATACCCTCCGCGCTCATGAAGGGCTGAACACCAGCCGCATGTTCATCACCCATTCCGGGATCGACGAGTCCTATATCCGGCTGGTGAAGGAAGCGGTGGAGCAGGAGGCCTCCTTTGAGAAGATCTATATCACCCAGGCCAGCTGTACGATTTCCTGCCACTGCGGGCCGAATACACTGGGAATCCTGTTTGAGACGGAGGGCTAGAAAGGGCCCGGCGGGCAGGGAGGCTGCTGCCCCTGCCTGCTTAGGACGGCCGGGCTGTCTTTAGAATTTCAGGATAAAATAAGCCGCCAGCGCAAGCTGGAGGATCAGAATACAGGGCATGCCGATCCGAAAGGAGGCATGCTTTGTTTTATGCCGGAACAGCTGCATACCGGCGATGGCGCCAATGCTGCCGCCGAGGATCGCGGACAGAAAGAGAGCCTTCTCCGGAATGCGCCACCTGTGGCGGCGGGCTTTCGCCTTATCAAGGCCCATCAGCAGGAAAGCCAGCAGATTCAGGACGATCAGATATGCAGGAATGATGATGTCAGGCTTTATCATGGGAGATTCATTTTCCTTTCTTCTTGCAGACAGTATTGCACAGAATGATCATGACGAGGCAGTCGGCCAGAACCACCGCGCCGTACAGACCGGCGAAGCTGGCCGGAAGTATGTGGATTCCGGCTGCGAGCACAAAGGTCATCAGGGCTATCAGAGACATGCCGCAGCCCATGACCCGGCAGAGCTTCTTTTCGTCGTATTTCTCCTTCTCTTTTTTGCTGGCTGTATTGTATCCGGCGATCAGCCAGCTCCCATGCCCGGACAGAAGCAGCAGGGAGATTGCCGCGCACAAAACCCCGACAGCCCAGACAACCCATACGGGGCCGTTCATTGTATCGATGAGCTTCATGGAAAACCTCCATCTTTTCTAAATATTTTTCTGTCGACAGAGAGTCAGGTATATGAATATTTTACAATACGAAAGCACAGAAGGCAATGCGGAAAAAGGGGCTTGCTTTTTTGATTTAAGTTTAATATAATAGGCTCATGTGCGGAAAAGACAAATGTACGCAGTACAAGGACAGACGAAGGTCTGGAAAATACGCCGCAGGGAGAGCACAGGAGGAAAGAACATGTATTCATTAGAGGAAGTGAAGGCGGTTGATCCGGAGATTGCAGCCGCGATTGAGGCGGAGATGAACCGCCAGAACAGTCATATTGAGCTGATTGCGTCAGAAAACTGGGTGTCCAAGGCAGTCATGGCGGCCATGGGAAGCCCCCTGACGAATAAATACGCGGAGGGCTATTCCGGAAAGCGCTATTACGGCGGCTGCGAGTGCGTGGATGTCGTGGAGGACCTGGCCATCGAGAGGGCGAAAAAGATCTTCGGCTGCGAGTATGTGAACGTACAGCCCCATTCCGGAGCGCAGGCGAATATGGCGGTGCAGTTCGCCATGCTGAAGCCCGGCGATACCATTATGGGACAGAACCTGGCCCACGGCGGCCACCTGACCCATGGAAGCCCGGCCAATTTTTCCGGAACTTATTTCAACGTGGTTCCCTACGGCGTGAATGACGAAGGTTTTCTGGATTATGACGAGATCCGCCGCATCGCGCTGGAGTGCAGGCCGAAGATGATCATCGCGGGGGCCAGCGCCTACGGACGTACGATTGACTTTAAGCGGTTCCGTGAGATTGCGGACGAGGTAGGAGCCTACCTGATGGTGGATATGGCGCATATCGCCGGCCTGGTAGCGGCAGGGGTGCATCCAAGCCCCATTCCCTACGCCCATGTGACGACCACGACGACCCATAAGACCTTACGCGGCCCCCGCGGCGGCATGATTCTGTCCGACGCTGAGACCGCGAAGAAATTCAACTTCAACAAAGCCGTATTCCCGGGCATCCAGGGAGGCCCGCTGATGCACGTGATAGCGGCGAAGGCAGTCTGCTTCGCGGAGGCGCTGACTCCGGAGTATAAGGAGTACCAGCAGCAGATCGTAAAGAACGCGAAGGCTCTGTGCAAGGGCCTGATGGATCGGGGCATCAAGATCGTGTCCGGCGGCACGGATAATCACCTGATGCTGGTGGATCTGACGCCGTTTGACCTGACAGGCAAGGATGTGGAGCACCTTCTGGACGCGGCCAATATCACGGCCAACAAGAATACGATCCCGAACGATCCCAAGTCCGCGTTCGTAACCAGCGGCATCCGCATCGGAACGCCGGCGGTGACCTCCCGGGGTCTGAAGGAGGAGGACATGGAGACTGTAGCGGAAGCGGTGGCTATGATGATTAAGGAGGGCGAGAGCGCCACAGAGAAAGCCAAGGCGCTGGTAAAGAGCCTGACAGACAAGTATCCGCTGAATATGTAATCGTGTAACAGATGTGATCAGATGATCAGAGCCGGAAGGACCGGCGTTCATAGCAAGGGGGAAAAGGCAGCAGAGTATTGCAGCCTTTTCCCCTTGTGTTTTGTTTGAAAATTAAAGAATTCTTAATTGGTTTTTTCGAATTTCTTGTGCTATACTGGAAGCGAATGATACAAGATATGGTAGAATTGCCGGATATCGTATGGAATGATACAGTGCCGGATTCTGCCGGGCACAGGAGAATAAAAGCGATGGCGCAGAAGAAAGAAGCGGTGATACAGGTGCGCAGCCTGTATAAGATATACCGGATAGGCGAGAACAGGGTCCGGGCTCTGAACGGAGTGAGCCTGAACATCTACCGGGGCGAGTTCTGTTCGATTGTGGGGCCCTCCGGTTCCGGAAAATCCACGATGCTGAATATGCTGGCGGGCCTGGAGAAGCCCACCAAGGGAGAGATCGTCATCAGCGGAACCCATCTGGAGAACTTAAACGAGAGTCAGCTGGTCAAGTTCCGCCGGGAGCACGTGGGCTTCATTTTCCAGTCCTTCAATCTGCTGGGAACCATGAATGCGGTGGAAAATGTGGCTCTGCCGCTGATGTTCCGCGGCGTGCCCAGGAAGGAGCGGATGGAAAAGGCGGACAAGATGCTGGATCTGGTGGGCCTGTCGAAGCATAAGAACCACAAGCCCAATGAGATGTCCGGAGGCCAGCAGCAGCGCGTGGGCGTGGCGAGAGCCCTGGTGGTGGATCCGGAAATTATTTTCGCGGACGAGCCCACGGGAAATCTGGACTCCAACACATCGGCGGAGGTCATGGAGCTGATGAAGAGGATCGTGCGGGAGCAGAACCAGACCCTCGTCATGGTAACCCACGACAACCACCTGGCCAGCTTCGCGGATCGGATATTCCATATTATCGACGGAAAGATCGTGAAGATAGAGGATAATCGGAAAAAAGGGGAGGAAGAAGGGAAATGAAAAATACTGGATTGGCGAAAAAAGCATTACTGCTGGCGCTCTGCGCCGCACTGGCGGTTCCCGCCGCGGGGCTGGGCTGGGCGCCGATGACGGTGGAGGCGGCTGAGCTGGGCACTCCAGACGAAGATAAACCGGAAGACAACAGTGCAGATAAGACCCAGAATGCGGACGCGGCCTATAAGCAGAATGCTGTCAGCCAGATTGATCAGTACTATATTGTGATCCAGAATGAAATCAAGGCGGCTGGAAATGAAGAAAAGGCCAAAGAAGCGATCCAGCAGGCAAAGGATACAATTAACAAGAATACGCTGTCTCAGGGTATGGTCGATATGGCCGTATCCAACGTACAGGCTATCCTGGATGGACTGAAGACAAAGACAGAGGAGCCCGAACAGCCCGAGGAGCCCAAGCCCTCCACCACCAACAGCAACATCATGATCGGCGGCAACTGGGTTACCCCGACGGCGAACGCGGGGCAGTATGTGAATGTGGTTCTCCCTGTGGTCAATATGGGGCGGACCTGGGTGGATCATGTGGTGGTGACGCCGCAGATCAGCCAGGACGCGGCCACTTGGCCCTTCGAGATCGAGACGTCCAATTACAGCCAGACCATCGAGGGCCTGCCGGGTACGGATGACGGCGGATCCGATATGGACAGGCGGCGGGAGCTGACCTGGACGCTGAAGACGAGAAAGGACGCGCCCAGCGGCTATGTGCCGATCAATTTCAACGTTTCCTATGAGGATGAGAACAATACGCTGACCAATGTGACCCTGACCTCCTATGTGAAGGTTGTGGGGACGACCGGCGTGTCTGCGGATGGCAAGGCGTCCACGCCGCGGGTCATTGTCACGGGCTTTTCCACGGATCCGGAGACGGTCCACGCGGGAGAAACCTTTACGCTGACCCTCCATATGCAGAACACCTCCCAGGCGACGGCTGTGAAGAATATGGTGTTTGACATCCAGGCGGCCAGCGAGAGCACGGACACCACCTACGTGGCGGCGGCCTTCCTGCCGACAGCCGGATCCAGCACGATTTTCGTGGATCAGATCGCGCCGGGAGCCACAAAGGACATTTCCATGGAGATGGAGGCCAGGGCGGACCTGGCACAGAAGCCTTATGTGGTAAATGTGAAGATGAACTACGAGGACGAGAATGTCAACGCCTATGAGAACACGGCCAGCGTATCCATCCCGGTGCGCCAGGAGGCTCGGATCGATACCAGCAGCATTGACGTGGTTCCCTCCTCCATCGAAGTGGGATCAGAGTGCAATGTCATGTTCAGCCTGTACAATATCGGAAAGACCCAGCTTTACAATACCACCGTCCGTTTTGTGGCGGATTCTGTCACAGGCGGGGAGACCTACCTGGGAAATGTGGCGCCGGGAGCCACGGCGAATGTGGACACCTATCTGACCGGAGCGGCGGCTACCATGGACGACGGAACCGTAAAGATAGAGATTACCTTTGAGGACGAGGCCGGGGAAGCGACGACTGTGGAAAAGGAAATGAATCTCTTTGTGACGGAACCCGTTTACCAGGATATGGGGATGGATATGGTAATGATGGAAGACACGGGCATGGAACAGGGCGGCGGCTTTAAGCTCTGGTACGTGCTGCTTCCCCTGGTGCTGGTGATTGCGGCAGTCGTGGTGATTGTGGTGATTCGCAGGAAGAATAAGAAGAAAAAAGCTCAGGCGGATGAGCTGGCGGCTCTGGATGAAGAATTGAACGAGCTGGAGGACGTGAGCCTGGATGATGACAGGGACGAAGCGGCTGGGGAAGCAGACAAAGCTTCGGAAAAGTCCGGGGACGGAGAAGAAAAGGAGTAGTCCATGAGTTATATTGATTTGTTCAGGATGAGCTTGAGCAGCCTGTGGCGGAGGAAGCTCAGGACAGTGCTGACGGTCCTGGGTGTGGTCGTGGGAACTGCGTCCATCGTGGTCATGATCTCCATCGGCCTTGGCCTGGACAGAATGAATATGCAGCAGATTGAGCAGTTCGGAGGGCTGACGACTATCACGGTCTATCCGAATGAGGGCGGCTACAGCTATGCCTCCTACGGGGGCGGCGGAGTCATGATAGAGTCCGCGGGCTCCGGGGAGGAAAGCAATGAGCCTGTCCGTATCGACGACGAGATGATGGAGCTCCTTGCCCAGCTTGAGCATGTGGAGATTGCCTCGCCGGTGCTGACCTGCAGTGTGATCGCAAAGCAGGGCGTATGGGAGGGCGAGTATCTGAGCGTCCGGGGAATGACCCAGGAGGCTCTGGAGAGCATGGATTTTGAGCTGGCGGAGGGGACGCTTCCCACCTCGGATACGGAGCTTCAGTTCCTGTACGGAAACACCGTCATCACAAACTTTTTCAATGGCAAGACGAACAAGTACTACTGGGAAACCGGGGAGCTGGCGGAAGTGGATTATATGAACAGCCCCATGTTCATTATTTTTGACCAGGACGCCTACTTTAATAACAAATACGGCGGCACGGATGAGAACGGAGCTCCGATTCCGGCTCCCAAGAAATATATCGTGCCCACCTGCGGCGTGATGGCCGGGGAGGCGGAGGATTACTCGAACAGCAACGGCGGCTACATTTTCTGCAATGTGGACGCCCTGAAAGCGCAGCTCACCAAGGCGTTTAAAGGAAAGGTGATTCCCGGACAGCCCACGAACAGCGCGGGCAAGCCCTACAAGGAGATTTATTACAATGAGGCCTATATCCGCGTGGACGACATGGATCATGTGATGGAGGTCCAGGACCAGATCCGCGCTCTGGGGCTCCAGCCCACCAGCAATGTGGAATGGATGAACCAGGCGAAGGAATCCTCCCGCTCCATCCAGATGGCTCTGGGCGGCATCGGCGCAGTGTCCCTCTTCGTAGCGGCTATCGGCATCGCCAATACCATGATGATGTCCATCTATGAGAGGACGAAGGAGATTGGCGTCATGAAGGTGCTGGGCTGCGACCTGTCGGCGATTCGGAACATGTTTCTGACGGAGGCAGGATTCATCGGCCTGATCGGAGGGGCGGTGGGCCTGATCTTAAGCTTCTGCATTTCAGGGGTGATCAATTTCCTGACGGGGGCGATGTATACGGGAGGCTACGGGCTTTCCTATATCCCGCCCTATCTGGTGCTTCTGGCGCTGGTATTCGCAGTGGTGATTGGTATGCTGGCGGGATTGTTCCCGGCGCTTCGGGCCATGCGGCTAAGCCCTCTGGCTGCGATTCGAAATGAATGAAAAAGCGGAATGACGAAGGAAGAAAGCAAAAGAAGAAGGCGAAAGAAGAAAGCGAAAGAGAAAGGCCAGGCTGCGGGGCCGCCCCTTAGAGGGGCAGCCCCAGCAGCCTGGCTCCGTTTTTGTACAGAATCTGTTCCAGCTCCGCTTCCGTGAAGCCGATATTCCGGATATAGTCCACGTCCTCCTTCTGGCCGCTCCAGGGGGAGTCTGTGGCGAAGAGGATTTTTTCGATGCCATGGTTCCGGCACATGCGCAGGATTTGCCCCGGCAGAGCCAGGCGCAGGATATAGGCCAGGTCCATGTAATAATTTCCGCCCACCAGCAGCTGCTCTGACTCATTTTCCATGTCGTGACCGCCCAGATGGGCCAGGATGAGATTGCCGGGACAGCCCCCGGGGAAGACATCTGTGATCATACGGCGGATCCGGCTGGGAGTGGCGTTCACCTGCTTGGGAAAGCCCAGATCCCGGCCGCAGTGGATGGAGATGAGAAGGCCCAGCTCTGTGGCGAAGCTGATAATGCGCTCATAGCGGATATCGTCGATGTAGGTATTCTGATAGGTAGGATGAAGCTTGATGCCCTTAAGCCCCATATCCCGGATGATCTTCAGCTCCCCTTTATAATCGGCAGAATCCGGATGAATGCCGCCAAAGGAGATGATTGACAGGCCGTCCCCGTCGGGCTCTTCGTGGGTAATAGAGCGGGCAAATTCATTGATATGACGGAACTGCCCCGGCTTTGTGACGATGGGAAGCACGACGGAATGGGTGACGCCCGCCTCCTTCATGGAGAGGCGGAGCTCCTCCAGAGTGCCGTCCGTGTAGGCGACGACCCTTCCGGTAAATTCCAGGCCGTATACGGCCCGGTGGGCGATGTTTTCAGGAAAAATATGTGTATGAAAATCAAGAATCATAAAAAAGGAACCTCCTGTATCAGTATGGGGAAGGGACGGCCGTAACCCAGTCCGTCTCTCCCGCCAGGCAGTACCTATTATAAGAGGTTCCTTTTTGTTTTTCAAGAAAAAACGGCCGCTGCGAAGGGAGGGCCGGCTATAGCGGCAGCTGTCAGAGACAGGCGGCCGGCGCTAGAGGATCCCCGGAAGCCGGACGAAATATCCCTGCTCCTCCTGGCAGACCGGGCAGCGGGAGGGCACCTCGCGGCCCGTATAGATATGGCCGCAGTTCAGGCATAGGAAGGTCTCCTCCGTATCAGAGGAAAACAGACGTCCCTCCTCCAGAAGCCTTGCGAAGCGGTCAAAGCGGTCTCCGTGGGTCTTCTCGATGGCGGCGATATTGCGGAACGAGGCTGCGATGGCGGAAAAGCCCTCCTCCTGGGCGATTTCGCCGAAGCTTTTGTAGACCAGATCGTGCTCCTCGTACTCGTTGTGGCGGGCGGCCTTCAGAAGATCGCCGATGTCCGTATAGAGGTCCACCGGGTAGCCGCCGTCCACATGGATCGTGGAGCCTGCGAGGGGCTTCAGGTGGTCGTAAAAGATTTTCGCGTGGGCGCGCTCCTGCTCCGCCGTAAAGGCAAAGACAGCCTCAATCACCGGAAGCTTCTGCGACCGGGCCTGCCTGGCGGCAAAGGTATAGCGGTTCCGGGCCTGACTCTCTCCGGCAAAGGCTCTCATGAGATTTTCCCGGGTTTCACTTTTCTGAAAATCAACTGACATGGTATTGCTCCTTCCTGTTTTTGGAGATAGTATGCGCAGAAAAGGAAGCTTCATGCAGAAATTTTGAAAATAAAAAGCTCTCTGATTTCTCAGAGAGCTTAAAGAGCGATAGACGGGACTCGAACCCGCGGTCTCGACCTTGGCAAGGTCGCGCGTTACCAACTACGCCACTATCGCATTTATCATTTCTTTTTTGTGCTGGTGCTGTGCATCAGCGACGTGTTGTATATTACACGAAACGGAGCGAAATGTCAACACTTTTTCCAAAAAAATTAAAAAAAGTTTTCAGAAAAGCTTTTCCGGACGCCCGGAGGTTTTCCGCTTGTAAAACAGGACAGAATTTCCTATAATAAAGTGAGCTGAGGG
This sequence comes from uncultured Merdimonas sp., assembly GCA_944383645.1. Taxonomy (GTDB): domain Bacteria; phylum Bacillota; class Clostridia; order Lachnospirales; family Lachnospiraceae; genus Laedolimicola. The sequence continues at coordinate 10,181 of CALWQJ010000082.1, forward strand.
AAAGAGGCCGCCCCTTTTTTGAAGAGCGGATGGCGGCGGAGAAAGAGAGGCAGGAGAAAAGGATGAGCTACGCAGATCAGGTGTTTATCAATATGTGCCAGGACATTATCGAGAACGGAACCAGCACGGAGGGGGAAAAGGTGCGCCCCAAATGGCCGGATGGAAGTTATGCCTATACCATCAAGCGCTTCGGCGTGGTGAACCGGTATGATCTTTCGAAGGAATTTCCGGCGCTGACCTTAAGAAGGACCGGGCTTAAGAGCTGCATGGATGAGATTCTGTGGATTTATCAGAAAAAGTCCAATAATATCCATGATCTGAACAGCCATATCTGGGATGAGTGGGCGGACGAGACGGGCTCCATCGGAAAGGCCTACGGCTACCAGATTGGCGTGAAGAGCCATTATAAGGAAGGCGACATGGACCAGATGGACCGGGTGCTCTTCGACCTGAAGGCCAACCCCTACAGCCGCCGGATCATGACGAATACCTATGTGTTCTCGGATTTAAGCGAGATGCATCTGTATCCCTGCGCCTACGGCGTCACCTATAATGTGACGAAGCAGCCCGGAGAGGACAGGCTGGTGCTCAATATGATTCTGAACCAGCGTTCCCAGGATGTGCTGGCGGCCAACAACTGGAACGTGTGCCAGTACGCGATCCTGCTGATGATGGTGGCGCAGGTGAGCGGCATGGTTCCCGGCGAGCTGGTGCATGTGATTGCGGACGCCCACATCTATGACCGCCACGTGGATATCATCAGGGAGCTGATTTCCAGGCCCGCCTATCCGGCGCCGAAGGTATCCCTGAATCCGGAGGTGACGGACTTCTACGCGTTCACGACAAAGGATCTGATCGTGGAGGATTATGTGACGGGACCGCAGATTAAGGACATTCCCATAGCGGTATAATAAGCGAGTGTCCCGAAGGAGAGTTCCTGGCGGGAGAGAGCATGCTCCGGGGAATCCGGGGCAGGAAAGGTGGAAAAGAGCGATGAATCTGATTGTAAATGTGGATAAAAACTGGGCTATCGGCTACGGCGGGAAGCTTCTTGTGAGCATCCCGGAGGATATGAAGTTTTTCCGTTCGGAGACGACGGGCAAGGTGGTCGTCCTGGGGCGCAAGACCCTGGCTACCTTTCCGGGAGGGCAGCCCCTTAAGAACCGGACGAATATCATCCTGACCCGGAACCCGGAATTTACGGCCAAGGGCGCGGTCGTCTGCCATTCCGTGGAGGAGACGCTGGAGGAGCTGAAAAAATATCCTTCCGAGGATGTCTATATCATCGGCGGCGATACGATCTACCGGCAGTTCCTGCCCTACTGCGACACGGCCCACGTGACGCGCATGGAGCATGCCTACGACGCGGACGCCTGGTTCCCGAATCTGGACGAAGATCCGGAGTGGGAGCTGACGGGGCGGAGCGAGGAAAAGACGTATTTTGATCTGGAGTTTACCTTCTGCCGTTACGAGCGGAAAAAATGATTCCGGGCTGGCGGTCCGGGCCGCCCGGGATCCGGGAACGCCGTCGGATTTCTGATTGCGCATTGGAAAAAAGTGATCTATAATGGATAAAAATGTTCCGCTCCCCGGCGCAGAGCCGAAAGAGACGCTGCGGCAGGACGGCTGATAGGAGGAGACTGGTTATGAAAAAAAAGGATATTGACTGGGGCAATCTTGGATTTGGCTATATCGCCACAGACAAGCGGTACGTGTCCAATTATAAGGACGGCGCCTGGGATGAGGGCGTGCTGACGGATGACGCCAATGTGGTAATCAATGAGTGCGCCGGCGTGCTGCAGTACGCGCAGACGGTATTTGAGGGCCTGAAGGCTTATACGACCGAGGACGGCCGCATTGTGACCTTCCGCCCGGATCTGAACGCGGAGCGCCTGGAGCAGTCCGCTATGCGCCTGGAGATGCCGGCGTTCCCGAAGGAGCGTTTTGTGGAGGCAGTGATCCAGACGGTGAAGGCGAATGCCGCTTACGTGCCGCCCTACGGGACAGGAGCGACGCTCTATATCCGTCCCTACATGTTCGGTACGAATCCGGTCATCGGCGTGAAGCCGGCGGACGAGTACCAGTTCCGCGTGTTCTGTACGCCGGTGGGTCCCTACTTCAAGGGCGGCGTAAAGCCGCTGACCATCTGCGTGTCTGATTTTGACCGCGCGGCTCCCCATGGAACCGGCCATATCAAGGCAGGCCTGAACTATGCCATGAGCATGCACGCGATTATGGAAGCACACAGAAATGGCTTTGATGAGAATATGTACCTGGATGCTGCCACCAGAACGAAGGTGGAGGAGACGGGCGGAGCCAATTTCCTCTTTGTGACGAAGGACGGCAAGGTCGTGACGCCGAAGTCGGGAAGCATCCTGCCCTCCATCACCCGCCGCTCCCTCATCTATGTGGCGAAGGAGTATCTGGGACTGGACGTGGAGGAGAGAGAGGTCTTCTTCGATGAGGTGAAGGATTTCGCGGAGTGCGGCCTGTGTGGGACTGCAGCTGTCATCTCTCCGGTAGGCAAGATTGTAGACCATGGAAAGGAGATCTGCCTGCCCAGCGGCATGGAGAAGATGGGTCCGGTGACCCAGAAGCTGTACGATACGCTGACCGGCATCCAGATGGGAAGGCTTGAGGCTCCCGAGGGCTGGATTCACGTAGTAGAGTAAGCGCAGGGTTTTCGCTTCTGCAGGCAGACTGGGAAAAAGAATGCAAATGAGAGGGCTGTGTCCGCGGCAGGAAAGCCGGGACGCGGCCTTTTCCGCTTCTGGAAAGCCGGGGGCGGCTTTTTCTGCTCTTGCGGGAGGGACGGGAAACACGTATAATGAAGGGGAACGGATTGGACGGATTTTCGGAGGAACAGCATGGCAAACGGAAGGAAGAAAAGGAGAGTGCTCTCCTATCTGCTCAGTTATGATACGAATCTGATTGTGGCGGTCATA
>CALWQJ010000083.1 GCA_944383645.1 uncultured Merdimonas sp.
GCATCCCCGCAGCAATCTGGCCTCCATGGGCATCTATATTTTCAGCTGGCCCATTTTGCGCAACGCTCTGATTCAGCTTTCCAGCCAGCCGGGCTGCGATTTCGGGAAGCACATTATCCCCTACTGCCAGGAGAACGGCAACCGGCTCTTTGCCTTTGAGTTCAACGGCTACTGGAAGGACGTGGGGACGCTGGGCTCCTACTGGGAGGCGAATATGGAGCTCATCGACATCATTCCGGAGTTCAATCTCTATGAGGAATTCTGGAAGATTTACACGAAGAGCGACGCGATTCCGCCTCAGTACATTTCTGCGGAGTCGAAGATTGAGCGCAGCATCATCAGCGGAGGTTCGGAGATCTACGGAGATGTGTTCAATTCTGTGATCGGATCCGGAGTCACCATCGGGAAGGGAACTGTGGTGCGCGACTCCATCATTATGAAGAACACCCGGATCGGGGAAAACTGCACCGTGGACAAGGCGATCATTGCCGAGGAGGCGGAGATTTCCGACGGCGTGGTCCTTGGCGTCGGCGCGGACATCCCGAACAAGGTGCAGCCGAAGATCTATTCCTTTGGCCTGGTGACGATTGGCGAGAACTCCTATATACCGCCTAATGTAAAAGTAGGAAAGAATACCGCCATATCCGGCGCCACCACACCGGACGACTATCCGGAGGGCGTGCTGGACAGCGGTGAGACATTGATAAAGGCAGGTGACAGATAATGAGAGCGATCGGAATTGTACTGGCAGGCGGGAACAATCACAGAATGAGAGAGCTGTCTGACAAGCGCGCCGTGGCGGCCATGCCCGTGGCGGGAAGCTACCGTGCCATTGATTTTGCCCTGAGCAATATGTCCAACTCTCATATCCAGAGGGTGGCGGTGCTGACGCAGTATAACGCCCGTTCTCTGAACGAGCACCTGAGCTCCTCCAAATGGTGGGATTTCGGAAGGAAGCAGGGCGGCCTGTACATCTTTACGCCGACGATTACGGCGGCGAACAGCTCCTGGTACCGGGGGACGGCGGACGCCATCTTCCAGAACCTGGACTGGCTGAAGAAGAGCCATGAGCCCTACGTGATCATCGCTTCCGGCGACGCGGTCTACAAGATGGACTACAATAAGCTTCTGGAGTACCACATCGAGAAAAAGGCGGATATCACTGTGGTCTGCAAGGAGATGCCGGAGGGCACGGACGTATCCCGCTTCGGCGTGCTTTCGACCGACGGGGACGGACGGATTCTGGACTTCGAGGAAAAGCCCGTGGAGTCGCATAACAGGCTGGTCTCCTGCGGCATCTATGTCATCCGCAGACGGCAGCTGATTGAGCTGATTGAGAAATGCGCCCAGGAGGACCGCTATGATTTTGTGCGGGACATCCTGATTCGTTATAAGAACCTGAAGAGAATTTTCGCCTACCGCATGACGGAATACTGGAACAGCGTATCCTCGGTGGAAGCCTATTATGAAACGAATATGGATTTCCTGAATGCGGATGTACGGAAATATTTCTTCAAGACGTACCCGGACGTATATTCCAAGGTGCTGGATCTTCCTCCGGCCAAGTACAATCCGGGAGCGGACGTCCGGAATTCTCTGGTATCCAGCGGCTGCATCATCAACGGCGCCGTGGAGAATTCCATTTTATTCAAGAAAGTGTTCGTGGGGAATAACTGTGTGATCAAAAACTCCATTATTCTCAACGAAGTGTATATCGGCGATAATACTTACATTGAGAACTGCATCGTTGAAAGCCGCGATACAATTCGTGCCAACTCCCGCTATGTGGGAGAGCATGGGGTGAAGATAGTCGTCGAGAAAAACGAGCGTTACGTCCTGTAGCGAAGCCCACGCGAAGCACTATACGATAAACTGACCTGAAAAAGGCAGGAAAAAGGGGGCAAGAAGTATGCATATTACAGATGTACGCGTACGGAAGGTATCAAAGGAAGGTAAGATGAAAGCCGTCGTATCCATCACCATTGACGATGAATTTGTAGTTCATGACATCAAAGTGATTGAAGGCGAGAAGGGGCTGTTTATCGCAATGCCCAGCAGAAAAGCTTCTGACGGTGAATACCGGGATATCGCGCATCCGATCAATTCCGGTACACGGGATCACATCCAGTCCATCATTCTGGATAAGTACGAAGCAGCGCTGCTGGAGTCGGAAGAAGAGGCTTAAGCTTACAGGGGAGAGAACAACATTTTCATATAGGTATTGGGGTCAGGGCGCCGTCCGGGGGGACGGCGCCCTTTTTCTGTAAAAATAATACTTTACGCAGCCTTAACCAACTCTTTACGGAAATGATCTCGAAGCAGGAGGAGAAGCGGAGTATAATCACAAAACAGAACAGGAAAGGTACATCTGAAAATGAAGATTATACTAAAGAATATTACCAAGTCATTTGGTGAAAAAATGGTCATTACGCCCACCAGCCTGACCATCGAGAGCGGCAGCTTCACGACCCTTCTGGGGCCCTCGGGCTGCGGAAAGACGACGCTGCTGCGGATGATTGCCGGACTGGAGACGCCGGACACCGGCGAGATCTGGCTGGACGATCAGTGCGTGTTTTCCGCGGAAAAGAAAATCAATGTCCCGCCGGAGAAGCGGAACCTGGGCTTTGTGTTCCAGGATTTCGCCCTGTGGCCCCATATGACCGTGTTTGAAAATGTGGCCTTCGGCCTGCGGGCCAGAAAGGATACGAAGGATCTGGAGGAGCGGGTGATGGAGGCCCTGCGGGCGGTGCGCCTGGAGGAGTTCGCGAAGCGCTATCCCCATCAGCTGTCCGGCGGCCAGCAGCAGAGAGTGGCCTTCGCCAGATCCATCGTCATCCGGTCCAGCTGCATCCTCTTTGACGAGCCCCTGTCCGCCTTGGACGCGCTGCTCCGGGAGGAGATGCGGCATGAGCTGAAGGAGCTGGTGTCGAGACTCGGGGTCACGGCAGTGTTCGTCACACACGACCAGACGGAGGCCATGAGCATGAGCGACCGCATCGCGGTGCTGAACGGCGGCGTGATGGATCAGTACGACACGCCGGAGCAGATTTACCATCATCCGGCCACTGCCTTTGTGGCACATTTTGTGGGGAAATCCAACTGGATCTCGGATACGGAGTTTTTCCGCCCGGAGGCGGTGCGGATGGAGCCCCGGGAGGGCTGGCGGCGCTATGAGCTGCCGGTGCAGGATATCCAGTACCTGGGAGATACCTACGAGATCACGCTGTCGCACGAGGGAAAGACCTGGATGCTTCACGGAGCGCACAAGACCGCGCCGGGAGAGAAGCTGTCCATTTATATAAATCCAGAAGAAATCATTTCATGCTGAAAGGAGAAATAAAAAATGAGAAGAAAAATTTTCGCTTTGTTACTTGCGGGAGCGCTCTGCGCGGGCCTGGCTGCCTGCGGCGGACAGGGCGCGCAGGAGACGCAGGAGGATACGGCAGCCGCGGCGGACGCAGCCGCAGAGACAGACGCCGCAGCCTCTGAGGACGCGGTGGCCGGCACAGAGGAAGCAGGCGCGGCAGACGCGGACGCTGCGGAAACTACTGGCTCCGGCAAGGTGACCGTATACATGCCCAGCCCTGCGGGACTTGCTGATAAGCTGGCGGCAGCCTTCACAGAGAAGACCGGCATCCAGGTAGAGCAGTTCCAGGGAACAACCGGAGAGATTCTGGCCCGCCTGGAGACCGAGGAGGCCAATCCGGTGGCTGACGTGGTCATCCTGGCCTCCTGGTCCGACGGACTTTCCATGAAGGAGAGCGGACAGATCATGAGCTATACGCCCGCAGACGCGGATAAGGTAAACGAGGGCTGGATCGACGAGGACAATATGCTCTTTGGCTACAGCGCTTCCGCCGTAGGCGTCATCTACAACACCACGATTTATCCGGAGCTTTCCGCTGACTGGGCAGATCTGGCCGGGGCGGACTACACCGACGACATCGCGATTCCCGATCCGGAGAAATCCGGCGCCTGCAAGGATTTCCTGGCAGGAATGGTGACCGGCCTGGATAATGGAGAGGAGATCATGCAGTCCTGGGCGGACAACGGCCTGACGGTTCCGGGCGCGAACTCCGCGGCCCTGGAGTCTGTGACCACCGGAGAGAAGGGCATCCTGATCGCCGGCGTAGACTACAACGCATACTCCTCCATGGCAGACGGCGAGCCTCTGGCTATCTACTATCCGGCCAGCGGCACGGTGGTAAATCCCCGTCCGGCCATGATTATGAACACAGCGCCCAACGCGGACAACGCCAAGGCCTTCATCGACTTCCTGTTCAGCGACGAGGCGCAGCAGATGGTGGCAGAGGCCTACCTGCTTCCGGGACGCAGCGATATCCAGTGCGAGGGACGCACGAATCTGGCCGATATCCCGCAGCTTCCCACAGACTGGACGGCTATGATGGACGTCGCCGATGACACGGCGGCTCATCTGAACGAGATCTGCCAGTAATCTACAGACGGAGGAACCTATGAAACAATCGACGACCTGGAAAAACAAAGGTATTTTATGGATACTGCTTGTGATTCTGATTGGTCTGATCGTTTGTCCCCTGATCATGGTATTTGCCGAGGCGGTCATCATCGATGGCCGCCTCGATTTGCGGCAGGCCTGGTCCATCATCACGGACAGCGAGAACCTTCAGACCATCTGGAACTCCCTGATTCTGGGAGTGTGCGTGGTGCTCTGCTCCACGCTGATTGCCGCTCCCACGGCCTATCTTCTGGCCCGCACCCAGCTGGCCCGTCATAAATGGCTGGACATCGTATTTATGGTGCCCTTTATGACGCCTCCCTATATCGCCTCCATGGGCTGGATCCTGTTCATGCAGAAACGGGGGCTGTTCCAGCAGCTCTTCCCCTTCACGGGCTCCTTTTCCGAGGGCTTCTTTTCCTTCGGCGGCCTGGTGCTGGTCATGACGCTGAACGTATTCCCGTTCATGATGACGATTTTAAAGAACGCCATCCTGAACATTCCCGCAAGTCTGGAGGAGAGCGGAGCCGTATTCGGCGCGGGCTTCGGGCTTCGGCTTCGGAAAATCTTCGCGCCGCTGCTCACCGGAAATTATGCCATCGCGGCCCTGCTGGTGTTCGTAAAGACCCTTTCCGAGTATGGCACGCCCTACACCCTGGGACGCCGCATCGGCTTTTACGTATTTACCACAGACATTCACCGGTATTCCACCACGGCCCCGGTGGATTTCGGAAAATCCGCCAGCCTGTCTTCGGTGCTGATCTGTATCTGCATGGCTCTGTGGATGCTGCAGAACTATATTACCAATAAAAACAGCTACCGGCTGGTAAGCGGCAAGGGCAGCCGTCCGGCCCGGACGAAGCTCTCCAGGGGCGGCCTGGCCGGAGCCTGGTGCTGGATCGGCCTGGTGCTGGTGGTGGCCATCGGCATTCCCTACTTTTCCATCATCGCCAGCTCCCTCATCAAGCTGCGCGGCTACGGCCTGGCTGCGGGCAACTTCACGCTGGAGCACTACGCCGAGCTGTTCACGACGGCCAAGAGCCTGAACGCCATCGGAAACAGCCTCCTCCTGGCAGTGTCCTCCGCCTGCATCTGCTCCGTGCTGGGCACCCTGGTGGTCCTGGCGGTCCGTCGCGGCAAAGGACGCTTCGGAAAAATCGTAGAGGGCGTGAGCATGCTCCCGGAGATGCTGCCGGCCATCGTGCTCGTGATCGGCATCATGCTGTTCTGGAACGCCATTTACAAAGTGATTCCCCTGTACAATACCCTGGGGATCATGGTGCTGGCTTATGTGGTACTCTATCTGCCCTATACGGTCCAGTACGTAACCTCGGCCTTCACCCAGATCAACGACAGCCTCCTGCAGGCCGGCCGGACCTTCGGCGGAAACCCCTTCTATGTGTTCCGCCGGGTGACGCTCCCCATGATCTCCAGAGGCATCCTGGCGGGCTGGATGATGATCTTCATCATCGCCTTCCGCGAGCTGGTGACGGCCAGCCTCATCGCCCCGCCCAACGTGCTGGTGGTCTCCACCTACATCAACCGGGAATTTGAGCAGGGAAGCGTATCTCTCGGCATGGCCATGGCCGTGCTCTGCGTGTTCATCACTACTACGGCGCTGCTGATCATGAACACCGTAACAGAGAGAAAAAAAGAAAAATAGCAAAATCGCAGCGTTGACTTTTGGAAAATAGGATGCTATACTAAGCGGAAATTACACAAAGCTTTGCTTGCTGCCGGGGAAGTATTTAGCGTTGATTTCGTATCGATAGGCCTGTGGAGATACGAGGTTGGCGCTTTTTTGTCTGCGTATGCCCTGCGCGAAAAGCAGGATTAGGCAGACGCATAAGCAGGCTCTGCTTTGCCAGAGAAAATATACAGGGAGGATTTATCATGTTCAGGGAAATGCGCCGGAAAAGGCAGCTTCTTTCAGAGGAAGCTATTCAAAAGGTATTGTATCAGGGAACGTCTGGGGTTTTGGCCGTATCGGGCGATGATGCTTATCCCTATGCGGTTCCGCTCAGTTATGTATATGACGGAGAAAAAATTTATTTTCACAGCGCCAAAAGCGGACATAAAATAGACGCTGTATCCCAAAATCCCAAGGCCTCTTTTTGCGTCATCGACCAAGACCAGATTGTTCCGGAGGAATACACGACTTATTTTAGAAGCGTCATTGTCTTTGGAACGATCCGCATTCTTCACGATGAAGCAGAAAAAAGAGAAGCCATAGAAAAGCTGGCAGTGAAATATGCGCCGGATGATACGGAAGAGAACCGGAAAAAGGTGGTTGAACGGGACTGGAAGCCGTTATGTATGCTGGAAATGACGCCGGAGCATATCTCTGGAAAGGAAGCGGTCGAGTTAGTCAGACTGCATACCCTCAAATAACGGAAAGCGAGTGAGCCCCATCCGCACAACATTTCACGGCGGCCGGTAGAAATATCAGGCCCGAAGTGTTAAAATGGGATACAAGAACGAACGGGAAACTGGAATTCTGATAAACTGATTTCAGCCCGCTCTGTTGAAAAGAGTTATCAAAATTCCCATTTATCAGAAGAGAAAGAAACGGAGGTGAGCGCATGGCGAAGCTGAAATCAATCGCTTTTACCGTCGGGGTTATGCTGCTGATCGGGGCGGCGCTATGCCTTTATTTCAGCCTGCGTAACCTGTCCTCTATCCGGCCTGCGTCAGCCTATGAGGATATGGGCGTTCATACCTTTGTGCCGGAGGAGGTTTATCCTGTACAGAGAGAAAATCACGCTGTCGGACGGCAGAAGCGCAGCCACTCTGCTACGACCGTCTATATCGTGCGCTATCGGGCGGAGGACGGGAGCGGCTATCAGTATGAGTACGAGTCCGGATCCGTGGAAAGCGCCGCGCAGAATATTTTGGAGGCAGGCGAACCGATAGAGCGGCGGGTGCTGTCCCTGTCCGGCGGGGACGGCTATATTACCATTGACGCAGACGAAACCGCGCAGACCTATGAAGCCCGGCAGAAGCGCGCCTACAGGACGATTGCCGGAGTGTCTGCGGCTTATCTGTTCCTATGGATCGCAGTCAATGGGCTGCTGTTCTATACACGGCGCAGGGGCAGGTGAGCCGCTTTGCTCCATGCGTGGAAACGGAGAAATGCTTTGGAAGAAAAGAAGAAAATAATAACCGTTCTGATTTTCATCAATGTGATCCTGCTGTGCTGCATAGGAGTTCAAATCGCGGCTGCGGTGCGGGACAGCGCGGACAGTGCAGCGGCATCTGTGAGCAGTATGCTGGAGCGGGAAGTGAAGCTGAGGGACAGCGTGGACGGTGTCTATACCCTGGAGACAGAGGCGCCCGCGCCTCTGGAGGGGAGGGTTCTCTTTCAGGCGGCGGATGACAGAGGACTTCGGACAAATTATGCGGGCCAGGTCTTCCGGAAGCTTGCAGATGCCTATTTTTCAGAGGAGGAAATCAGCTGGGAGCAGACAGAAGCCTGGAGCCTTCCAGCCTGGCAGCTGACTGTCAGATATCCGGCCTGGGAAGGCCAGAGCCTGGAGGAGTTCTGCGGATATCTGGGAGAGTTTGCAGAGTTCTGCATGGAAAGCGATGTCTTTTTGCGGGACGGCCATGTGGTGAATGAATTTCCTGCCATTGATATCCAGATGGGAGGAAACGCCGCGGTAAATGAATTTCGTTACAGCATTTACGGATATCCCGGATACACCCGGGAGGATTTTGAGCGGGAGCTGTATGAGTTTCTGTATTTGCATTCACCAGAAACTCTGGAAGCCAGGATAGAGCAGGAACACCAGGAATGGCTGGAGGAAAGCAGAAGTCATATAGAAGAAAATATGGCTTCTTATCTGGAAATGGAGCCGGATGCAGCCTGTAAGCTGGAGAATGGGCGGGAGTACCGGATGCTTGTCACGGACTATGTCATGGACGATTGCTTCTATATTCTCCTGGGCGTAGAGGCGGACGGAGCCAGCGCCTTTTTACTGAATCCGGATCCTTTCAATCAGGAGATGGGCTATGTCCAGTGGATGGTTTTTATTGATGAAACTCTGGGGTTTGCCTGTCTGAGCGAGGACGCGGGAGAAAGCGGGGATCTGTACCGGACCACAGACGGTGGGAAATCCTTTGAAATGACAGAGTGGCCCCGGGTGGAGGGATTTATGGAGGACGGCACGGTAATCTATCCGTTTGATTTTGCGGAAAAGCTGTATGAAGAGAGAGAAAGGTTGTATCTCCTGGTAAACCAGGGCGCCACGAAGTCCTATCAGAACCAGAATGGCGTCAGCCCCAAAGCCCTGTTTGTTTCCGATGATCAGGGAGAAAGCTGGAACTTTGTAAAGGAAATCTCGTGACAGAACGCGTGAACAGCATATCTGAACGTTCTGGCAGAGTGAAAGGAAACACCTATGAAAATAACAGAAGTAAAAAACAGAACGCAGGAGCTGATAGACAGGCTTTTGGAGGTGTGGGAAAGCTCCGTGAGGGCTACACATCTCTTCCTGTCGGACGGCGAGATCGACAGCATCAAAGAATACGTTCCCCAGGCGCTGAAGGGAGTCGCCCATCTGCTGATCGCGGAGGACGATGTGGGACATCCGGCGGCTTTCATGGGGATCGAGAACGGCACGCTGGAGATGCTGTTTATCGCTCCGAAGGAAAGAGGGAAAGGGCTGGGCAAACGCCTGCTTCTGCATGGCATAGAAAATTATGGCGTTGAAAGACTGGCCGTAAATGAGCAGAATCCCCAGGCCAGAGGCTTTTATGAGCATATGGGCTTTCAGATTTACAAAAGGACAGACCATGATGAGCAGGGAAATCCTTACCCGCTTTTGTACATGAGCCTCCCGGCGGAGACGGCCTTTACGAAAGGATCCATTCATGATTGATATTTACAGGAAAGACTATCAGCCTGCCCTTGACGAGATCGGAGAATTTGTAAACAATCCGGTATTTTTACAGTTCTGCGGTGAACTGGAGCGCAGATACCACGCCTTCCCAAAGATAGAATTCAGCTCCTGCAGCTGTACAGCCAGACGCAGGCCGGAAACGGGCAGAAATGGCTGATGATTCCTCTGGAGGATTGCGATCAAATGTATTCGGACGCGCTGCGGCTGATCGATATCCGTAGAAAATAAAAAGATACGGTCTACCGCCTCTCATAAACCAGCTCTGTAATTCCATGACAGCTCTGTGCTTGTATAAGCCGCAGCTTCCTTTCCTGCTCAAGCTCTCCGAACAGACGGATTCCGCCGCCGAGCAGGGTGGGAATCACAGAAATATGCCAGACATCGATCAGCTCCTCCTTCATCACCTGCTGGGCAAGCCCTGCCCCGCCGCAGATCCAGATGCCTTTCCCGTCCTCTTCCCGAAGTCTTCTTACCAGTTCGCAGGGTGGCTCCGAAGTAAACCGGATCCTTTCGGTAGAAGGAAGGCTCCGGTGCGTGATGACATAGCTTGTCTGATCCGGATAGGGCCAGACGTCCGGCGACAGTTCTGTGTTCACCTGGTGAAAGGTGTTAAAGCCCATCAAAATCGTATCAATTCTGCGGATAAATTCTTCATAAGAATCCAACTCCTGCTCCTCATCCGGGCTTTCCGTATTCTGTCCCTGTAGCCATTCCACTTTCCTGTTCCTGTCTGCAATATAGCCGTCCAGACTTACGGCAATAAATAAAGTGACTTTCCGCAATTCTTATTCCTCCTCCCGGAAATATCGATCTGAACGAGTTACCATTCCATCATACAACAGCGTAGAGAGCACGGCAATGTTATTTTATACAAGCCCGTCTGGGCTTGATAGTATTTGGCAAAATGAATATAATAGACAAAAAGAGGGAAAACATACTTCATTTGGAGCGTCTCTATAAGCCAAAAACCAAAGAGATTTTTGGAGGTGGGAGGATGAAAAAGATACCATTAAAAACTGCCAGCCGCATTTATAAAATCGGAGGGGGGACAGGACTAGCCGCCGCATTCACAGGAGTAATCTTTGATGAAATATCTAAGCAGATGGAAATTCTGATATGGGCAGGTATTGTCATCATGATCGCAGCCGTCATTTTCGCCTGTATATTTCTCCGGTGTCCCCGCTGCGGAGGTACGTTGTTCCGCAACTGGGGAGGATACTGCCAGCATTGCGGAGAAGAACTTGACAGATAGACCCCGCCTCCTGTACTATAGACCTGACTTAATTATCTTTATTCATTAGAAATACAGAACCTTCAGCTGGTGAGGAAACGGAAACACAGAAGATACCCGCCTCTTCGCTGCCTGAAGGCTAAAGCTGTGCGCTCCACCAGAAAGATTGATTCGTTTTTAAAGAATGGCTTTTTACGGGCCAGTCTGAGCATTTCTGCTGTCGTGATGTAAGACTGATTCGCGAGCCAGCCTGAGGATTTCTGATATCCAAGTGTACGGCCTCTTCGTGGACGCCTGTAGGATTACGGCGGACTTTAGTCCGTCCGGAAGCATACAGGCGTCCACGAAGGGACGGACACCGGATACAGAAATCCTCAGGCGTCCGCGAACCCACCTCACACAAGATACAGAAATCCCCAGGCGCCCGTAAAAGCCTCCATAAAAAGGAGTATCAATATGTACCTTATCGCAGGCCTTGGCAACCCCACCCCCCAATACGATCACACCCGCCACAACGTCGGCTTCGACGCCGTCACATATCTGGCGGATCGGTATCATATAAGTATGAATACAAAGAAGTTCCGCGGCATCTGCGGAACCGGCGTCATCGAGGGCCAGAAGGTCCTCCTTCTGAAGCCCCAGACCTTCATGAACCTAAGCGGCGAGAGCGTCGGCGAGGCGGCAGCCTTCTACAAGCTGGATCCGGAGACGGAGATCATCATTATTTACGACGACATCGCCCTGGAGCCGGGCAGCATCCGCGTCCGCAAAAAGGGCAGCGCAGGCGGCCACAACGGCATCAAGAACATCATCGCCCACCTGGGAACCCAGGAATTTCAACGGATCCGCGTCGGCGTCGGGGAGAAGCCGAAGGAATACGACCTGGCGGCCTACGTGCTGGGGCGTTTTACGGCGGAGGACCGCAGGAAGGTGGAGGAAGCCTTCGCGGACGCGGCGGACGCCGTGAGCCTGATGGTGCGCGACGAGACGAACGAAGCCATGAACCGCTACAACCGGAAGAAAGCGCAGGAACCAAAGACAGAGCCAAAGACAGAGGCAAAACCACAGCCAAAGGGGGCCGGGCAGGAACCAAAACCGGAACCGAAGCAGGCCCCGGAGAAGGAAGAGTAGCATGAAAGCCTTTCTGGAACCATTTCAGCAGCTGGGAATCTATGAAGAGCTTACGAAGCGCCTGAAGAAAAACAGGGGCGTTCTTTTGCTGTCCGGCTGCGTGGATTCGCAAAAAGTACACGCGGCCAGCAGCCTGTGGCAGGGCTGGCCGTACCGGATGATCCTGACCTACAGTGAGCAGAAGGCCAGGGAGATCTACGAGGACTGCCGGTATTTCGACCGGGAGGCGGTGCTGTACCAGGCCAAGGATTTCCTCTTCTTCCACGCGGACATCCAGGGGAACCTGCTGGTGCAGCAGAGGGTGCGCGCCCTTAAGGCCCTCCTGACGAAGGAGGAGGTCACGGTCATCACCACCTTCGACGGCCTGATGGACCGGCTGCGCCCCCTGGAGCAGGTAAAAAAAGAGATCCTGACCATCGGCCAGGACAGCATTGTGGAGATCGAAGCTCTCGCGAAAAAGCTGGTGCGTCTGGGCTATGAGCGGACGGGCCAGGTGGAGGCGCCGGGCCAGTTCGCCGTGCGCGGCGGCATCGTGGACATCTACGCGCTGACCGAGGACGCCCCCTGGCGGATCGAGCTGTGGGACGACGAGGTGGATTCCATCCGAAGCTTCGACCCGGAGAGCCAGCGATCCATGGAAAATGTCAGTGAGATCGTGATTTATCCGGCGGCGGAGCCGGTTCCGGGAGAAAAAGAGGAGGCGGTCAGCTTCCTGGACTATTTTGACTCGGAGAAAACCCTGTTTTTCCTGGATGAGCCTGCGCGCCTGATGGAAAAGGGCCGGACGGTGGAAAAGGAATTCGAGGAGAGCATGGCCAACCGGGCGGAGCGCGGGGAGGCCCTGCCCGAGGAAGCCCGGCTTCTCTACGGGAGCGGGGAGATCGCGGCCCGGCTGAACCGGAAGAACTGCGTGGCCCTCTGCCTGATGGAGCAGAAAGCCCCGGACTGGGAGATTCAGGAGCGCTTCCAGATAGAGGCCCGTTCCATCAATCCCTATAACAACAGCTTCGAGATGCTGGTAAAGGATCTGAAGCGCTGGAAGCGGGAAAAATATTCTGTGATCCTCATGTGCGCCTCCGGCACCCGGGCGAAGCGCCTGGCGGCGGATCTGCAGGAGCAGGAGCT
>CALWQJ010000084.1 GCA_944383645.1 uncultured Merdimonas sp.
CCCACCGCGTAGAAGGCGAGGGGCATTTTGCGGCCCTGCTGCAGAAAAAGGGGACGGAGAAAAGAGAAGGGCCAGAGAAGGAGCCGGCAGAGCCAAAGCGGAGAAAAAGAGACGGGGAAGGACAGCGAAAGTCCGGAAAGCAGCCATTTTCGGAGAGCTTCCGGGAATTTGAAAAATCCTTACGAAAGCCCCTGGAGGAAGACCGGATCCGCAGCTATGACGGGCGGCTCTATTACCTGCCGGAGGCGCTTTTGTCCCGCAATATCCGGGGCCTTCGATTTCTTCGGACTGGCCTGTATCTGGGAGAGGAAAAGGGAAACCGCTTTGAGCCAGGCCAGGCTCTTGCCATGGCCTTGAAAAAAGAAGACTTTGACGGGACGATCGATTTTCCTTCGGAGGATGAGCGGGCAATCCGCTACCTGAAGGGCGAGACCCTGGAGGTGGAAGACCTGGCGGATGCAGGCGGAAAGGGCTGGCGTTTGGTCTGCGTGGACGGCTTTCCACTGGGCTGGGGAAAGCTGGCGGGCGGAAGACTGAAGAACAAGTACTATCCCGGCTGGAGGTGGTAAGAGGATGCGTCTGGACAAATATCTCTGCGAGGCGGGCCTCGGCACCCGCTCCCAGGTGAAGAAGCTTTTAAAAGGCGGCGTGGTCACGGTGAACGGGCAGACGGTCCTGCGGCCGGAGGAAAAACTGAAAGAGACGGATCGGGTGGCGGTGTCGGGCCGGGAGCTTTCGGTGGCCCGCCTGGAATACTGGATGCTGAATAAGCCGGCGGGCTGCGTGTCCGCCACGGAGGACGCCCGCTTCCAGACTGTGACGGAGCTTCTGCCAGCGGAGGCGAGAAGGGATCTCTTTCCGGTGGGAAGGCTCGATCGGGACACGGAAGGGCTCCTGCTTCTGACCAACGACGGAAAGCTGGCCCATTTCCTGCTGTCTCCCAAGCGCCATGTGGACAAGGTCTATTACGCCAGGGTCCGCGGAAGAGTGACGAAAGAGCATGTGAAGCTCTTCGCGGAAGGGCTGGATATCGGAGACGAGAAGAAGACCCTGCCGGCGGTGCTGGAGATCCTTCAGGAAGAAGAGACAGCGCGCGTTTTACGGGAGCGCCGGGAAGAAAAGGATACAGGGAGCGCCGGGGAGCCTGAAGAGATCGGAGAAAGCTGGGTGCGGATCACCATCCGGGAAGGCCGTTTTCACCAGATCAAGCGGATGTTTGAGGCGGTGGGCTGCGAGGTGGCTTACCTGCGGCGGCTTTCCATGGGAAGCCTTACGCTGGATGAAAGGCTTACGCCTGGCGGCTGCAGACGGCTGACCGAGCGGGAAGTCGAAGCACTGAAGGAGGAGACAGGATGCTGAAGGGAGTAAAGGCCGTCCTTTTTGATTTGGACGGCACGCTGGTGGATTCCATGTGGATGTGGAAGGATATCGACGTGGAGTATCTGGGAAGATACGGGCGGGCGCTGCCGCCGGAGCTTCAAAAGGAGATCGAGGGCATGAGCTTTTCCGAGACGGCGGTCTATTTTAAAGAGCGCTTTGGCCTCAGCCAGAGTCTGGAGGCCATCAAGGCGGAATGGATCGAGATGGCGAAGGAAAAATACGCCCATGAGGTTCCCATGAAGCCGGGAGCCCTTTCCTTTTTACGTTATCTGAAGGAGCACGGCATCCATTCCGGCATCGCCACCAGCAACAGCCGGGAGCTTCTGAACGCCGTCATGGAGTCCTTGAAGCTTGGGCAATACATAGACTGCGCTATGACCTCCTGCGAGGCCGGGGCGGGAAAGCCTGCCCCGGATATCTATCTGAAGGTGGCGGATCGATTGGGGGCTTCTCCGGCAGACTGCCTGGTGTTCGAGGATACGCCCTCGGGAATCCAGGCAGGGATCCGCGCGGGGAGCCGCGTCTGCGCCATGGAGGATCGGTACGTGGCGGATCAGAAGGATACGGTCTTACGGCTGGCAGACTACTATATCTACGATTTCGGACAGGTGCTGAACGGAACCTACCGGAGGCTGAAGCAACACTGAAAAAGGGAAAGCATTGAAAAAGAGAACGAGAAAGGAGAGGGCTCGATGACAGGTACGGGATTTCTGCCCGCGACGCCGGAAGAATTAAAGGAAAGAGGGATCGGACAGCCGGATTTTGTCTATGTCATCGGGGATGCCTATGTGGATCACCCCTCCTTTGGCCCGGCTATCATCGGGCGGGTGCTGG
The DNA here is from genome assembly GCA_944383645.1 of uncultured Merdimonas sp. Lineage (GTDB taxonomy): Bacteria > Bacillota > Clostridia > Lachnospirales > Lachnospiraceae > Laedolimicola. The sequence goes on from CALWQJ010000084.1 coordinate 2,215, forward strand.
AAAGCCGGGGCTACACGGTGGCGATCCTGTCCCAGCCAGACTGGAGGGATCCCCAGAGTATCCAGGTCTACGGGGAACCGCGCCTGGCCTTTCTCGTCTCCTCCGGGAACATGGATTCCATGGTGAACCATTATTCTGTCTCGAAAAAGCGCAGGAGGACGGATGCCTACACGCCGGGCGGCGTCATGGGGAAGCGGCCGGACCGGGCGGACATGGTCTACAGCAGCCTGATCCGAAGCGTCTACCGGCACACGCCGATCATCTTAGGCGGCATCGAGGCAAGCCTGCGCCGCCTCGCCCACTACGACTACTGGTCGGACAGCTTCAAGCGCTCCCTGCTTTTAGACAGCGGGGCGGATCTCATCTCTTATGGGATGGGAGAGCGGTCCATTGTGGAGATCGCGGACGCCCTGGCCTCCGGCATCGCCATCCGGGATCTGACTTTTGTGGAGGGAACCGTCTATAAAGCCTCCCGCCGGGAGGACATTTACGACGCGGTCTTTCTGCCGGATTATGAGAGCATGAAGGCGGATAAGCGCCTGTACGCGGAAAGTTTCGCCATCCAGCAGAAAAACGCGGATCCCATCCGGGGAAGAAGGCTTGCGGAGGCCTATTCCTCCCATACCTTTATCGTCCAGAATCCGCCCGCGAAGCCCTTATCGCAGGAGGAGATGGACGCGGTCTACGCCCTGCCCTTCCAGAGGGCGGTGCATCCGGCCTGCCTGCGGGCCGGGGAGGTTCCCGCGTTTTCGGAAATTAAATTCAGCCTCACCAGCTGCCGGGGCTGCTTTGGGGCCTGTTCTTTCTGTGCCCTGACCTTCCATCAGGGACGGATCATTCAGGCCAGAAGCCAGGAATCTCTGGTGGAGGAGGCCAGGAGGATGTCAGCGGAGCCGGATTTTAAGGGCTATATCCACGATGTGGGCGGGCCTACGGCAGATTTCCGGCGCCCGGCCTGCGAAAAGCAAGGAAAGCACGGGGCCTGCCCGGACCGCCAGTGCCTGTTCCCGAAGCCCTGCCCGAACCTGCGGGCCGACCATGCGGAGTATATCAGTCTTCTTCGGAAGCTGCGAGAGCTTCCCGGCGTCAAGAAGGTCTTTATCCGCTCCGGAATCCGCTTCGATTATGTGCTGGCGGATCCAAAGGCGGACGTATTTCTGAAGGAGCTCTGTGAGCATCATGTAAGCGGCCAGCTCAAAGTGGCCCCCGAGCATGTCTCCGACCGGGTTCTCTCCCACATGGGTAAGCCCTCCTGCAGCGTGTACGAGGCCTTTTGCCGGAAATACAAAAAGATGAACGAAAGGCTTGGGAAGAAGCAGTACCTGGTGCCCTACCTGATGTCCTCCCATCCGGGTTCCACCCTGAAGGAGGCCGTGGGGCTGGCGGAATACTGCCGGGATCTGGGCTACATGCCGGAGCAGGTGCAGGATTTTTACCCGACGCCATCGACCCTGTCCACCTGCATGTACTATACGGGCCTCGACCCTAGAGACATGTCGCCGGTCTATGTGCCGAAAAATCCCCATGAGAAGGCCATGCAGCGGGCCCTGATCCAGTACCGGGATCCGAAGAACCGGGAGCTGGTCTTAGAGGCCCTGGAAAAGAGCGGACGGACCGATCTGATTGGCTTTGGGCCAAAGTGCCTGGTAAGGCCAGGGGGAACCCATCCCGCTCCAGGCCGTCCGGGAAACGCAGGAAGACAGAGCGCGGGACAGAGCCGCCCGGGAAGTACAGGAAGACAGAGCGCGGGACAGAGCCGCCCGGAAAAGACTGGGAAAAAGAAGAAGACGATTCGCAATATTCACAAGAAAAAACGCTAGTGTCGGTGTACCAGGGGCGTATTGCCCCTTGCGTACCGACGCTAAGCTGACAGGAGGACTTTCGAACCATGAGCCAGTATGAACTGATTGCTTTCGATATGGACGGCACGCTTTTGAATTCGCAGAAGGAGATTACGCCGCGGACGCTGGCGGCATTGAAAAAGGCGGCTGCGGCAGGGAAGCAAATCGCTCTTTCCACGGGGCGCTGCCGTCCGGAGCTTACGGCCTATACAGCTCTTGTTCCCGGAATCCGGTATTTCATCTGCACCAGCGGAGCCCTTGTCTATGACGTGCATGAACAGAAGGAGATTTATAAAAAGCCGCTGGAGCCGGAGCTTGTGAGGAGGCTTCTGGAAATTTCAAAAGAGGAGGATCTGATGGTTCATCTGCTGGATGCGGAATCCATTGTCCAGACCGATCAGTTCGAAAGCATGGGAAACTACGGAATGGGCGTCTATAAGCCCATGTACGAGCGCGTCGTGACAGTTTGGGATGACCTGTATGAAGCCTACTGCGCCGCGCCCTTCCCGGTGGAAAAGGTGAATTTCTACCACAGAGACCCGGAAGCCAGGGAACGGACCAAGGAGCGGCTCCGGGAAGCCGGTCTTCCGGTCATAATGGTAAATGCGGAAAAAGGATCGCTGGAGCTTTCGGCAGAAGGCGTCGATAAGGGCGCGGGCCTTCAGAAGCTCTGCGAGTATCTGAAGCTTCCACTGGACAAAACCATTGCGGTGGGCGATGCGGATAATGATATTACTATTCTTCAGAAGGCCGGCCTGGCTGCCGCCATGGGAAACGCGCTTCCCAATATAAAGAAACTGGCAGACGCACAGGTTTCGGACTGCGATCATGACGGCTGCGCAGAGGTAATAGAGAAATATCTGCTGGCCTGAACAGACAGCAGATAAAGAGCGCGGAGGGAAACAGGATGGATCATAAGAGGGACAGAATACAGATTGCGCTGGTGACCGGAGCGTCCTCCGGCATGGGCCGGTGTTTTGTGCGGCAGATTGCAGAGCAGCAGCCATTTCTTCATGAAATTTGGGTCATTGCCAGACGGAGAGAAAGATTGGAAAAGCTGTCAGAAGAGCTGCCAGAGACGAAGCTTCGACTCCTGGCTCTGGATCTGTCAGAGAAAGCATCCTTTGCCGCGCTTGCAGAACGACTGGCTCAGATCCGGCCCTGCGTCCGTCTGCTGGTAAACGCCGCGGGCCTGGGACACAGCGGTTCTGTAAAGGACCAGGATCCGGATGGAATCAGTGATACGCTCGATGTAAACTGCCGGGCGCTGATGGCAGTCACCCGTATCTGCCTGCCGTATCTGGAAAGGGGCAGCCAGATTATCCAGCTGGCCTCCGGCTCTGCATTCGCGCCCCAGCCCGGCTTTGCGGTCTACGCGGCTTCCAAGGCCTGCGTACTCTCCTTTTCCAGGGCGCTGCGGGAAGAGCTCTGCCCGGAGGGCGTCTGCGTCACAGCGGTCTGCCCGGGGCCTGTGAGGACAGAATTTTTCCGGACAGGCGGCATTGCACTCAGCCCCTTTAAAAGGCTGTTTCTGGCAGATCCGGATAAGGTGGTGCGGCGCGCGCTGTCGGACGCGGCAAAGGGAAGAGCCTTGTCCGTTTATGGAATGTCCATGAAGCTGTTCCGGCTGATGACTGGAATTCTGCCCCAGGGCGCTGCAGCCAGGCTTGGCCGGATGCTTCTGTTAAAAAAATAACATTTCCGGTTGACAGCCCTTCTCCTGTATCGTAAACTGAACACGTCATAACAGATTAATACGGGGAGAAATTACGGATGAAAAAAGTACAGGATTATTTTTTATATTTTATGTTCTATTCCATCATCGGCTGGATCTATGAGGTCTTTCTGGAGGTGGTGGTGTACCGCTGGGGCTTTTCCAACCGGGGCGCTCTTTTTGGCCCTTACTGCGTGGTTTATGGCTTTGGAGCGGTGATTCTGCTTCTTACCCTGTCGGGGGTGATGAAAAAGAAGCTCAGGCTGGGCCCGGTAAATATCACGCCGTTTCTGGTCTTCGTGGGAATCGTGCTGATCACCACAGTGGTTGAGCTGGCAGCCAGCTATATCATGGAATTCACGCTGGGCGCCTGGCAGTGGGACTATACCCGCTTTGCGTTCAACTTTCAGGGACGGATTGCTCTGAATCCCAGCATCCGCTTCGGAATCGGCGGTATGGTGATCCTGTATCTGCTGCATCCGCTGGCAGCGCGGCTTACAGAGCGCGCCAGCCTGAAGGCGCAGAGAGCGGCGGCGCTGATTTGCCTGCTGATCCTGGCAGCGGACTGCATTCATCTGGTTTTGAAGAACTGGATCTGACGGGGAGAAAGGAGAGGTTTTCGGATGGAAGCTTATATCGGCACATTGACCACGCTCTGTTATCTGGAGCGGGACGGAAAGCTTCTGATGCTTCACCGGGTCAAAAAGAAAAATGATGTCAATCAGGATAAATGGATCGGCGTGGGCGGCCACGCCCTCGCTTACGAAAGCCCGGAGGACTGCCTGCTGCGGGAGGTCCGGGAGGAGACAGGCCTGATCCTGACAGAATACCGCTTCCGGGGGATCGTGACCTTCGCCTTAAAGGGCGTGGAGACCCAGTATATGTGCCTCTATACCGCTACAGACTGGAAGGGGGAGCCGGATTACAACTGCCCGGAGGGCGTGCTGGAATGGGTGGAGAAGGAGCGGATCGATGCTCTGGAGCTGTGGCCCGGGGACAGGGTGTTCTTCCGGCTGCTCCAGGAGGAGCGCCCGTTCTTTTCCCTGAAGCTTTCCTACGGTGGAGATGAGCTGGAGGAATGCGTGTTGGATGGAAAGAAGCTGGACTGGGAGGCGTTTCTTTTATATAAATCAAATAAATTTATTTGATGAAACAAAAGGATCTCTGCTGCATGCAGTAACGGATGAAGATGCAGGCGAAAGGTACACGCCAAGGAGGAAAGTACATAGATATGAGAGCAGCAATCTGCGACGACCAGCCGGAGGCGCTGGAAGAACTGAAAAAACTGCTTCTGCAGATCCCGGCGGTTAAGAAGGTATACGCCTATTCGGACATAGGCGCCTTCTGGGCCGCGCTGGAATCCGGGGAGTATTATGATGTGGTGTTTATGGATATTGACTGGAACCAGGAACAGACGGGCATCGATTTCGCAGAGCGGCTGGCGGAGCTCTGTCCTTATACCAGGCTTATCTATGTGACCGCGCATACGATGGATTATGTGGAGGACATATTCCTGAGGCATTCGAATCTGGGAGGCTTTCTGCAGAAGCCGGTAAAGCGGGAGGTGCTTCTGCGCAGTCTGGAAAAGCTTCGTGCAGAACAGTCCGCAGACTCTGGAAAGCTTCTGATTTACTGCCAGGGAAGCCATATTGCGATTCCCTTCCGCGATATCCGCTATCTGGAAAGCCGCCTTCACAAAACCTGCGTTGTGCTGGAGAGACAGGAGTATCTGTGTAACGAAAAAATGGAAGCGCTGAAGGAACAGCTGGACGGGCGCTTTCTGAACTGCCATAAGAGTTATATGGTAAATATGGAGTACATACGGGAATTCCACGGCAGAGAGCTGATTCTGGAGGATGGAAGAGTCATTCCTGTGAGCAAGGCGCGTGGAAAAGCATCAAAGGAGCGTTTCTTTTCCTACGTATCAGGGAAAATGTAGACGCCGGGGTGGGGATTTTCTATGTATGTAATGGTTCTGAATGTTCTGGCATACGCGCATGACGCCCTGATGGTTACGCTTTATTATTCCAGAACCCTGGGAAGGCGTTATTCCGTGAAAATCACAGCGCTGGCAGCCGCAGGATGGTGGATCGTACAGAGCGCCGCTAAGCTGCCGGCCATGTATCTGGCGGATGAATACAATATGTCCATGATTATGGTGGTACAGTGTCTGTCCATGTTCGCCTATCTTTTCCCGTTCTACCGCTCCACGCTGGTAAAAAAGCTGTCAGCTTTTATGCTGGTGGCAGCGGCGCTGGGCGTGGCGGAATTTACTTCTATTTTGATTGCCGGAACTGTTTTTGATATTGGAAGCAGGCCGATGCAGCCCGGATCCGCCTTTACGGCAGCCGGGCTTCTGATTATGCGTCCGCTGGCGACGCTGGCCTATTATGCCGCTTTCCAGGTCTGGAACCTGCTGCAGCATTCCTCCTGGATACACGGAGGAAGACAGTGGCTCTGCGTCATTCTTCCCCTCAGCCAGATCTTTCTTCTGTGGTACCTCACAGAAGCCTACACGGAAGAATCAGCGACGCTTCCGCTTCCTGCTCTTGCGGGCGTCTTTCTTGCCTTTGCCGCAGACATTTATATGGTGGTGATTTTTGATCAGGCGCAGAAGCGTGAGCAGATGGAAAATGAGCTGCGCATCCGGAAACGGCTGTATGAAGTAGAACAGCTCCGCTATGACAGGCTTAGGAGCTCTCAGGAAGAGACGGCGCGGCTCCGGCATGATTTTCAGAATTATCTGCTGGTGCTCAGAGGCCTGCTGGAAAAGGAACATTCCGGGGAGGAAGGAAAAACGATATGAAAAAGGAAAATCTGTTCTTCCTGGTGATTCCTGTAAGCCAGATTCTGATGCTTTCCAGCGCTCTGGCAGAAGGTCGTTCTCTGGATTTCTGGGGATATGGCGGAATCCTTCTCAGCATAGCGGCGGATCTTCTTCTTTTCCATGTCCTTATCTGGGGAGCGCGGAAGGAGCGGGTGAAAAAAGAGCTGCGGGAGCTGACGAAGCTTCAGGAAGCGGAGCGAAGGCAGAATGAGCTGCTGGAGGTAAAACAGAAGGAACTTCTCACCATGCGTTCTGATTTTGAAAAACGTCTTGTGGAGATTCAGAAAAAGCTGGAACGGGGAGAAAGACAGGATGCCAGGAAGGAGTTGGACGCCTTTCAGGAACGCCTGGAGAGAACCAGACCCGCCGTTTACTGCCAGAATATGATTGTAAACGCGCTTCTTGCCGAAAAGGAAAAGGAATTTGCGAGGTTCCATATCCAAACAGAAATAAGCCTTCTGATTCCCCGCAGGCTGGAGCTGAATCCGCTCCACCTGTGCAGCATTTTTTCCAATCTCCTGGATAACGCGCTGGAGGCTCTCGTGGAGCTTTCGGAGGAAGAGCGGCGTCTGGGACTGGCCGCGGAGATGAAGGGAGCCTATCTCTTCGTCCGGGTCCGCAACACAGCCTCCCGAAGCCACGCCTTAAGAAAACGCCGGAAAGGCCGGGGCTACGGGACGCAGATTCTGGAGGAGATCGCAAAGACCTATGAGGGAAGCTTTCAGGCCGGATATGAGGATGGGTGGTATACTGCGGCGGTGATGGTGAAGGCAGTGCGGGGAAACAAATCGCAAAACAAATCGCAGACAACTGCCTCTTGAAATTTTTCAGGAAGAATGCTATACTTGTTTCCGACATATAACGGAAACCGACTGGAGGTGATTCCATGGCGCGGCCCAGCCGGTGCAGAAGAATCTGCAAGGAGCCAGTTTACGACAGTTTTCTCCCGGAGGGGATTCCCTGCGGGGGCCAGGTGACCCTGACCCTGGATGAATATGAGGTGATCCGGCTCATTGATCTGGAGAAGCTCACCCATGAGCAGTGCGCCAGACAGATGGACATTTCCAGGACGACAGTGACGGAAGTTTACGAGGCGGCCCGTGAAAAGATAGCGGACTGTATCGTAAATGGAAGGCCGCTTCTCATCGCGGGGGGCAATTACCGCTTCTGCGATGGTTCGGCGGCCCGTTACTGCCGGAAAGTTTGCCGCCGAAAACAGGCAGAGGCCGGAGAGAACAACGTGGAGGGTACAGGGTGTTCCATACAGCCAGCAGCTTCCGGGGATGCGCTTCCGGCGAAAGGAGAGAAGGAAATGAGAATCGCAGTAACCTATGAAAACGGAGAAGTATACCAGCATTTCGGGCATACGGAGCAGTTCAAAATTTACGACGTAGAAGATGGAAAAATCACGAAGGAAGAGGTTGTGGACACGAATGGGAGCGGGCATGGCGCGCTGGCCGGCTTTTTAAAAGGCCTGCAGGTGGATACGCTGATCTGCGGCGGTATTGGAGCAGGCGCGCAGAACGCTCTGGCGGAGGCTGGAATCCAGCTTTACGGCGGCGTATCCGGAAACGCGGATGAAGCTGTGAAGGCATTGACAGCCGGAACGCTTGCATACAATCCGGACGTACACTGCGACCATCACAGCCACGAGCATGGCGAGGGACATAGCTGCGGCCACGGTCATGGACATGGCCACGGTGAAGGCCATGAGTGCCGCCATGGCGACTGCGGAAGGTAAGAAAAGCTGGAGAGAAAAGCCTTCCTGATATTTTAGCGAAGACAGCCTTTGAAGTGGAGAAAAATATTCTGCTTTGGAGGCTGTTTTTTCGTTTCTTCTTGACATAGCCGAACGGCGAAGTTTATACTATATACATAAAAATAAAGCCGAACGGCGAAAAAGCAATGACAGCAGTAAATAAATAGCCGAACGGCTGTATTTTTTCTTTCCCAGAAGACGAGACGGATAAACGGGAAAGCATGAGGAATCAGCTATGAATATAAAAATTACAGACACAGCATCGCTTGGGAAAGCCATTCGGCAGAGAAGGAAGGAGCTGCACTATACGCAGGCTTATCTTGCAGAATTTACTGGCTTCAGCGCCAGCTTTATTTCTGATCTGGAGAACGGCAAGGCCACAGCGGAGCTTGGAAAGACTTTGTTTCTGATACAGCTCCTCGGTATGGATCTGTGTCTGGAGAAGAGAGGGTAAGCCTTTGATGATTTGAAAAAGCCCTTCAGAAGGCTTCGGATTTTCTGGCTGCGCAGGGCTTTTCGCAGGCGCCGGATTTCCGGGAAAGGATTCTGAAAAATGGCGGAATACACGTGCTGAAAGGATAAAACCCTATTCCGCCCGGAGAATAAGCCTTTTCCGCCTCAGAACGTAGTATCCGATCCCCAGGGCGTCCGCCAGGAACCAGCCAATCGGCACGGACCACCAGATACCCACGACACCGAAGGCGGGCACCGCAGACAGAGCGTAGGCCAGGGCCACGCGGGTCCCCAGGGAGACGACGGTGAGCACCACGGACATGCCGGGGCGTCCCAGGGCCCGGTAAAGTCCGTAGAGCAGGAAAAGGATGCCGATCATAAAGTAGAAGGCTCCTTCGATCCGCAGGTAGCGGGCGCCCTCCGCGATGACGGCGGCTTCGGAGGCGTCGATAAAAAGAGACATCAGCGGCGCCGCGAAAAGGCAGACGCACAGGGAAATCAGAAGGCTGAAGGACACCGATACCAATACGGCGGTCCGGATGCCTTTTTTGATGCGCTCCGGCTTCTTCGCCCCATAATTCTGGGCGGTAAAAATGGAAAAGGCGTTGCCGAAATCCTGGACGGGCAGATAGGCGAAGGCGTCGATCTTTACAGCCGCGGCGAAGGCGGCCATAATCGTAGTGCCGAAGCTGTTCACCAGACCCTGGACGGCCAGAATTCCCAGATTCATGATAGACTGCTGCATACAGGTCAGGGCGGAAAAGCTGGTGATCTCCTTTACGCGGCTTTTGCGCAGGCAGACGCCCTGTTCCCTTCGGAGAAGCTGCGGAAATTTAGCGAAGGTGTAAATGGCAATTCCGATACCGGATACATACTGGGCGATGACCGTGGCCTCCGCGGCTCCGGCCACGCCCCGGTGAAGCCCCGTTACAAACCAGAGGTCGAGGACGATGTTCAGGCAGGCGGACACCGCCAGAAAGGCAAGAGGCACCACGGAATTTCCCAGGGAACGCAGAAGCGACGCGAAGAAATTGTAGAGAAAAATTCCCACAAGTCCGGCGAAAATGACGGACAGATAATCGCGCATCATCTGCACCAGCTCCTCCGGCGTCCGCAGAAACCAGATGATAAGGTCGAGGCCGGCAAAGACCAGAATATTCAGAATGACCGTGACGCTGGCAAGGAGGGCAAAGGAGGCCAGGATGCCTTCCTTAAGTCCCTTTTCATCCTTCTGTCCATAGCGGATGGAAAAGACGGTGCCGCTTCCCATGGCAAGCCCCAGAATAATGGAGGTCAGGAAGGTCATAAGGGAGAAGGCGGAGCCCACGGCGGCCAGGGCGCTTTCTCCCAGATAGCGGCCCACAATCAGAGTATCGGCGATATTATAGCACTGCTGCAGCAGATCTCCCAGAATCATGGGGACGGCGAAGCGCAGCATAGTCTGCATGACAGGTCCTTTCGTCAGTTCGTTTTCCACTTTTACTCACAACTTTCTTTTTGAAATAATTAACTTAACAATCGTAATCCATTATAGGAGGAAGCCTGCGGCCTGTCAATGCGGATTGCTGCGTTTTCTTGACTTTCTTTTGGGATCCATTATATAATGAGACAGATGCGCGGGGCTTTGAAAGGGCAGGAAAAGTAACAATTCTGCCTGGAGCCCGCAGGCAGCGTGCTATGGGAGGCGGCTTATGTTTTTAGACGGATTGGATGAGCTGGATCAGAAAATCGTAAAGCTTCTGATTCAGAACGCGCGCATGTCCTATTCCGAGATAGGGCAAAGGATCGGCATTTCGCGGGTGGCCGTGAAAATGCGGGTACAGGCTCTGGAGCAAAAGGGCGTAATCGAGGAATATACGACGATCATCAACCCGCAGAAGATCAGCGGGGCGGTTTCCTGCTATTTTGAGATCGAGACGAAGCCAGACGCTCTGACGGAGGTGGCGGAGCTTCTGCGGCAGAATGAGACGATCACGCAGATTTACCGTGTCACGGGAAAAAG
>CALWQJ010000085.1 GCA_944383645.1 uncultured Merdimonas sp.
TATCCCATCAATGATTTCAGCCTGATTCCCCTTTACGCGGTGCTGGATTACCATGAGACGGTGGGCCTGCCGCCCCAGATCACAGCCACCACCGGCATGGACGCCCTGACCCATGCGGTGGAGGCCTATATCGGAGGCTCCACCACGAAGGAGACCCGGGCGATGGCGGAGGAGGCCGTGCGCCTGATCCACCAGCATTTGAAGACGGCTTACGAGAACGGACAGGACAAGGCGGCCCGCAAGGGAATGCTGAAAGCCGCCTACTGCGCGGGCGTGGCCTTTACGAAATCCTATGTGGGCTACGTCCATGCGGTGGCCCACTCCCTGGGCGGCCAGTACGGGACGCCCCACGGCCTTGCCAACGCGGTGCTGCTGCCCATCGTCCTTCGGATGTACGGTTCCTCCTGCGAGAAACGGCTGGCCCGGCTGGCCCGGAACGCAGGCGTGGTGGACGAGGCGGTGAGCGACGCCGAGACGGCGCAGCGCTTTATCGACTGGGTGCAGGAGATGAACGATTCCATGGGCATTCCCAGAAAGCTCTCCGGCATTCAGGAGGAGGATATCCGGCTGATGGCGAAGCACGCGGACAAAGAGGGAAATCCCCTGTACCCCGTGCCGAAGCTGATGAACCGGAAAGAGCTGGAAGCCATTTATTACGCGGTGAAGGAGTAAGCACAGGATATGGATACGGAAAAGAAGCTGGAGCAGCTGGTGGAAAAGCAGAGGACTTATTTCGCGGAAGGGAAGACCCTTCCCATAGAGGCGCGCCTGCGCGCCCTGGGCCTTCTGGAGCAGGCGATCCGGGGCAGGGAAAAGGAACTCTGCCGGGCGCTGAAGGCGGATCTGGGAAAGTCCCGCACGGAAAGCTATATGTGCGAGGTGGGGCTCACCCTGTCGGAGCTTGGCTATGTGAGGCGGCATTTACGCTCCTGGAGCCGGGACAGGCGGGTGCGCACGCCCCTGGCCCAGTTCCACGCGAAGAGCTTTACAGTGCAGGAGCCCTACGGCGTCGTGCTCGTCATGTCGCCCTGGAATTACCCGGTGCTGCTCACTCTGGAGCCGCTGATTGGCGCCCTGGCGGCAGGCAACTGCTGCGTGGTCAAGCCCTCCGCCTATTCGCCGGAGACTTCGCGGGTGATGGCAGAGCTTCTGCGGGAGATCTTCCCGGAGGAGTACGTGGCGGTGGTAGAGGGCGGCAGGCAGGAAAACCAGGGCCTGCTCGCCCAGAAATTTGATTATATCTTCTTCACAGGCGGCGTGAACGTGGGCCGGATGGTGATGGAGAAGGCCAGCGCCCACCTGACTCCCGTGACCCTGGAGCTGGGCGGAAAGAGCCCCTGCATCATCGATGAGAGCGCGAACCTGAGGCTTGCGGCCAGGCGGCTGGTATTCGGAAAATATCTGAACTGCGGCCAGACCTGCGTGGCTCCCGATTACGTGCTGGTGCATGAGCGGGTACACGATCCGCTTCTGGCTTATATAAAAGAAGAGATCGTCCGCATGTTCGGTGAGGCCCCTCTGGAAAATCCGGACTATGGGAAAATCATCAATCACAAGCATTTTGAGCGCCTGCTGGGCCTGCTGAATCCGGACAAGCTGGTCTTCGGCGGAGAGAGCCGGGAGGAGACTCTGCAGATCGCCCCGGCGGTCCTGGACCGGGTGGAGGCGGAGGACGCGGTCATGCAGGAGGAGATCTTCGGCCCCCTGCTGCCCATCCTGACCGTCCGCTCCATGGAGGAAGCCCTTTCCTTCGTGAACGCCCGCCCCAAGCCTCTGGCCTTCTATATCTTTACCCAGAATAAGAAGGTAGAGGAGTTGTTCCTGCGCAGGGCCTCCTTTGGCGGCGGCTGCGTGAACGACACTATCATCCACCTGGCCACCTCGGCCATGGGCTTCGGCGGCGTGGGAAACAGCGGCATGGGATCCTATCACGGGAAGAAGAGCTTCGATACCTTCAGCCAAGAGAAGAGCCTCGTGAAGAAATATACCTGGGTGGATCTGCCCATGCGGTACCAGCCCTACACCCAGATGAAGGAAAAGATGATACGGATGTTCTTAAAATAAAGAGGATTGCAGTATGAGAAAGGTATGAGGAGTTTTATCACATTTTGCGTTTGGACATATAGGGAAAAATTCGCCTGTACCATACAATTCTGCTGAAAAACTGGCGTTTTCCTGCGAAAAAAGGTGATTTCATTCGCATATTTTCCATATGCAGAAAAAAATGCTGTGTATATCCAAGGATCTGCTAAATTTTGTACATGGCAGACTAAAAATTTTCCATATGTACAATTCTGATATGATTTTCCGGAAAAAGAGGTGTTTTTGGCCTGGCAGCACAGGTTTTTGTATATCAGAGCACAAAAAATCTGTATATGTCCAAACAGCCTGCAGGTCAGGGGCAGTCGGTATTAACCGGCTGCCCCTGACCTGCCTCTTTTTATTCGTATTTCAAAATCTCCTTTTTCAGCCTCCGGATGATTTTCTTCTCCAGCCTGGAGATATAGGACTGGGAGATGCCCAAAAGATCCGCTACCTCCTTCTGGGTCATTTCCTGGCCCATGGGGTTCTTCAGCCCGAAGCGCAGCTCCACGATGGTCCGCTCCCGCTCGGAGAGCTTTTCGATGGCTTTGTCCAGGAGCCTGCGCTCCATCTCTGTCTCGATATCCCGGTAAATCACGTCCTCATCCGTCCCCAGAATATCCGAAAGCAGCAGCTCGTTGCCGTCCCAGTCCACGTTCAGGGGCTCGTCGATGGAGACCTCCAGCCGGGTCTTGCTGTTCCGGCGCAGATACATGAGAATCTCGTTTTCAATGCAGCGGGAGGCGTAGGTGGCCAGCTTGATGTTTTTGCCGCTGTTGAAGGTGTTGATCGCTTTAATGAGGCCGATAGTCCCGATGGAAATCAGATCCTCCACGCCCACGCCGGTATTGTCGAATTTTTTGGCTATGTAGACCACGAGGCGTAAGTTATGCTCGATGAGAAGGGAGCGGGCCGCGCTGCCTGTCTCCGTGCCAAGCTCCCGGATGGCCCGGGCCTCCTCCTCGGCCTCCAGCGGGGCGGGAAGCACCTCCGCGCCTCCGATATAGTGAACGTCGTTTTGCTTTCCTGTCAGGAAGGCGGTGAAATTCGGTACGAGTTTCAGTTGAATCTGGTTTGGAATCGCCACTTTAATCAGCATTGTCGTTATTTCCTCCTGAAAAATTGATGGGTCGGCGTGCCCGCCCGGACGCATTTTTCGTTCCGCGGATTTTCTGGCGCGGCGAAAAAGAGATCCGGGTGGAGCAGGATGTCGTATTCATTTTTGGAAGAAAGTGGTTCTTTTGTAACTCCAAGCAGGGGGCGCTCCGTCCGAAGGACCGGGCCGTCCTCTGTCTCTATCTGAAGAAAATCTGCGTAAAATGCAGGCAGAAGGCCGTTTTCCTTTCCGACGCTCCGGTAGGGAACCGGGTAATACAGGATTTCCTCTGTGCCGCAGAGAGCCTCTAGAAGCCCCCGGTGCAGGAGGCTGACCGGCTTCCCGAATATGGGATCCCGAAGCGAATTGCCGGTGTCCCGCAGGCCCCGCAGCCGTAAGATGCGGCCGTGGAAGCCCAGGGTCACAGAGCAGATCTGCTGTTCGCTCTGCCGGAACCGGAAAAGCCACCGGGCCGCCAGCGACAAAAGCCAGCAGCTTAGAAGCGAGAGCCCGAGGAAGGGATAGACAGGGAACCTTATCATTCCCTGGATCCATCCGAAAATCCCTCCCAGCAGGAAGCTGCACAGATAAAGCAGGATCACTGCCCTGCCCAGAAGCGTCCGGCTTCGGACTGCGATACGCAGGCCGGCGATGCTCATGATGATGGCAAGGGCCCCGTGGAGCAGCAGGAAAACCGGGAGCGGGCACCGGGGCCAGAGGGCGTAGACCAGGCACAGAAGCAGGCTTCCCAGGCCCGCAGCGAGAAGCCTGCGGATCCGCCCCGGGGAGAGCTTCAGAAGTCTGGCTGTGACCGTAAGCAGCAGGTAGTCCAGCAGCAGGTTTTGGAGAAACAGCACATCTATGTACAGCACATAATACACAGTCCACCTTCTTTCTGCCCCTCATTATAGGGAGGAGCGCCTGCGAAATATGTCAAAGGAAGGGAGGAGACAGGGGGATTTTCCCCTGCTTTTTCGACAGCTTCCGCAGATTTTTTCTTCCCCTTGCAACATTTGCGCTCCTGTGAGACTCTTATATGATAGAAATGCATTTCAGGGGAATCCGGGAAAATCGAAAGAGGCCTGCCCGAAAGGGCTGTCATATGCATATGAGGTGTGGGAATGGAAGAGTTCAGAAGACTGTATGAGACGGTATATCAGGATCTGTACCGGCTGGCTTACTATTATCTGGGAAACGCGGCCGACGCGGAGGACGCGGTGCAGGATACGGCGCTGGCGGCCTGGAGGGGCTTTGGGAGCCTGAAAAAGAAAGAGGCCTTCCGGGCCTGGATCCTTCAGATCCTGGTCAACACATGCCGCAGGGCCCTGCGGAAAAAGACGGCGGCCGGATATGAAGGCTTGTCCCCGGACCCGGCGGCGGAACTGGATGCGCAGAGGGCCGGGGTGGCAAAGGAAAATCTGACAGAGCGGCTGGAGCTTTTGGAGCTCCTGTCAGGGCTTGATGATGAGGAGCGGCTGATCGTGCTGCTCACCGTGTTTGGCGGCTATAAGGGCGAAGAGATCGCCAAAATCCTGAACCGCAGGCACAGCACAGTCCGTTCCCGCTACCGCAGGGCGCTTAAGAAGCTGGAAAGGAAGCTTCAGGAGAAGGAGGAGAGCTTATGAAAAGAAGCAGGGAGATTCTGGACAGGCTGAAGGCGGACGGCGAAAGACTGCCGGTTCCGGAAAGCCTGAAGCCGGAATGGATCGACGAGACGATAAAGGAGCTGGAGCGCGAAGAAAAAAAGAGCCGGGCAGGGCGGTCCCGGAGAAAGGAAACTGGGCGGGGCAGAGCCGGGCGGTTCCAGATCCGGGCGCTGGCGGTTGCGGCCTGCGTCTGCCTCGTGGCTGCGGGGGCGCTGGCAGTCTTCCGGGCAGGACTGCTTTTTCCAGAGCAGGCAGAGGAGATGGATGCTCCCGCAGAGAATGGCCTGGAAGGCCAGGAGGCGGAAGGCGCGGCAGAACAGGAAAGCGCGGCAGAACAGGAAGGCGGCGGAACGGAGACGGGGGCCGGGCTCCAGGACACACTGACCTTCGCGGAGAAAAGCTATGAGGAAATCTATGAGATTTTAGAACCGCACTGGAGCGGGACGCAGATCTGGAATACCGGCGCGCAGTACGCGGAGGATGGGGCCGCTGCTCTTCCTGAAGCCGCGGCGGAGGAAAGCCTGGAAGCGCCTGCGGCAGATGGGGCCTCCAAGGAATTCGGGCAGACGAATGTACAGACGGAGGGAGTGGACGAGGCGGACACCCTGAAAAACGACGGGCGCTACCTCTACCAGCTGGCAGAATATCCGGCTGGTGAGGGGGAAAAGGAGACGGGAGCTGCCCGCTGGGGAATCCAGATCGTGGACACAAAGGGCGGTCTCCGGGAGGCTTCCTTCGTGGGGAGGTTTGAATACCCGAGGGAATTCTATGTCTGGGAGGATCTGCTGATCGTCCTGGAGGATGGGTACTACACGGCAGATTATGTGCAGGGCGCCGATGCGTCCGTGGAGGAAAACGAAGAAGCTGGCGCGCAGGAGAGCTCTGAAAGCTCCTCCATAATGGTCTGCGGCGACGTCCTTTACGCGTACAATCAGTATACAAAGATTCACATCTATGACATTTCGGATCGGGAGAGCCCGAGCCTTAGAAAATCCTTTACCCTGGACGGCGCATACCGCACCTCCCGTCTGGCGGACGGATATTTCTACGGATTTACATTCTTTACCCCGAAGCCGGGCAGCGGAGAGAAGGATTATGAGGCCTATATCCCGCAGGCAGGCGGCAGCCTTCTTCCGGCGGAAAAAATCGCCTGCCCGGACGGCCAGGGCGCGGAGCAGTACCTGGTCATGGTGTCCATCGACTTGGGCAGGCCGGAGGAGCTTCTGGACAGCCGGGCCATGCTGGCCTCTGACGGAACCTTTTATGTGAGCGGGGACAGCATTTATCTGGCCTCCTGGCATTCCATCTATGAGGATGGGGCAAGCATTCTGTACGGGCAGCCGGAAGGGACCCGGGCGGAGGGCGTGACCGCTTCGGAGGCAGGGACTGCCCAGGACCATACGCAGCTTTACCGCTTCTCCTATGAAAAGGGGAGATTTCTGGCGAGGGCAGAGGGCCGCATCCCGGGAAGGATTGAAGGCCAGTTCAGCCTGAACCAGAGCGGGGAGTACCTGCAGGCAGTCACCACGGTGACGGAATGCGAAAAGCGCCGGGTGACGGATGACAGGACCGGAGAAATCCTAGGCTATGAATATATCGTCCCGGAGGACGACGGCCTTTCCAGCGGACTTTACATTCTGGATGAAGACTTGAAGCTTACCGGACAGATCGACGGCCTGGCAGAAGGGGAGCAGATCTATTCCGCCCGCTTCCTGGGAGATACAGCCTATTTTGTGACCTTCCGCCAGACGGATCCCCTCTTTGCCGTAGACATGAGCGACCCGGAAAGCCCGAAGATCCTCTCGGAGCTGAAGGTCACCGGCTTTTCCGAATACCTGCACGTTTACGGGCAGGATCTGCTGTTCGGGCTGGGCATGGAGGCGGACGAGGACACCGGGGAGCAGCAGGGGCTGAAGCTGTCCATGTTTGATTTAACAGATCCGGCGGAGCTTTCCGAGCAGGCGAGGCTGGTGCTTTCGGACTACGACTACAGCCCGGCCCTCTACGACCACAGAAGCCTCCTGATCGACACGGAGCAGAACCTGATTGGTTTCGAGGTTCAGGGCTGGGACGAAGGCACCTATCAGCAGGCGTATCTTTTGTATTCCTACGAGGACGGGCAGTTTACGCAGCGGCTGGACCTCCGGCTGGGGACGGATTACGGCTCCTATGACAGCTGCCGGGGCACCTTCATCGGGGAGCGCTTCTATCTTCTGATCCAGGGCGGGACGGTGCGGGAGTACAGCCTGGAGACGGGGGAGCTTTTGGGGAGCCTGTAAATATTTTACGGGTACTTGGCGGCGCTTGACATAAAAATCTTTCTATACTATGCTTGATTTAACGGCAGAAACGAAAGCAGCGGCGGCGTGGGAAAAGAAGGAGGAGCTGGCTTATGAGCGCAGGAAAGAAGAAACGGCTTCCGGTGGGAATCGATAAATTTGAAAAAATTCGCGAAGAAGGGTTCTATTACATTGATAAAACGGGATTTATCCGTGACCTGCTGCACAAATGGGGAGAAGTAAATCTTTTCACCCGGCCCAGGCGTTTCGGAAAGTCTCTGAATATGAGCATGTTCCAGTATTTTCTGGAGTTTGGCTGTAAGAAGGAGTTTTTTGACGGGCTTGAAATCGCGAAGGACGCAGAGCTTTGCGAAAAGCATATGGGTCAGTATCCTGTGATATCGATCAGCCTGAAGGATGTAAATGGTTCCGATTACCGGATGGCCCGTTCTCTGCTGTGCTCGGTAATCGGAAGCGAAGCCATGCGTTTTCAGTTTCTCCTGGAGGATGAACGTCTGTCCGAAAAAGAGAAATGGCTGTATGAGCAGCTGACCCATGTGGGAGCGCCGGGGGAAGCAAGCTTTGTCATGGATGATTCGGTCCTGACAGGGAGCCTGCGCACACTGTCTGAGCTGCTGGAGAAATATTACGGCAGAAAGGTGATCCTCCTCATTGACGAATACGACGTGCCGCTGGCGAAGGCAAATGAGCAGAATTATTATGACGAAATGGTGCTCCTGATCCGCAGCCTGTTCGGACAGGCGCTGAAGACCAACGGAAGCCTTCATTTCGCGGTGCTGACAGGGTGCCTGCGCGTCTCGAAGGAGAGTATTTTCACGGGACTGAATAATACCAAGGTGTTTTCCATTACGGACGAAGCCTGTGATTCCTATTTCGGGTTCACAGATGAAGAAGTAAAGGACATGCTTGCGTATTATGAGCTGACGGATAAGTACGAGATCATGAAGGAATGGTACGACGGCTACCGGTTCGGGGAGGCGGATGTGTACTGTCCCTGGGATGTGGTCAGCTATGTGGATAAGCTTCTTACCCGGAGAAGCCTGCCTCCGCAGGATTACTGGTCCAACACCAGCGGAAACGACATTGTCCGGCACTTTATCGAAAAGCTGGGAGACGGCCTGACGAGAGGCGAGCTGGAAGCTCTGGTGGCCGGGGAAAGTGTGTCAAAGGAGATTTATGAGGATCTCACCTACAACCAGCTGTATGATTCCATCGATCATATCTGGAGCGTGTTGTTTGCCACAGGCTATCTGACCCGGCGGGGAACAGGAGACGGAAACAGCATAGAGCTGGCGATTCCCAACCGGGAGATCCGCAATCTCTTTACCCGGCAGATCATGACGCTGTTCAAGGAGGACGTGGAGAAGGACGGCGGGACATTAAGAGCCTTCTGCTCTGCCCTGGAGGCTGGAGACGCCCCGGAGGTGGAGCGGCTGTTTACCGCTTATCTGAACAGGACGGTCAGCATCCGGGATACCTTTGTCCGGAAGCCGACGAAGGAAAATTTCTATCACGGCATCTTTCTGGGCATCCTGGGCTTCAAGAACGGCTGGTATGTAAAATCCAATCAGGAGGCGGGCAGCGGGTACAGCGACATTCTTATCCGGGATGAGGATCAGGATATCGGAATTATCATTGAGGTAAAGTACGCAGAGAGAGAACGGCTGGAGGCAGCCTGCAGGGAGGCGCTTGGGCAGATTGAGGCACAGGATTATGCCAGCGAGCTCCGGGAGGACGGGTATTCCCCCATCCTGAAATATGGCATCGCCTGCTGGAAAAAGCGGTGCAGGGCTATGGTGGAAAAAGAGGCTTGACAGACGCCTGCCCAGGCCGTATAGTGAAAAAAGAAGAAAAGAAAGAGGTGTGAGGATGATTATTATTACCTGCTAATTTCAGAAGCTGAAAATGTGCATGGCAGAAAAAGAATGCTTTGGAGCGGCTCCGGGAGAGAAAAGCCCGGCTTCGCGCGAAGGGCTTTTTGCCGTGCGGGCAGGAATAATATCTTCTTACATGGACAGATACAGCTCTTTATGGGAGAGGCGCTTTGCCGGTATGTCTGCCGGAGAAACGCGCTGTGATCCTGGCTGGAGCATGAACGAAAGGGTGCAGGAGGTATTTTGATTCCTGCGCCTTTTTTGCGTGGTAAGCCCGGCAAGCGGGCGTCGTGCCTGCATGAACGGCCATTTGCCGCGCAACGCAGTTCCAGGGAGGGATGTATATGTCGCTTATCAGTGTCAGCCATCTGACATTTTACTATGAGGGAAGCTCAGACAATATTTTTGAGGACGTGTCGTTTCAGATTGACACGGACTGGAGGCTTGGGTTCATCGCCCGCAACGGCCGGGGCAAGACTACGTTTCTGAAGCTTCTGATGGGAGAATATGAGTACCGGGGAACGATTTCTTCGGACGAACGATTTGACTATTTTCCCTTTGCGGTGAGGGAGCCGGAAAAAGCGGTTCTGGAGGTGGTGGAGGAGCTGTATCCGGACTATGAGTTCTGGAAGCTCTGCCGGGAGCTGACGCTGCTCCATGTGGACGCCGATGTGCTGTACCGGGCGTTTTCCACCTTAAGCAGTGGCGAGCGGACGAAGGTGATGCTGGCGGTGCTGTTTTCCAGGGACAATCATTTCCTGCTCATCGACGAGCCCACGAACCATCTCGATCAGGAGGGCCGCGACAGCGTCCGGGAGTACCTGAAGGGGAAAAAGGGCTTTATCCTGGTGTCCCACGACCGGGATTTTCTCGACCAGTGCGTGGATCATGTGCTGGTCATCAACCGGACGGATATCGAGGTGTACAAAGGAAATTTTTCGACCTGGTGGGAGGAGAGAAGGCGCCGGGACGCCTGGGAGCAGGCCGAGAACGAACGGCTGAAGCAGGATATAGAGCGCCTGAAGAGCTCGGCCCGGGTCAAGGAGCAGTGGGCCGACGATCTGGAGGCCAGGAAGCTTGGAAGGAAGGCGGCGGAAGAGGCAAAAAGAAAAGGAACTGTTCTGAAGGGAAGACGCCCCCTGATCGGGGAAAAGTCAAGGAAGATGCAGAGACGCCGCAAGAACCTGGAGCACCGGCAGGAGCGGGCCATCGAGGAAAAGGAGGGGCTTTTAAAGAACCTGGAGGAGACGGAAGACTTAAAGCTGTTCCCGCTGCGGCATCACAAGGAAATCCTGGCAGAGCTTTCAGGGGTGCGCGTCTTTTATGAGAATCCGGACGGCAGCCGCAAGGTTCTTCCAGAGACCAGCTTCCGGATCCGAAACGGGGACGCCGTCGCCTTAAAGGGGCGGAACGGCTGCGGCAAGTCCAGCGTCCTGAAGGCTGTGATCCAGGCGGCCCAGGAAAAGGACAGGGAAAGCTATGGGACAGGAGGGGCAGGGCCGGGTCTTCTTCCAGAAGGAGAACGCCTCTGCTTTGAGGGAACCATCGAGACGGCGGCGGGGCTTCGCATTTCCTATGTGCCCCAGGATACCGGGCATCTGAAGGGCAGCCTTTCGGAGTACGCTGCCCGGTATGAGCTTCCGCTTCCGCTCTTTCTGGCCCTCCTTCGCAAGCTGGATTTCGGAAGGGAGCAGTTTGAGAAAAACATGGAGGATTACAGCGGCGGCCAGAAGAAGAAGGTGCTGATCGCCAGGAGCCTCTGCGAGCAGGCGCATCTGTATATCTGGGACGAGCCGCTGAATTTCATCGATGTGTTTTCCAGGATGCAGATCGAGGATCTGCTGCTGAAATACCGGCCCACCCTGCTTTTGGTGGAGCATGACCGGACCTTTACGGAACGGATCGGGGCCAGGATCGTGGAGCTGGGCTGACGAGAAGCGCCGGGTGGCCGAAAGGGCGCTCACCCCAGCTTCAGGTAGTTCCGCATGCTTTTCAGGGCGTTTTTTTCCAGGCGGCTGACCTGGGCCTGGGAGATGCCGATCTCCTCGGCCACCTCCATCTGGGTCTTGCCCTCGAAAAAGCGCAGGGAGATGATATAATTTTCCCGCTCCGGCAGCTTCTTCATGGCCTCGCTTAAGGAGAGCTCCTCGATCCAGAGCTCCTCCCGGTTTTTCTTGTCGCTGATCTGATCCATGACGTAGAGGGTGTCGCCGCCCTCCGTGTAGACAGGCTCGTAGAGGCTGACCGGGCTCTGGATGGCGTCCAGGGCGAAGACAATGTCCTCGTCCGGGATGCCGATTTCCTCCGCGATCTCGCTGATGGTGGGCTCCTTGGAATTTTTCCTGGTGAGCCCTTCCCTGGCGTAGATGGCCTTGTAGGCGGTGTCGCGCAAAGACCGGCTGACCCGGATGGCGTTGTTGTCCCGCAGGTAGCGGCGGATTTCCCCGATGATCATGGGCACGGCATAGGTGGAGAATTTTACGCCCAGCTTGTCGTCGAAATTGTCGATGGCTTTCATAAGGCCGATGCAGCCGATCTGGAAAAGATCGTCCGCGTTCTCGCTGCTGGCGGAGAAGCGCTTGATGACGCTTAGGACCAGACGCAGATTTCCCTTGATGTAGAGCTCCCTCGCTTCCTTATCCCCCTGTGTGATCCGCTCCCACAGGGCCTCCTTTTCCTCGGGCTTCAAAAGAGGAAGCTTCGCTGTGTTTACGCCGCAGATTTCTACCTTATTCAGTGCCATGATTCCCAAAAACCTCCTGTCCGCTGTGCTGCAGATGTATGGCGGAAAACGGATTTTTTCCGTCTGCCGCGCCTGCTATTTACAAGATTTCCAGGAGAAAATTTTTCTATGCGCGGCGGAAAAAAATAAAAAAAATATTAGTCCTTGACATTTTGAGAACTGCGGTACAAAGAGGTTCTTAGGCGTTAAGAGGCCGGAATACCTCGGATTCTCCTGAAAACTGCACAAAAACGGGGAAGGCCTTATGGTACAAAATCACGAAAAAGAGAAAAAGGCCCGGAAAAATTGGAAAATGCGTTAAATTTCTGTTAAGATAAATAAAAAGGCGTAAACCAATCCGCCCGAGACGGCGGATTTTTGACGCCCGGGAGGGCGCCTGCCTGAAAATTTTGGGAACAATAAGGATAGAACGCTGTGAATCGTAACGGTAGAACAAGAACGTGGGAAAGGAGGACAGTTCATGTTTGAAAAAGGAGACTATGTGGTCTACGGAACGAAGGGGGTATGCCAGGTAGAGGAAATTACGGAGCTTGCCATGAAGGGGACGGCGGAAGGAAAGCTGTATTACGTGCTGCGGCCCTGCTTCCAGAAGGGGAGCACGCTGTTCACGCCGGTGGATAATGAGAAGACGATCATACGCCCGGTGATGTCGCGGGACGAGGCGGCTGCCCTGGTGGATGGAATCGCCGGGATCGAGGCGCTGCTGGAGAAGAACGACAAGGAGCGGGAGAAGCAGTACAAGGAAGCCATCCGAAGCTGCGATCCCAGGCAGTGGATCCGGATCATCAAGACCTCCTATCTGCGGGGGCAGGAGCGGATCGCCCAGGGAAAGAAGGCGACCACGGTAGACGAGCGGTATTTCCACGCGGCAGAGGAACAGCTTTACGAGGAGCTTTCCATCGCTCTCGACATGCCCAAGGAGGGTATGCGGGCGTATATCGGGGCCCGGGCGGGAATCCAGGAGGAAGAAGCCAGATAGGCGGGAACAAAAAGACGGAACC
>CALWQJ010000086.1 GCA_944383645.1 uncultured Merdimonas sp.
CTAAGCTCCGCGCCCAGCTTCTTTCCAAGCTTCTTCATCACCTGGTTCGCCGCGCTCTCGATCTCCTGGGAGGTCAGCGTCTTCTCGGAGGATCCGATGGTCAGGCGGATGGTCACGGACTTCTTGCCTGCCGGGATCTGTTTTCCCCGGTACTCGTCCACGAAGGAAGCCTCCTTCACCAGGGCGCTGGCCTTCTTCTGGCCCATGATCGCCTCGTAGATGTCCGCCCAGACTGCGCCGGAATCGAACAGCATGGAGATATCGTAATCTGTCTCCGGATACTCCGCCAGATGGGTGAATTTGTTCGTTCTGGACTTAAGCGGTACCAGCTTCGTGGTATCCAGCTCGAAGAGCATCACGGACAGGTTCTTGATTCCGCAGTCCATGGACACCTTCTTGGACAGCAGGCCCATGTCGCCGATCCGTTCCTCACCCCGGTAGATGTTCAGCCAGACCACATGGTCCGCCCAGACGGGTTTCTCCTCCTTGCGGAAGGTGAAGCCTTCCATGTGGGTGTAGCGGGGCATATACTCCAGCACGCCCTTGGCCTCCCGGAAAAGCTCCGTGATGTCCTTCTCGCTGCTGGCGAAGGCAGCGCCGATATGCCGTTTCTGCTCCGGCAGAAGCTCCGTCTTGTCGTAGGGCGCGGTATAGTTCCGGTCAAAGAACACCTGGGCCTCCTCAAAGATCGAAAAATCGCTGAAATAGCGCTCGTTCTTTGCCACTGCCTCGCAGAGGTTCGGAAGCAGGGAGGAGCGGATATAGCTCAGATCCGGAGCAGGCGGCGTGGAAAGCCGCAGGACCCCTTCCGTACTCTGAAGCACCGCGTTCACATACACGTCGTTCATCCAGGGATAGGTGTAGACCTCCTGCATGCCGCAGCGGAAAGCCAGGTACTCCTTGATGCCCCGGAGCAGATCCTGATCCTTCTGGTTGATGGCGCCGGTGAAGGCTGTCGTAAAGGGCGTCGCCTCAAAATTGTCATAGCCGTACATTCTGGCCACCTCTTCCATCACGTCGTCCTTGATGGAAATATCCCCGGTAGAACGCCAGGTGGGAGCCGTCACATGCATGTTGTCTCCGTCGATCTGCACCTCGAAGCCCAGAAGCTCCAGCTTGTTCTGGATTTCTTCGTTGGTCAGATCCTTTCCGAGGCGCTTGGCCAGCCAGGCAAGGCTTACGTCGATCTGGGCCTTTTCCAGCTTCTTTACATAATTGTCGCAGAATCCGGTGACCGTAAGCTCCGGATACAGCTCTTTAAAATACTGCATGGAAAGGGCCAGTGCCTGCTCGCAGCGCTCCGGGTCTACCGCCTTCTCGTAGCGGGAGGAAGCCTCCGTGCGGGTGTCGTAGCGCAGAGCCGTCCTGCGGATGCCGGTGGACTCGAAATTCGCCACCTCCAGGATCACCCGGGTGGTCTTGGGCAGGATGGAATCCTTGGAGCCGCCCATGACGCCGGCCAGGGCTACCGGGCCCTCGGAATCGGTGATAACCAGATCATCCGGGCAGAGCGTCAGCTCCTGATCGTTTAAGAGCACCAGCTTCTCTCCCTCTGCCGCGTGGCGCACCACGATATGATCCGTGATATTGTCCGCGTCGAAGGCGTGGGTCGGGTTGCCGGTCGCCAGCATCACGTAGTTGGTGATATCCACCAGAGCGTTGATGGGGCGCATGCCTGCCTTCCAGATCCGGTTCTGCATTTGGTA
This sequence comes from uncultured Merdimonas sp., assembly GCA_944383645.1. GTDB lineage: Bacteria > Bacillota > Clostridia > Lachnospirales > Lachnospiraceae > Laedolimicola. The sequence continues at coordinate 1,707 of CALWQJ010000086.1, forward strand.
GGGGGACGGCTTCACAGCCACGCCGGACATCTCCACGCCGATATACCGGGTGCAGCGGTCCGGATCCGCGATATCCACATGGAAATCCGACTGCACGTCTGCCGCGTAGGGCTTGATTTCCTTAAGGGGCAGGCCGTACAGGGCCGCGATCTCCCGGGCGATGCCGTAATGGCCCCAGAGATCCGGGCGGTTGGTCATGGACTTGTTGTCAATCTCCAGCAGGACGTCGTTCATGTCCAGGGCGTCCGCCAGCGGGGTTCCCGCGGGAACGTCAAAGGCAGACAGGTCGAGAATCTCCGCCTCCTCCGCTGCCGGGAACAGATCGCCCAGGCCGATTTCGCTGGAGGCGCAGATCATGCCGAAGGACTCCACGCCCCGCAGCTTGGAGTTTTTAATGACCACAGGCTCGCCCTCTCCGTGCCAGCGCACCACCGCGCCCGGACAGGAGACGGCCACCCGCATGCCCTCCCGCAGGTTGATACCGCCGCAGACGATGTCCTTGATCTCGCCGTTTCCGATGTCTGTCTTGCAGACTCTCAGCTTGTCCGCGTTGGGATGGGGCTCGATCTTCTCAATCACGCCCACCACCATATGATCAAAACGCCGGGCCAGATCCTCCACATCCTCTACCTCCACGGTAGACATGGTCAGATCGTAGGCCAGCTTTTTCAGATCCAGATCCTCCGGGATCTGGACAAAATCCTTAATCCAAGATAATGATAATTTCATTTTCCTCTCTCCTCTGTCTATACTGCTTCTATCGGAACCTTCTATCGGAACCTTCTATCGGATCTTTTTTATCGGAACCTTTTTATCGGAACTGCTTCAGGAATCTCAAATCTGCGCTGTGGAACAGCCGCACGTCGTCCACGCCGTAGCGCATCATGACCAGCCTGTCCAGACCGATATTTACATAGAAGCCCGTGTACTCATCCGGATCAAGCCCCGCGGCGCGCAGCACGTTCGGATGGGGAGAGCCGCCCGGCATGACCTCGATCCAGCCCACATGCTTGCAGACGCTGCAGCCCTTGCCGCCGCAGACCTGGCACTGCATGTCGATTTCGAAGCCAGGCTCCACGAAGGGGAAGAAGCCGGAACGCATCCGCACCGGCACGTCCGTGCCGAATACCTTGCTCAGGATGCTGTTGATCATGACCTTGCCGGAGGTAAAGGTGATGTCCTTGTCCACGATCAGGGCCTCGTACTGGAAGAAGGCCCTCTCATGATGGGCGTCCGTCGTCTCGTTGCGGTACACGCGGCCCGGATAGACGAAGCGGTAGGGTGGCTTGTGGGTCTGCATATAGCGGACGCTTCCGCCGGTCAGATGGGGACGCAGGCAGAGCTTTTCATTGGTGCTGCCGCTGTCATGGCCCTCCAGCCAGTAGGTATCCATGCTCTCACGGGCCGGATGGTTGGGCGGGAAATTCAGCTTGTCGAAGGCGTACAGCTCGCTGGTGATATCGTCCTCCTGGAAGATCTCAAAGCCCATGGACCGGAAGGCGTCGTTCAGGTCGTAGCACATCTGGGTAATGGGATGCAGCCTGCCGCCGGAGGGCAGAATGCCCGGCACGGAGCAGTCGAAATCCGGGGATACCTCGGAGGCCTTCAGCTTCAGCTCCATTCTCTTGGCGTCAATCAGCTCCGTCACCTCGTTCTTGGCCTGGTTCAGAAGCTTGCCCATCTCGGGGCGCTTCTCCGGCTCAAGCTTTGGCAGCTCCTTCATCAGGAGGCTCAAAGAGCCCTGCTTTCCCACATAGGCGCTTTTTACATTCTGCAGCTCGCTCTCGCTGGCCGCAGAAGCGATTTTGTTCTTTACTTCTGATAAAATACTTTCGATTTTATCCTTCATGATGTCTCTCCTTTCCCTCTGGAGCGCGTACCGCACAAAAAAAGCGTCCCCTGCTTCTTTGCAAGGGACGACATATCATCGCGGTACCACCCTAATTCAGAGCAGCTCTCTTCCTGCTCTGCACTCCTTTTGTGTACTGGTCTGCTACACGGGCACCCGGCTTACCGCGTCTTTTCCGTCTCCGAACGCCATACCGCTTACGGAAAACGGACCGCTTTTCACCGGAAGGCTCCCATACTGAAATTTCTGAAAGGCTCGTGCGGAGCGCTTACAGCCGGTGACGCTCCGTCTCTGGTTCACTGTCTCTTCCATACTCACATATGTTCACAGCCTGAAATTGTGATCATCCTAGCATAAATTCCGGCTTTTGTCAATCTGGTTTCCCCTGTGGGTTTTCGTCTTATTTCCAGGAATATTGTGGAAGCCTGTTGTTTTATCTGATATCTTTAATCTTAATTTAGAAATTATAATATAATTTCAAATTCTTCTTCATATTTTCGTAATACTTTTCGCGTATACTTAATGGAAAGAAAGGGAAACTATTTCCGGAGAATCAAAAAGGATTGCCTGTGATTCTGCGGAAATTTGAGCAAAGAGGTGGGCTTATGAAAAAGTTATCGCTGTACTGCATGGCCGGATTACTCCTGCCAGTCCTTTATCTGAACCCCATATTTATGAAGACGGATGTCTCCCTCTTAAAGACTCCGGTTCTGACGGCCGGTTCCGTTTTGAAAGAGACGACAGCTCCGGCAAAGGACACGCCGGATATGCAGCTTATTTATGTAGAGCTGGACGAGACGGAACGGTGGATTCTGGACGAAATCCTTTCGGATTATGTGTCAGAGGATGTGGTGGAGCTTCAGGAACAGGGAATCGCCTATACCATCGGCGACTGGATAGACCGCGATATGCATACCTGCCTCTTTTTCAATAAGAAGCTGCCGGGCGGCACCGTCTATACGGCTGCCGGCTATGCAAGGACCACGGACGGAAGCTTCGTATACTTCGAACTCTCCTCTCCGGAAAGGATTACCGAACAGCAGGTGGATCTGGAAATTACCAAAGCCTTTGGCAATACCGGCGCTTCGAAACTCCAGGCCTGCTAAAAGATTTGCCCCTCATTCCAATTCATGTCAAAGAGGAGGTTCCCCGCGCGGATAACCGCAAAGGGAGCCTCCTCTTATGCTGCGCACATTTACCCCTGTGAACCCAGGGCACCGCATCATTGTACCGCATCGCTGCTTACAGGATATCAAAATGACGCAGAGCCGACAGGATTCCTCCTCTGTCCACAGCTTCCGTCACATAGTCCGCGCAGGCCTTTACCTTTTCCTCCGCGTTTCCCATGGCGACGCCGATTCCTGCATATCCCAGCATCTCCATATCGTTCTCTCCATCTCCAAAGGCGATGGTCTCTTCCCTGGCGGCGCCAAAATGCGCCAAAAGCCGCTCCATGCCCTTTGCCTTGCTGCCGCCTTCTGCGATGATATCGACGCCGTAGGGATTCCACCGGGTCATGCGGCAGCGGGGCATCCGCTCCAGCGCCCGAAGAACCGTCTCGTCCTCCGCGAAAATATTTACCAGATAGACGGCGCCGCCCGCCCAGCAGCCTGTCTCCGGAAGCTCCGAGGAAATCGCCTTCTGGGCGGCGCGCACACGGCCATCGATAAAATTGATATAGATTCTATCCTTCTCCACGAAGGCTATGGGAATCCTTCTTTCCTCAAACACCGGGAGAATCCGTTCGATGTCCTCCCAGGGCACCGGCGTCTCCGACAGGATCCGCCGCGCTCCGTCCAGACAGAGCTGTCCGTTCAGGAGCACATGGCCGTCAAAGCCAAGGCTGGTAAGCCCCAGCTCATCCAATTCCAGGATATGGCGTCCCGTGCAGGTAAATACGCGGACGCCGCGCTTTTTCAGCTCCTCCAGCGCGCGCCGGGTGTCCTCCGGCACACAGCCAAGGCTGTGCGCCATCAGAGTGCCGTCGATGTCAAAAAAGGCTGCTTTTATCATCCGTTCCTGCCTTCCTTTTTCCCGTATTATTCCTGGGCTGTCTCTTCCTGAGCCGGAACCTCCTGCATCGTCTCCTCCTGGGCCGTCTCTTCCTGAGCCGTCTCTCCAGGCATTCCCGGCGTGCCCTCAAGCAGGATAAGCTTCACAGCCGTCTCATTTTCATCCAGCCAGATCAGGCAGGCCCGGCCTGCGGTCAGATCCTGAAGCGTCACAATATTTCTAGTACGGAAGGGGGCGATTTCCACATCCTCCGGAATCGTATAGGTTCTTCCATCTGTGGCTTTCAGCGTATAATAGCCGTCCTCCAGAACCAGCTCCTCCTCCGCCACCGCGTACTGAGGCGCGGCGCCGTCCTCCGGAAGATTGACCACTACCACGTAGGGCGTGGAATGGGGCGGCAGGGACATGGTCATCGCCGGTCCAAGATACGCCTCGAAGCTTCCTTCCGCCACATCCGCCAGGGTAACCGGAAGCCCGGTCTGGCCATCTGCGAGCACGGTATTTTCCGGGTCAATCGTCAGGATAATCTCTCCGGAGGGGGCGTTCTCCGACTGATTGTCTACCGTGATCGTATCCTCTCCCACTTCCTTAATCACGCCGGAAATCTTGACCGGAGCCTCGCTTACCGCTCCGTCCTCCTGCTGCCCAGCCGCCGCGTCACCGGCCGCTTCCTCCGTGCCCTCTGTATCTTCCGGAGCTGCCTCTAAAGCCCCGCCGTTCTCTTCCGTCTCTGTACTTTCCTGGTTCTGTTCTGTGGATCCTTCATTCTGTCCGCAGGCAGCCGCCAGGCTTAAAGCCGCGGTAAGTCCCAGGATCGAAACAAGCTTTCTTAATTTCATAATAGTTCCTCCTTGTCCGCCGGGCTTTTGTCCCCGGCTTCGCTTCATTCTATCAGAGATAGGGTTGCCCTGTCCAGATAAAACTATCCACTTCAGAAACAATTAAGAATCTTAAGAAAGCGTTTCAGTTTTATTCCCAATTATACTTGTCCAGTTCCGTTTTTACATCATCGCGCAATGTATCATCTATGTACCCATGATAATAGACATCCTGCTCTCTCTGAAAGGAATAATTTTTCCCTTGATATCTCCCGTAAAGCTTCCCTTTAAATTCGATCGCTTTATCTAGCAGTCTCTGTGCATGCTCATCGTCCAAATCCATTGGACTTGCGACCTTCCCTTTTCCATAAAAGTTGCTGCGTTCTTTTTTATGCTTCTCGCTGTTCGCCCTGTAAATTCGGATTCCCAAAATCTCCCTGTGTGCAAAGAAATGCTCTTTTTTTCCTATGTTTTTTAAAACGACAGGCTGATCATCTATTTTGCCTGTTATAACACTATCCGAAAACAGCACCGATGATAACAGGCTTACAACAGCCTCTTTTCTTGCAGCCGCACATGCGTAGGAACTTTTTTCTCCGCATACGAACGGACTTCCAGAAACCATTCCGCCCGTGCCTCTATTTAGCAATATCGAAAGCAAATATCTTCGTTCTTCCAACGGCAAAACTCTCTGCAGCAATTTTATTATAGAACAACTTGGGGCGATTTCATACTGGACATCTATTTTATCAACTAATACCAGTTTCTCTACCTTTTTCAATCTGCCGCCTTCTATCTCACGGCAAATTTTTATGAAATTCAGCAGCTTTTCCAATGCTTCTTCCTGTGAATACATGCGCCACTGAAATGATAAATCGTTGACTATTACCCGCACAAGAGCCCCTTTCCATAAAATCTGTTAATTTTATATACCTATCTAACCTCTGCCTTTATAATAATTCCAGCAGCGATTTATCCCATTCATCAAGAAAACCGTCCGGCCATTCACTAATCCTTCCATCATCCTGTAATTCTGGCCGCTTTACCTTATGCCGGTAGTCTGAGTCATCTTTATAGAAATACAGCAAATTTATATCTGGAGCTTCTATGACTTTTCTTTTCACTGCTATGCGTATCCCGTTTAATATATGGTCGCTATGAGTCTCCAAAATTACCTGGGCACCGCTTTTTCCTACTGCCGCAATCAATTCACCCAGTTTTCTCTGACCATAGGGATGTATATGTGCTTCTGGATTTTCAACAATTATCAAATCATTTTCTTTCGCAGATAATAGTGCAATAACAACAGGCAGTACATAGGTGATGCCAAAACCAACATTGACAGTCTTATAGGAATTTGTCTTATTTCTTCCTTCGATATACTCATATCTAACTTCTGAGCTTCTCAACTGCCTGTCTACCTTAATTTGTGGAGATACCCCCGGAGAAATCTCATTCATCCAAAGCCTCACCTGGTTTGCCAGAGAATCTCCCAGCTTATCTGGAATCAGCACTGCTTCATTTGTCACCTGCTCCATCCCATACTGTTCCAGGAACTGAAAAGAAAATTCGCCATTTTCACTAAACTCTCTGTTCTTCAAATTCTGCTCATTTGTAATTCCATATAATTCCTGTGGCCTTATTCTATATGCAGACAAGTATACAAATTGATTTCCAAACACGGATATGCCATCCAGGCTATCTGTTTTTTCTGCTTTAGGGAGCAAATCTTCTTCAGCGGAATAGTTAAAATACAGATTGAGATCCTTTCCGCTTTCCTTGAGCCCGATCCCAATCTTATCTTCCAGCGGTTTCTCGTATAATACGTCCTGTCCATTTCCTAAATTTACATATTGCCCATTTAAGCACAGTCCTTTTTCTAATTTGTTATCCATATAAGACTGCCGCAGCAAAAGCAGGCTTTGTATCACCGTTGATTTACCCATCCCGTTAATTCCAGTAAGTACATTTACTTTTTGGAAAGGAATGTCTATCTTTTCAAAGCACTTAAAATTTTCCAACCTGATTCTTTCTAACATAAAAACTCCTTTATCATTTTCTGGGCCATATTCACACGTTTTTCACAGGCGTATGCTTCCCCGGAGCGCAGTGCTGCGACAAATTCAGAGTTCTGGAGCAGATTTTGGAATGCACTGAGAAATTCCTGCCGTTTATCTACCAGTTTTTGCAAATCATCATCGGACATCCGGCAAAAACAAATTCCCCAGAGTTCAAAAATCGCTTTATTAATCGGCCCGCGGCGCCAGTCCTGATTATATTTGCGAAACGCGTACTTCCCGAAAATATCTGCCACATATTTCATAATGCGTCTAAAATTATGTTCTATTTCACTAAGCTGATTTTCACTATAATTATTTACACGCTTTAGGCCTTTTATCAGAAAATTATCAATATTTCCTTTGTATTCTGCTCTGTAATCCAACTCTGTAAAAGCTATAAATCTGGTAATATATTCTCTGTCAAGCATTCTGTCTGGGGCCACCGAGTACTGTGTGGCCTCCAAAAACTCCTTGCATTCCGCAAGCTCCGCAATAAGATCGGTCCCTTTTCCCCTGTATAAAGCCTGGCGGATTTCCTGCGGAGTAAGCTGAAGCCCTCCCGTATTAATCCGGCGGAAAATATTAAATACCACTTCATCAGGCGTCCCTTTTTCAACTGTATACGCAATAATCGGCGCTTCTTTAACACGCCGGATATACTGTCTTGGAAGTTCATCAAACGTTAAACCGTTAAATTCTGACAGATACTGCAATTTTTCAAATCTTTTTTTCTCTTCGCCGACCAAAAAATTATTAAATGCCGTCAAACGCTGCAACCCGTCAATCACTACCCATCTGTCATCTACAGAAGCATTAAAGTAAAATGCCGGAAGGGGAATCTTCAGCATAAGGGATTCTATCAGCTGGCTCTGCTGTTCATTTGACCACAACCCGCCTTTTCTCTGAAAATCAGGCTGGAGGTCGATCTCTCCATATTCCAGTCTTTCCATAAGATTGTATATATTCATTGGTTTCTGCGTGATATTGACATCCGCAGGTATGAATTTTTCCGGTTCCTCCTCGTCAGCAGAATATGTCTCGTCTCTTTCAAAGGGTTCTACACGAATTCCCTCTGCCGAAAGTTCATACACTATCTGCGACAAATATTCTTCTCCGATATTTTCACATTCTTCTTTCAAGATATCTACAATCATAGAATATTGTACAACATTATCATTTTCACCGGCCCATTGCTTGATCTGTGCTTTTAATTCCCGCAGTTTTTCTTCCATTTTGTGCACCCTCATCAGTATCCAAACATATTAATAAATATTTTTGCCTTTTCTTAGGAATATTCCAAGTATAGTGCCTATCGGTATTATATCATACCAAATAAAAAAAAGGAAAGCCCATCTTATCTTCCAGATAATCCAGCTTTCCCTTTTATTTTACTTATTTGGGCACGAATTCTCCCAGGACACCTCTGTCCGCTGTCTGCTTTCTCTGGAAAACCATTTCCTTATGCCTGCAGCAGGGCCTCGCAGACCTTTTCCAGATTCTCACGGATCCTGATGTGCTGGGGACAGGCTTCCTCACATTTGCCGCATTTGACGCATTCGTCCGCCCGTGCCTTGCCGTGTCCGCCCACCAGCCACTCCTCCTGGTGCTTCGCGCCTGGCAGATCCCTGTACAGCGTCAGAAGGTTCATCGCGGTAAAGGACCCGGAGATACCGATATTCTTCGGGCAGACCTTCGCGCAGTAATTGCAGGTGGTGCAGGGAATCAGGGGGATCTTTTTCAATTCTTCCTGGGCCTTCTGGATGATCTCCTCCTGCTTGGGCGTAAGCCCATGGAAATCCTTCATATAGGATAAATTATCCTTCATCTGCTCCACGCTGCTCATGCCGGAAAGCACGGTGATCACGCCCTCCAGGTTCGCGGCGAAACGGATGCCCCAGGACGCCGCGGAGGAACCAGGCTCCGCCTGCCGGAATACTTCCTGCACGGCCTCTGGCGGATTCGCCAGCATGCCGCCCTTGACCGGCTCCATGATGACCACCGGCTTGCCATGCTTTCTGGCCACCTCATAGCAGGCCCGGGACTGCACGGCCGGATTGTCCCAGTCCGCGTAATTGATCTGCAGCTGGACGAACTCCATCTCCGGATGCCTGCTCAAAAGCTCTTCCAGCTCCTCCGGCGTGGAGTGGAAGGAAAAGCCCACATGCTTCACCAGCCCTTCCCGCTTCTTCTCCAGCACCCAGCTCCACATATCGTATTCGTCAAAATATTTCGTTCTGCCCTCGCCCAGGTTGTGCAGCAGATAGAAATCAAAATATCCCGCTCCCGTCTGCTTAAGGGAGGTATCAAACTGCGCGACAGCCTCCTCCCTGGTCTTGCAGTTTATCCAGGCCGCGTTCTTGGTCGCCAGCTGGAAGCTCTCCCTTGGATAGCGCTCCACCAGCGCCTGCCGGATGGCGTCCTCGCTTCCCGCATAGGCCCAGGCCGTGTCAAAATAGGTAAAGCCCGCCTTCAGGAACAGATCCACCATTTCCTTGGTCTGCTCCACATCGATGGCATCGCCCTTCATGGGAAGGCGCATCAGGCCAAAGCCCAGCTTTCCGATGGATTCTCCTAAATAAGCCATAATCTTCCTCCTTCTTTTTTCGCCCGTATAATCAAAATATTCCAACTTTTATTATACCCCGCCTTCTCTTGACAGGGAATCTCCAATCTGTTACTGTTGTATAAACTTAAAGTTAATACCAGAGTGCCAAATCTAACAGAAAGGAGCTTTATGTATAACCATCTTCTTGATACCTTTATCGCTGTAACGGACTGCGGAAGCTTCAACCGGGCCGCCGGAAAGCTCCACATTACCTCCACCGCTGTCATGAAGCAGATGAATACCCTGGAAGCAAATCTGGGGCTGAAGCTTATAGAACGCACGCCCTCCGGCGTCTATCTGACAGAGGCCGGAGCCCGCATTTACCAGGACGCGAAGTTCCTCATTGAATATTCCCGCCGGGCTCTGGAAAGTGCCCGCGCCGCCGCGCGGACCGGCGACAACACCTTCCGGGTAGGCACCTCCCTTTTGAATCCGGCCAGACCCTTTATGGATCTGTGGTACCAGGTAAATCAGGAGTTTCCCGACTATAAGCTGCACCTGGTCTCCTTCGAGGACGACCACGAGGGCATCCTCTCCGAAATCGAAAAGCTGGGGGACAAATTTGATTTTCTCATCGGCGTCTGCGATTCAAAGGCCTGGCTTTCCCGCTGCTGCTTTCTGCCCCTGGGCTTCTACAAAAAAATGATCGCTGTATCCCGGGAACACCGGCTGGCCCCCAAAAAAATTTTGAAGCTTTCTGATTTATACGGGGAAACTTTGATGATGGTGAAACGCGGAGATTCCGATCTCAATGATTTCCTGAGAAACGACCTGGAAATGCGCCATCCCCAGATCCGCATCGAAGACACGGCGCAGTTCTATGACCTTTCGGTTTTCAACCGCTGCGCCGAAACGGGCAACGCTCTTTTATCACTGGAATGCTGGCAGGACGTCCACCCTGGCCTGGTGACCATCCCAGTGGACTGGGAGTACCAAATTCCCTACGGACTGCTTTACAGCCCCGGCGCCCCGGAAGACGTGCTCCGGTTCGTCGAGGCTGTAAAGACGCTCCAACGCTAATGTGTATAATCCAGGAAACGGATCTCCTCCCCTTTTCCTCTTTTCTACTTCCGGATCAGGCGGATATTGTGCCGGCCGTAAAGCGCCAGCGACACCAGCACCATGGCCGTGCTGGCTCCAATCAGTACATCTGAGACATGGACAGGAATCCCTTCCCAGAATACATGCAGGATCATGGTCGTATAGAGCAGAACCGTAGCCGCCTTGCCGTGCCAGTCCGCTCCGAAGACATTTCCCGTCCTTTTGATCACCAGAAGGCCGGTGACGCCCATAAAGCACTCCTTGACCACCATGCAGGAAAGGGGGAGGAGCATCAGAGGAAAACGGGTGCAGAGGCAGAACAGCATGGACGCCTGCGTCAGCTTGTCCGCAATCGGATCCAGTACCTTTCCCAGGTCGCTGATCATATGGAAATGCCGGGCCACAAAGCCATCCGCGATATCTGTCGCTCCGGACAGAATCAGGACAAGTCCCGCCGCCACATCATTTTTCTCCACACAATAGAGCCAGATAATGACCGGAATCAGGCAAAGCCGGAAAAAGGACATCAGGTTCGGAATGGTAAAAATCTTTTTCTGCGTATCATCCTTTGCGTTTGTCTCTTGATGCATGTTTTTTCTCCTCTATCATCAGCAG
>CALWQJ010000087.1 GCA_944383645.1 uncultured Merdimonas sp.
TTCCTTACGCCTCCTGGGCGCCGTCGTACAGGTGACAGGCCACCAGATGGCCCGGGGCGATCTCCCGAAGCGCCGGCTCCTCCAGTCGGCAGCGCTCGCAGGCCTTCGGACAGCGGGTATGGAACCTGCAGCCGGAGGGCGGATCCGAGGGACTCGGGACCTCCCCGCTCAGGTGGATCCTCTCCTGCTGCTCCTCCTGGTTCACCTGCGGAATCGCGGAGAGCAGCGCCTCCGTATAGGGATGGTACCGCTTCTCGTACAGGCGGTCATAGCTGGCGATCTCCACCATCTTTCCCAGGTACATGACGCCGACCCGGTCGCTGACCTGGTAAACCACGTTCAGATTATGGGAAATGAAGAAATACGTAAGCCCCAGCTTGCTTTTCAGCTCCTGCAGAAGATTCAGCACCTGCGCCTGGACGGACACGTCCAGAGCCGACACCGCCTCGTCGCAGACGATCAGCTCCGGCTTCAGCGCCAGGGCCCTGGCAATCCCGATCCTCTGCTTCTGGCCGCCGGACAGCTCATGGGGATACCGGCTCAGATGATAGGAGTCCAGGCCCACCAGCTGCAAAAGCTCCATGATCCGCTCCTCCACATTCACCTCCCGGTCCAGGTGATGAATCTCGAAGGGCTCCATCAGGATCTGGCGCACGGTTCTTCTGGGATTCAGACAGGCGGAAGGATCCTGGAAGATAATCTGCATCTTCCTGCGCATATCCTTAAGCTTCTTCCCCTTCATTTCGGAGATGTCCTCCCCGCTCAGATAAATGTGTCCCTCCGTGGGGTCGATCAGCCGGATCAGCGTCCGTCCCAGCGTGCTTTTTCCGCAGCCGCTCTCGCCTACGACGCCGAAGGTCTCTCCCTTATGAATATCCAGGCTCACGTCGTCCACGGCCCGGACCATGCCTTCTTTTTTGTTTTTTCCTTTAAAATATACCTTTACATGCTCCGCCTTCAGGAGCGTCTCCTTCTCATTTCGCGCCATCGTCCGGACCTCCCGTCATTCCATCTTCCCCGGCGTAGAGCCAGCACCGCACCAGCCGGTCCTCCCCGGGCCGCGTCACCGGCGGCGCCTCCTTCCGGCACCTCTCCGACGCGTGGGGACATCTGGGCCAGAAGCTGCAGCCCTCGATCCGCTCTGTGGGATTCGGCACCACGCCCTCGATGGTCTTCAGCGGCTTTCTCTCCTTCGTGATCGCCGGAATCGCGTTCAGAAGCCCCACCGTATAAGGGTGCTTCGGGTCCCGGAACAGCTCCCGCACCGGAGCCTGCTCCACAATGTGGCCGGTATACATGACGATCACCGTGTCGCACAGCTCGCTGACCACGCCCAGATCGTGGGTGATGAACAGGACCGCCGCATTCATCTCCCGGTTCAGATCCCGGATCAGATCCAGAATCTGCGCCTGAATCGTCACATCCAGAGCCGTCGTCGGCTCGTCGGCAATCAGAATCTGCGGCTGGCAGGCCAGCGCCATGGCGATCATCACACGCTGGCGCATACCGCCCGACATCTGGTGCGGATATTCGTGGGCGCGGACCTCCGGGTTGGCGATCCCCACCGCCTTCATCATGCGCACAGCCTCCGCCGCCGCCTCTTTTTTATTCATGCCGCGGTGCAGTCTTAGGGATTCCGCGATCTGCTTCCCGCACTGGATAATCGGGTTCAGCGAGGTCATGGGCTCCTGAAAAATCATGGAAATCTCATTTCCCCGCAGCTTCTGCATCTCCTTTTCCGAAAGCTTCACTAGATCCTTTCCTTTATAAAGAATCTCTCCTCCGGTCACCCGTCCGGGCGGATTGGGGATCAGCTGCATCATCGCCAGGGAGGACACGCTCTTTCCGCTTCCGCTCTCCCCCACGATACCCAGCTTCTCGCCCTTATGCAGCGTATAGCTCAGATGATCGACCGCCTGTACTCTGCCCTCGACCGTCTGAAATTCCACGCACAGATCTCTGACTTCCAAAATGATATCCGACTGCTTCATGTTTTCCTCTCGTTCTTTCCGGACGCTTTCCTTCGTTTTCCCGTTACCACTTTATCAATTTAAACCGGTAATGCAGTAAACACAGACAAGCGTATATTATTCCAACATAAATAAAAAGATACCATATTTTCCAGCGCAATTCAACAAAAAATTCCTGTTCCTGTATGGACATTTTTTGTGCTGATTGGTATACTCTGGTTATAATCTATCGGTTTTTTATCTATTACGCCCCAAAAAGGGCCTGTAAGGGAGTCGAGGAAAGGGCAATGAAAGCTTTTCACGAGGTACGAAGCTACGATTCAGATTTCATGGTCTGGTACTCCAACTATGAAAACATCGGTTTTCTCGCGCACTGGCACCGGGAAATCGAGCTGATTTACGTGCGCTCCGGCGCCTGCCCTCTAAGCATCACCGACCATACCTTTACGGCCCATGCAGGCGATCTGGCTGTCTGCGAAAGCGGCGTGATCCATTACAGCGATTCCCACGGCATGGACAATTCTCTGGACTTTCTGATTTTTGACACCTCGATCCTGGGGCCCCTTTTTCAGAATCCGGGCTTTACCTATCCGCTGGTTTCCCGGGAGGAGCTGGAGCGCTATGGACTGTCCGGACGTCTGGAGGACCTGATCGGCACCGTATCCCGGGAGCTGCGCGAAAAAGCTCCGTTTTACCAGGACGTGGTGGCCTCCTCCATCCAGACCTTCTGGGCCCTTCTGAAGCGCTTCCACCCGCGGGCGGATTCCGAACAAGTGCCGGACGACAGGCGCTCCCGGACGCTCTCCGGGCTGCAGGAGCTTCTGTCCTACATCGACGTGCACTATGCCGACAACATTTCCCTGGAATACGCGGCGGCGCGTATGAATTTCAGTCCCAGCCATTTTTCCAAGACCTTCAAAAAGCTGATGGGCACCAATTTCGTGACCTATCTGAATATGGTGCGCGTGGAGCGGGCCGCCCATGAGCTGCGGCACACGGAAAAGAAATTCACGGACGTGGCCTTAAGCTGCGGCTTCAACAATGTCCGCACCTTCAACCGGGTCTTTAAGGAAATCACCGGCTGCACGCCGTCGGAGTTCCTGGTGCTGCCGGATCCGGACCTTTACAAGCGGACCTACTACAACCGCCGCTCCCAGGAAAAGGAATTCGTAAAGGATGACTCCATGACCGTCGTAAAAAACATTCAGTCAGATAAGCCAGAGAACCCGCGGGAGTAACTCAAGCCGTTCCGCAGGTTCTGCCCTGCGAAGCTCAAAAAGGAGGCCCTTTATGTCAGAAAAACCTGTACTGTACCGGAAACGCCTGATCCCCTCTGAATGCATCCGCCTGGACAACGACGAGATCCTGCTTCGCAGCGATTCTCTTCTGGTGACCCGCTGGAAAACCATCCGTCCCAAAAAGGAACTAAGCCGCGGAGCCTCCTGCTATCTTCTCGATAAGGGCTGGAAAATCAGCCGCTTTCTGAACCACAGTGGAGAGCTGATCTGCTGGTACTGCGATATCATCGACTACACCTGGGATGTCGACACAGACACATACGTCTTCACAGATCTTCTGGCCGACGTGCTGATCTATCCTTCCGGAGAAATCCGGGTTGTGGACTTGGACGAGATTGCCCAGGCCCTGGAAGAAGGCCTGCTGACGCCGGAACAGACCTGTCTGTGCATGCGCCGCCTGGATGCACTGCTGCGAGAAATCTACGCCGGAACACTGCCCGGAGCGCTGGACGGTTACTGGCCCGCGTAAAAACCGAAATCTCAAATCCCCCGCGGCAGGCTGAGTTTTTGCCTTTCTCAGCCTGCCGCGGGGGATTTGATTTCCTGCCTTTTACACAGTCTATCCCGTCACTCTCTCCGTATACACCTTGATCTTCGGCTCTGTTCCGGAGGGACGGATCTGCGCCTGGGAGCCGTCCTCCATCCAGAGCGCCAGCACATCCGAGGCCGGGATTCCGTCCGCGCCGTCCAGATAGTCCTTATAGCGGACCACCTTCGAGCCGGCGAATTTCATTCCCTCCGGGCTCTTTAAGCCCTCGCGGATGCGCTTCATGCGGAGGCTGGCCTCTTCGCCGCTGAACTGATAGGTCTTCAGTCCCGTCTCATAGCGGCCGTAGGTCTGGTACAGGTCCTCCAGGTAATCCCAGAGGGTCTTCCCTTCCGCCTTGCAGGCGTCGGCCAGCTCGCAGAGGATCATGGCCGCGCCGATGGCGTCCTTGTCCCGGACGTAGCTGCCGATCATATAGCCGCAGCTTTCCTCGAAGCCGTAGACGAAACGGTCCGCTCCGCCCTCCTGCTCCAGACGGCCCACAGCTCCGCCGATCCATTTGAAGCCTGTCAGGGTCCGGATGACCTCCGCGCCGTAATGCTCTGCGATCTTATCCGTCATGGCGGTGCTCACGATGGTGCTGACCACCACCGGGCGCTCCGGCAGGGTACCTGCCGCCTTCCGGCTCTTCAAAATATAATCCAGAAGGAGGACGCCCACCTGGTTGCCGTTCAGGCGGCGGTACTCTCCGTCCTTCTTCGCCACCACGCCCAGACGGTCGCTGTCCGGGTCTGTGGCAATCAGGATATCGGCGTCCGTCTTTTTGCACCACTCGATGCCGAGCTCCAGAGCCTTCGGGTCCTCTGGGTTCGGATAGGGGCAGGTGGGGAAGTCGCCGTTGGGCTTCGCCTGCTCCGTGACTATCTGCAGGTTCTGGACGCCGATGTATTTCAGGATGCTGGTCACGAGGCTTAAGCCCGCGCCGTAAAGGGGCGTATACACCACCTTCAGATCGGACTCCAGCTTTTTCTTCGTCCGCCTGCGGATAATGGCGGCCAGAAAAGCCTTCAGGGTCTTGTCGTCGATGAAGACGATGTCTCCGCCCTCCACGAAATCCTCAAAGCTTCTGGTGTCCGCGGCCTCCGCCGGATTCGCCGCCCAGATAGCCTTCTGGATGCTGTCGGCGGCCTCGCTGGTCACCTGGCAGCCGTCAGATCCATATACCTTGTAGCCGTTGTACTCCCGGGGATTGTGGCTGGCCGTCACGCAGATGCCCACCGTGCATTTTAAGTGGCGCACCGCGAAGGAAAGGGTCGGCGTCGGCGAAAGCTTCGGATAAATGTAAGCCTTCACGCCCTTGAGCGCCAGCACGCGGGCCGCTTCCCGCGCGAATTCCTCCGAATGGTTCCGGCTGTCATAGGCGATGGCCGCGCTGGGAGCTTCGCTCTGCCCCTTCGCGTAGGCCGCCACGCCCAGCGTAGCCTCCTGAATGGTTTCCAGATTCAGATGATCGGGGCCCGGCCCCATGGTGGCCCGTAAGCCCCCTGTTCCAAATTTGAGATTCATATTCGGGTACCTCGCTTTTATACTTCTGTCATGCCCGGCGCGGACGCGAGCATTCTTATGTGTCCTTCTATCCGGAAGGAATCCATTCCCCGGGGGAGCCAGAGGCTCATGCCGGCAGAAAGCCGGAAGCGCTTCCCGCCTCCCGTAAACGTCCCCTCCCCCTCCAGAATCAGCAGGGAAAGAAAGCTTTCCCGGGTATTCCCTTCCAGATTTTCTTCTATCTCGTATAATTGTACCACAAAATAGGAACATTGCACTAATAAAGTTCTGGAATAACCATTTTTCTGCACCCGGGGCCCCATGGGATGATGTCCCGCCAGGGGCGGCATGAATCCGGTCACCAGAGCAGCCTTGTCGATGTGAAGCTCCCGCTTCTCGTGCCGGGCGTTTTCCCGATTGTAGTCATAGACCCGGTAGGTCACGTCGGAGCTCTGCTGGATCTCCGCTACCGTGATGCCTGCTCCGATGGCGTGCAGGACCCCGGCCGGGATATAGAAGACGTCGCCTTTTTTCACCGGGACACGGCGGCAGACCTCCAGAATCGACTGGTTCCGGATGCGTTTGCGGAATTCCTCCTCTGTAATCCGGTGCTTCAGCCCATAATAAAGGTATGCGCCGGGCTCGCAGTCCAGCACATACCACATCTCGGTCTTTCCGCTTTTGTGCTCCGCCTCCCGGGCGAAGGCGTTGTCCGGGTGGACCTGAACGGACAGGGCCTCCCGGGCGCGGATAATCTTGATGAGAAGGGGGCAGGCCTCCAGGCCCTCGTGCAGCCAGGAGAGCATCCAGTCCTCCGTGCCCCAGATATATTCCTTTCGTATGGGCCGCAGCACAGCCGGCTCTGCCGGCAAGTTTTCTGGCCGCAGCACGGCCGGCTCTGCCGGCAGACTTTCTGGCTGCAGCACGGCCGGGTCCCCCGGCAGACTTCCTGCTGTCACTTCCGTCATCCCTCCTGCTTCTTCTCTGTCTTTTCCGGCTCTCCTCCCCGGCATGGCCGTATCCTGCCGGGGAGGAACCTGCGCTTTCCGCTTCTATCTCTGGGCGAAATCCCCCGTCTCATAGCGGGCGCAGAACCACTCGTAGGTCTGCTTAAGCCCTGTCTCCAGGTCGATCTTCGGCTCCCAGCCGGCTGCTTTCAGGCGGCTGATATCCGTAAGCTTCCGGGGCGTCCCGTCGGGCTTGGAGGGGTCGAGCACAATCTCTCCCTCGTAGCCCGTCACCTTCCTGATAAGCTGCGCCAGCTCCAGGATCGTCACTTCTTTTCCATATCCCACATTAAAGAAATCATCGCCGTCGTAATGGTCGAGCAAGTACAGGCAAGCGTCCGCCAGGTCGTCCACGTTCAGAAATTCCCGCAGGGGCGTCCCGCTTCCCCAGACCGTCACGGAGGGAGCGTTTGTCAGCTTCGCCTCGTGGAATTTCCGCATCAGGGCAGGCAGCACATGGGAATTCTCCAGGGCGAAATTGTCGTTGACGCCGTAGAGATTGCAGGGCATGACGCTGATATAATGGGTCCCGTACTGCCGGTTGTAAAAGGCACACATCTTAAGCCCCGCGATCTTTGCCAGGGCGTAGGCCTCGTTCGTCTTCTCCAGGTACCCGGACAGCAGATACTCCTCCTTGATGGGCTGGGGGCAGTCCCGGGGGTAAATGCAGGAGCTTCCCAGGAACAAAAGCTTCTTCACCTGGTTTTTGTACGCTGCGTCGATAACGTTGCACTCGATCTGCAGGTTCTTCATGATGAAATCCGCCGGGTAAGTGTCGTTGGCATAGATGCCGCCCACCTTCGCCGCCGCCAGGATCACGTAGTCCGGCTTCTCCTGGGCGAAAAACGCTTCCACGTCCGCCTGCCGGGTCAGGTCAAGCTCCCCGTGGGTCCTGGTGATGATATTGGTAAATCCGTCCCTTTCCAGACGACGCACCAGGGCGGAGCCCACCAGCCCTCTGTGGCCCGCCACATATATTTTTCCGCTCCGATCCAGGGGGTCTGTGTAATTTTCACAGCTCTCTCTTTCTTCCTGGACAGACGCTTCTTTTCTCTCTTCCTTGCTCATCTTGCTCCACTCCTCGCTCACTTTAATACGCCGGCCGTGCTGGTCCCCTTCACCAGCTCCATATCGTGCTCCACCATGATTCTGACCAGCTCGTCGAAGGAGGTCTTCCGGGGATTCCAGCCCAGGACCTCCCGGGCCTTCGACGGGTCGCCCAGCAGCAGATCCACCTCCGCCGGGCGGAAGAATTCCGGCGACACCTCCACCAGGACGCGCCCTGTGGCCTCGTCAATTCCCTTTTCCTCCAGGCCCCCGCCCTCGAAGCGCAGCCGGATCCCCGCATGGGCGAAGGCGGCCTTCGTAAACTCCCGGACCGTCCGGGTCTCTCCGGTGGCGATCACGAAATCCTCCGGCGTGTCGTGCTGGAGCATCAGCCACATGCACTCCACGTAGTCCCTGGCGTAGCCCCAGTCCCGCTTCGCGTTCAGGTTCCCCAGGTACAGCCTTTCCTGCCGCCCGGCGGCGATATTCGCCGCCGCCAGCGTGATTTTGCGGGTCACGAAGGTCTCGCCGCGGCGCTCTGATTCGTGGTTGAACAGGATGCCGTTTACCGCGTACATCCCGTAGGCTTCCCGGTAATGGCGGGTGATCCAGTAGCCGTAGAGCTTCGCCACCGCGTAGGGGGAGCGGGGATGGAAGGGCGTCGTCTCCTTCTGGGGAATCTCCTCCACCTTTCCGAAAAGCTCCGAGGTGGAGGCCTGGTAAATCCTCGTGGTCTTTCCAAGACCCGCCACGCGGACTGCCTCCAGAATCCTCAAGACCCCGATTCCGTCCGCGTTGGCCGTGTATTCCGGCTCCTCAAAGGAGACGGCCACATGGGACTGGGCCGCCAGGTTGTAGACCTCGTCCGGGCGGATCTCCAGCATCAGACGGACCAGGTTCATGGAATCCGTCATGTCTCCGTAGACCAGATGGAGGCCGTCCCCCTGTCTCTCCCGCTCCTCCAGAAGATGGGCGATGCGCTCCGCCGTGTTCGTAGAGCCCCTGCGGAAAAGCCCGTAGACCTGATATCCCTTCTCCAGCAGAAGCTCCGCCAGATAGGATCCGTCCTGTCCTGTGATACCTGTAATCAAAGCTGTCTTACTCATAGCTGTATATTCCTTCCTTTTGTCCAGTCTATAAAATATGGCTCAGTTCAATCTCGTCCCAGTTGAAGGTAATGCGGTTGATATCCTCGCTTCCCGTGCTGGTTCCCACATGGATCTCGATGTATTCAAAATCCTGGAAGGCCTTGACCGCGTGCCTCTGGCCCCGGCGGATGCAGACCGCCTTTCCCGGGCCTAAGGGGATCTTCGTCCCCTCCAGAATCAGCTCGCCGCTGCCGCTTAAGACCGTCCAGATTTCATCCCGGTTCTGATGGAAATGGTAGCTGGAGGTCATGCCGTCGTAAATGTGGATCTTGCGGGTCAGGGTGGACAGCCCCTGGTACTCGGAGGCGTCCAGGGTCTCCAGGGTGCCCCAGCGCCGCTCCTCGAACATGGGGCGGGAGGAAAAGGCCGCGGCCACCTCCTTTACCCGGGCGCTCTGGCTCTTGTCCGCCACCAGGATGCCGTCCTGGGAGGCCGCCACCACCAGATCCCGCGCGCCCAGCACCGCCACCGGCACCTTCAGCTCGTTGATGACCTGCGTGTTGTCGCAGCTTTCGTCCAGCACCGCGTTGCCCACGCAGTCGGTGCTCATCTGCTCCGCCATGGCGTCCCAGGTGCCCAGGTCCTTCCAGTAGCCCCGGAATTCCACCGCCGCCAGCCGCTGCGCCTTTTCCAGCACCTCGTAATCGAAGCTGATCTTCGGCAGGCGGTCGTAGGCGGCGCAGAGGCCTTCGTAATCGGAGGGCACGCCATAGGCGTCCGCCCTTTCCAGCATAGCGCCGATGCGGACGCAGAACACGCCGCAGTTCCAGAGCGCCCCCTCCTCCATCAGCCTGCGGGCCTTCTCCTCGTCCGGCTTTTCTGCGAAGCCCTTCACGGAGATCCAGCCCTCATGGCGCTCTCCCGGAAGGATGTAGCCGTATTTCACCGCCGGATAGGAGGGAACCACGCCCATAAGACCGACCTCCGCGCCGGATTTTCTCATGACCTCCTCCAGCCCTTTGACCGTCTCGAAATAGCCCGCTTCCGTGTACGGATCCACCGGCATCACCGCCGCGTAATCATCCTCCGAGGCCCCGGCCTTACTGTGCAGCCAGGCGCAGCTTAAAAGGACCGCCGCGAAGGTGTCCCGCCGCCCCGGCTCCACCGCGATGCGGGCCTCCCGGACCTGGCTTTTGATAAGCTCCGTCTGATCCTCTCCCGCCGTGATCACGGTGTCCGCGGCCATGCCGGCGCTTTTGAGCTGGGCCCAGACCCGCTGGAGCATGGAACAGCGCTCCATGGAATTGTCTTCTTTATTTACAAGTTTGAGGTACTGCTTGGGCCGGGCCTCGTTGGAGAGGGGCCACAGCCGCCGTCCGGATCCTCCGGACAGGAGAACGTAGTACATGGTCTCATTCCTTTCGTGTTTTATTCTGCAACGCTCCTGTTTTCAGATAATACCGTCTGTCCGCGCCTCTGCCGGTGCACTCGATCAGATCCTTTTCCATCATCTGCCGCGCTACCAGATAAGCTCTGGTACGCTTTACCCCCAGCAGCTCCTGCAGCTCCATATCGCGGATCTCCCCATGTTCTGCAAGGTAATCAAGAACTGTCTTCATCTGTGGGGTAATATGCAAAGCCTGTTCTTCCGCTTTCTGCTGCGGCTCCTGCCCTTCTGGCTGCTGCTCCTGGATAGAAAAATTTCTGTTTGGAAGAATCAGCTTAAACACATTTGGCGTTACCAGAATTTCCGGCTTCCTCGGACAGTCATCATACAATCTGTAAATCCGCCGAATGCCAGTTCCATAAGACTCAATCAGCCGCAGCCTATGAAAGATTTCCGCCAGACTGCGGTTCCGCGGCTGCGAAATGCCGCTTCGGATATCCTCCACAGACAGGCCTGGAAGCAGGCCCCCAATCGAAATAAATTCCATACCGGAATCACTGATATTAATAATAATACTGCCGCTGAAGCTGTAATCCCGGTGTACGATTGCGTTCAGCAGCGCTTCACGCAATGCCTCCTCAGGGTAATCCTTTTTTTCAATACGCTCCAGCCCTTTAAAGACAGACGCCGTCCGGTTGCACAGCAAAAGATAGGAATAGCTCTCTTCCAGCTGTCTGAACACAGAACCTCCAAACTCTTTTGCATCCTTGAATATCGTCTGTGCCTCATCTGCAAATACTGCAATTTTAATCGTATGCCGGCATTGGTCGGATACCAGCAGCGCCAGGTTCGTATACTGATCATCCTGGAGCTTCCGAATACCCAGCGCAATGAACTTGTCCTCATTGAATTCCTGTCCATACCGCTTAAAAGCCTTCTCTGCCTCATCAAAACTCAAATTCTGCTGCAGCGAACGCATATTCTCAAAAATATCGCCATCTGAGTCTTTAATCATCTGACGGATCAATTCAGGCGAAGCAGGCGCACTGGACGCTCCCTGGCGCACATAGACCCCATTGGGCCTGAGCCCTTTTGACTTCAGATAGTAGGGCTTGCAACTCCCTTCTCCCACTTCGACACGGAGTACTTTATTTTCCTGAAGTACATAGCGCACAAATATTGTGACATCCGGCTGAATCGCATCGCGTATCCCATTTGTCAGCCGGGTATATGTTTCATCCGCGTTCTCCAGCCCGATTACCCTTCCCTGATCATCAATACCAATATAAATCACGCCGCCCTCCGTATTGGCAAATGCGATCACTTCTTTATAGATTTCCTCAGACATACGGGATTTAAATTCTGTATTTTCATTTTCAAACAGCATAGCGTCTCCACCTTTCTTCCGCTTTTCTGCTTTTTATTATACTCCTTTGTTCACTTTTTTCAATCCAAATTGTGAATATTCACTTCATTCACAGTGAATAATGTGAATGTTTTTCATATCTGACTATACCCGTATTTTTCTGTGATCTGCCAGAATAGCAAACAGTAATTTATTGTTATTTATTTTTTCTCTTTTCCCCTTGCTTTTGCAAGTATATACCTGTATATTGGGATTAACAAGTGAGGATGTTGCCGAAAACAGGTATTATATTGCTTTCGCCTGGCTGCGGAATATCCCGGAAGGAGAGGCCTGTATGGATAATTATTTTGACCGTTTCCCCGATTCTTATGTGGAAAGCTCCCGCCGCATGATCCAGACGCCCGGGGCTTTCGCCCGTTCCGCCTTTTTCTATGTGCAGGAGACAGGGTATCTCAAGCTTAAGGAAAGTCATGTGGCCCGCCGCAAAAACCTGAAATCCTTTCTGATCGTCCTGGTTCTCTCCGGCAGCGGCGTCCTGATGTACGATCAGAAGCTCTATGAACTGAAAAAGGGCTCCTGCTTTTTTATCGACTGCATGACCCCCTACTATCACCAGAGCAGCAGCACGGATCCCTGGGAGCTGGTCTGGGTGCATTTTGATGGGTGCACCTCGGAAGCGTATTACCGGTATTTTTCCGCGAACAGCCTGCCCGCCTTGTCCCCGGCCGCCTTTCCGGAGCTGCGCGAGAAATTTTCCAGCCTTCTGGATGTCAATACAGCCTCGGATTTTCAGGCGGAAATCGCTTCCTCCCGCCTTATTGTAGATATTCTCTCCATTTTGCTGCAGGAGATTACTGGCTCCGGAGAAGAAAAAAGCCCCGGCCATCAGAAGATGGCCGAGGTTCGCAAATTCCTCGACGAGCACTATACGGAAAAATTTTCCCTGGACGAGCTCTCCGAACGTTTTTTCATCAGCAAATATCATCTCTCCCGGGAGTTCCACCAGTATTATCACGTCACTCTGAACCAGTATGTGATATCCCGGCGGCTGACCCGGGCCAAGAGGCTGCTGCGTTTTTCCGGCGGAACCCTGGAGGAAATCGCGCGCAGCTGCGGCTTTTACGACGCCAGCTATATGAATAAGCAGTTCAAAAAAGCGGAAGGGGTGAGCGCGTCGGAATTCAGGCGGCGGTGGATCAACTGAGACAAACCTGTGATAAAGCCACGCAGCCGATTTTTCTTTATCCTGTGTCCGGACGCTTCAAAGAC
>CALWQJ010000088.1 GCA_944383645.1 uncultured Merdimonas sp.
TGTCAATTGAGGGTAAAATTAGAATAAAAAAATTTTCGGCATCCGTCAAGTAGGCGGCGGGTATTCCGAGAACGGCCCGAAAAAATTTCTGGAATTCGATTCTGAAATCAAAGTTTCCCTGGATGAAGCAAACGAAATAACCCATGAGAATAGGAAAAGGGATTTTTGTTGTTATCTGGCGGCAGCGTTGTTATAATAAAAACAGCAGAGGTCTGCTTTTCGTATTCCATGGAGAAGGAGGAATGGATATGGAAAGCAGAAGGCAGTTTACGAAAGAAAATACCGCGGGGAAGTGGAGCGCTTCACGGATCAGATCAGAGGAGGTGAATTCCAGATGCTGTTTGACAGCTTTGAAGCCTATGACGTACAGGAAACCCGGAGAGTGAGCAGAGAAGAGGGAAGAGCAGAAGGAAGGGCGGAAAGTATTCTGGAACTGCTTGAGGAAATCGGGAATGTCCCGGAAGCTTTAGGAAAAGAGATTCTTGAGGAACGGGATTTGGACACTTTGAAGCGGTGGGCGAAACTGACTCTGCGCTGCGGTTCGGTAGAGGAATTCCTGCTGCAATACCGGGAGGGGCCGCAGGGAAAAACGCAGGGAAAGGGATGAACGGCCGAAAGGGCCTATAAGCCCCGCCGCAGAATATCAATTAGAATATATTATAAGAATCCGCACCGGCCGCCTTGCTTTTCAAAAAATCTTAGTATATAATTTTCACGTAACAGTGCCTTTATGGTTCTTCACGGAAAGAAAAAGGCGCCAGGATTCAGATTAATCACCAGAAAAGGACGGGTAGGAAGATGAAGAAATTGGATTTACTGTACGAAGGAAAAGCAAAGAAGGTTTATACGACGGACGATCCGGACGTTTTGATTGTAGATTATAAGGATGACGCCACAGCGTTCAACGGACAGAAGAAGGGTACGATTCAGGGCAAGGGCGTGATTAACAACCGCATGACCAACCGCGTGTTCCAGCTTCTGGAGAAGGAGGGCGTTCCGACGCACTTTATCGAAGAGCTCAGCGACCGTGAGACGGCGGTAAAGAAGGTGGAGATCGTTCCGCTGGAGGTAATCATCCGCAACGTGGCCGCAGGAAGCTTCTCCAAGCGCCTGGGCGTTCCGGAGGGAACCGAGTTCAAGGAGCCGACCCTGGAGTTCAGCTACAAGAACGACGAGCTGGGCGATCCGCTGATCAACGATTACTTTGCGATCGCGCTGGGACTGGCTACCCGCGAGGAGATCGACACGATCACAAAGTACGCGTTTAAGATTAACGAGGTGTATAAGGCTTATTTCGCCAACGCAGGCATCCGCCTTATCGATTTCAAGATTGAGTTCGGCCGTTATAAGGGACAGATCATCCTGGCTGACGAGACCTCTCCGGACACCTGCCGCCTCTGGGATATGAAGACCAACGAGAAGCTGGACAAGGACCGTTTCCGCAGGGATCTGGGAAATGTAGAGGAAGCCTACAACGAGGTGTTTAACCGCCTGGGCCTGTAAGCTTTCGGACAGGGGAGGCGCGCCGGGTCTCCCGCAGCGCGGCGCCGGGAGAGCCTGGCGCCGGAAAAGTAT
Source organism: uncultured Merdimonas sp. (assembly GCA_944383645.1). Taxonomy (GTDB): domain Bacteria; phylum Bacillota; class Clostridia; order Lachnospirales; family Lachnospiraceae; genus Laedolimicola. Next base: position 1,576 of record CALWQJ010000088.1, read on the forward strand.
GAATGAAGGAGAAAATATGAGTACAGACAGATATGTAAGCCCTCTTTCGGAGCGTTACGCCAGCAGGGAGATGCAGTATATCTTCTCTCCGGACAAAAAATTCCGGACCTGGAGAAAGCTGTGGATTGCCCTGGCTGAGACAGAGAAGGAGCTGGGACTGCCCATCACCCAGGAGCAGATTGACGAGCTGAAAAGCCATCAGGACGATATCAATTATGATGTGGCGAAGGCCCGGGAGAAGGAAGTGCGCCATGACGTGATGTCCCACGTCTACGCTTACGGCTGCCAGTGCCCGAAGGCGAAGGGCATCATCCATCTGGGCGCCACCTCCTGCTACGTGGGAGACAATACCGACATTATTATCATGACGGAGGCCCTGAAGCTGGTGCGCCGGAAGCTGGTCAATGTGCTGAACGAGCTGGCTTCCTTCGCGGATAAGTATAAGAACCAGCCGACTCTTGCCTTTACGCATTTCCAGCCGGCCCAGCCTACCACGGTGGGAAAACGGGCGACCCTGTGGATGCAGGAATTCTGCCTGGATCTGGAGGATCTGAACCATGTGATTTCTTCCATGAAGCTTCTTGGCTCCAAGGGAACCACGGGAACCCAGGCCAGCTTCCTGGAGCTGTTTGACGGCGACCAGGAAAAGATTGACCGGATCGATCCGATGATCGCGGAGAAGATGGGATTCTCCGAGTGCTACCCCGTCTCCGGACAGACCTATTCCCGGAAGGTGGACACCCGCGTGCTGAACGTGCTGGCAGGCATCGCGGCCAGCGCCCACAAGATGTCCAACGACATCCGCCTCCTTCAGCACCTGAAGGAAGTGGAGGAGCCCTTCGAGAAGTCGCAGATCGGTTCCTCCGCCATGGCCTATAAGCGCAATCCCATGCGCAGCGAGCGTATCGCCTCCCTGTCGCGCTATGTGATTGTGGACGCCCTGAATCCGGCCATTACCTCCGCAACCCAGTGGTTTGAGAGGACTCTGGATGACTCCGCGAACAAGCGCCTTTCCATTCCGGAGGGATTCCTGGCCATCGACGGCATCCTGGATCTGTGCCTGAACGTGGTGGACGGCCTTGTGGTATATCCGAAGGTGATTGAGAAGCATCTGATGGCGGAGCTGCCCTTCATGGCTACAGAGAACATCATGATGGACGCTGTGAAGGCGGGCGGCGACCGGCAGGAGCTCCACGAGCGCATCCGCGAGCTTTCCATGGAAGCGGGACGGAATGTAAAGGTGAACGGCGGCGAGAACAACCTGCTGGAGCTCATCGCGGCAGATCCGGCTTTTGGCCTTTCCCTGGAGGATTTAAAGAAGACCATGGAGCCCTCCCGCTATGTGGGACGCGCGCCGGAGCAGGTAGACGCCTTCCTCTCCCAGGTGGTGAATCCGATTCTGGAGGAATACCGGGAGCTGCTGGGGGAAAAAGCCGAAATTAACGTATAAATAACGCATTTATTACAGAAAACCCCTTGCTTTTTGCAAAATAACGTGCTATAGTGTAGAAGATGTAATAAGGCGGCCGAAAAAGAGTGAACGAAAGTTCACTCTTTGTTTTTGGCACGATTCGTCTGGCGGACAGAGAAGGGAGCTTCTCATGCCCGATCAGAATTTCGGAAGCGAAGGGAAGACGATGGCAAGAAGAGAAGAGTATGAAGAGAGAACAGAGAAGCTGCTGGGGCCGATTCTGGAGGAAAACCACTTTGAGCTGGTAGACGTGGAGTATGTAAAGGAAGGCGGTTCCTGGTATCTGCGGGTCTATATCGATAAGCCCGGCGGCATCACCGTGGATGACTGCGAGATTGTGAACCGCGCCCTGGGAGATTTGCTGGATGAGGAGGATTTCATCGAGGATTCCTATATACTGGAGATCAGCTCCCCGGGCCTTGGGAGGCCGCTGAAAAAGGAGAGGGATTTTGCGCGCAGCCTCGGAGAAGAGGTAGAGATCCGAACCTACCGCATGGTGAATAAGCAGAAGGAATTCCGGGGAATTCTGAAAGCATACGACAAGGATACGGTAACCATTGAGGAGGAAGAGGGGCAGGACCAGATTTTCGAGAGGGAAAATATCGCGCTGATCCGGCTTGCTTTTGATTTTTAGGGACAGCTTAGGGATAGATAGAAAACCGTTTGAATAACGAGGAGGAAAGAAAAAGATGAACACAGAACTGCTGGAAGCGCTGGAGCAGATTGAGAAGGAAAAAGATATCAGCAAGGAGACTCTGCTGGAGGCGATTGAGAATTCTCTTCTGACTGCCTGTAAGAACCATTTTGGAAAGGCAGACAACGTAAAGGTGAATATTGATCCGGTGACCTGCCAGTTTTCCGTATACGCGGAGAAGACCGTCGTGGAAAATGTGGAAGACGACGTGACGGAGATCAGCCTGGAGAAGGCCAGAGAGATAGATTCCAAGTATGAGCTGGGCGATATCGTAAATGTGGAGATTAAGTCGAAGGAATTCGGCCGCATCGCCACCCAGAACGCGAAGAACGTGATCCTGCAGAAGATCCGCGAGGAGGAGAGGAAGGTACTCTTCAACCAGTATTACGCCAAGGAGAAGGATGTGGTGACCGGCGTGGTACAGAGATACCTGGGCCGCAACGTGAGCATCAATCTGGGCAAGGTGGACGCCATCCTGAACGAGAACGAGATGGTGAAGGGCGAGGTATTCAAGCCCACCGAGCGCATCAAAGTATACATTCTGGAAGTCAAGGACACCACGAAGGGACCGCGGATCCTGGTGTCCAGGACCCATCCGGAGCTGGTCAAGAGACTGTTTGAGTCGGAGGTCACAGAGGTACGGGACGGCACCGTGGAGATTAAGTGCATCGCCCGTGAGGCCGGCTCCAGGACGAAGATCGCCGTATGGTCCAACGACCCGGATGTGGATCCGGTGGGAGCCTGCGTCGGCATGAACGGAGCCAGGGTAAACGCCATCGTGAACGAGCTGCGCGGCGAGAAGATCGACGTGATCAACTGGAACGAGAACCCGGCGATTCTGATTGAAAATGCCTTAAGCCCGGCGAAGGTCGTGGCGGTTCTGGCGGATCCGGAGGATAAGACCGCGAAGGTGGTCGTGCCGGATTACCAGCTGTCCCTGGCTATCGGCAAGGAAGGACAGAACGCGAGGCTGGCGGCCAGACTGACCGGCTTCAAGATTGATATCAAGAGCGAGACCCAGGCCCGGGAGATCGAGGGCTGGCTCGATGTGGACGAGGACGACGAGTACTACGACGATTATGAGGAGTACAAGGAGTCCCAGGCCCAGGACGAGGAGTACGCGGACGACTATGCGGATGGAGAATACGCAGAGGAAGAGTACGCGGACGACGGGGCCTATGACGGAGACGAGGCGGCTTATGAGGAGCAGGATCCGGAGGAAGAGTAAGGAAACGGAATTCTCCGGGTATAAAATTTGAGGGAAAACAGTAGAATCAGGAAGTGAGAGATTGAGTACAACCAGAAAGGTGCCGCTGCGCCAGTGCGTGGGCTGCCAGGAGATGAAAAATAAAAAAGAGCTGCTGCGGGTGATCAAGACTCCGGAGAACGAGATTGTCCTGGACGCCACAGGCCGCAGAAACGGGCGCGGCGCTTATCTGTGCTTTTCAAAGGAATGTCTCCAGAAGGCGAGGAAGAACCGGGGGCTGGAACGGTCCCTGAAGACGGGGATCCCGCCGGAGGTGTATGACAGTCTGGAAAAGGAGTTGGATGAGCTTGGCACAAAATAAGATATATTCGATGATTGGGCTGGCCATGAAAGCCGGAAAGCTGACGAGCGGGGAATTTTCCACGGAGCACGCGGTGAAGGCGGGAAAGGCGTATCTGGTCATCGTTTCGGAGACCGCGTCAGAGAATACGAAGAAAAAATTTCGGAACATGTGTACTTACTATGAAGTGCCTTTGTACTTCTTTGGTGAGAAAGAGACGTTGGGTCACGCCATGGGAAAGGAGTTCCGTGCTTCCCTGGCAGTGCTGGACGAGGGATTTGCAAAGGCCATCGGAAAATGCCTGGATAACAGATAAGGGAGGTAGTAAGTATGTCGAAAAGAGTACATGAACTGGCAAAGGAACTTGACAGAACAAATAAAGAAGTGATAGCGGCTCTGGCAGAGAAAAATGTGGAGGTGAAAAGCCATATGAGCGTACTTTCAGAGGAACAGGAGGCTATGGTGAAGAAAGCGCTTGCCCCGAAAAAGGAACAGACAGAAGCAAAGGAGACGGCTGCCAGACCGGAGGGCGCGGCAGGAAAGCAGGAGGGAGCCCAGTCCGCTCCGCCTAAGAAAAAGAAGATTATCGCGGTGTATAACGCCCATAACAGCCAGACGGGAATCAAGGACCCCAGAGGCGACAGAAAGAGCGGCAGGGCCCAGCAGGGACGCAGCGCCCAGGGAGGAGCGCGTCCGGCGGGAGCCGGAACAGCGAAGCCCGCGGCCGGAAGCGGAGCGGCCCGCCCGTCCGGTACAGGAGCGGCGAAGCCCGCGGCGCCCCGTGTCAGCGCAAGGCTGGCTGGAACGGCTCAGCAGCCTGCGGCGCCCGCGCCTGAGAAGCAGGCACAGACGCAGAGCGCAGCGGCCCAGCCGGTAAAGACGGCGCTGTCAGGAGCAGCCCGTCCGGCTCAGGAGGAAGGCGCGAAGACGGCGTCCGCCCAGAGCGCGGCGCGTCCGGCGGCAGCTCAGAGCCAGACCGGAACCGGGGCGGCCGGAAGCGGAGCGGCCCGTCCGGCAGCAGGCCGCGATGGACGCGACGCAGGAAGACGCGACGCCCAGGGCCGTGACGGCGGAAGAGACAGCCGGGGAGGCTTCCAGGGCCGCGACGGAAGAAGCCAGGGAGAGAGAGACGGCCAGAGAAGAGACGGACGCGACGGAGGAAGACGCGATGCACAGGGCCGCGATGGCGGAAGAGACAGCCGGGGAGGCTTCCAGGGCCGCGACGGAAGAGGCCAGGGCCGCGATGGACGGCGTTCTATGGATATTCCGGCAGCCCCTGTAGAGCTTCGGAAGTCTGAAAACCGCAGAGCAGAAAATAAGAACCGCAATGATGACAGCAAGAAAGAGAAAAACAGCAAATTTAACGACAACTGGAACGGCAAGCCGGGTCAGGGCGGCCGTCGTCCGAACCAGGGCGGCAATCGTCCGAATCAGAAGGGCGGCAAGGGAGCTAAGGGCGCTCAGACGGCACCTAAGCAGGCGCCTGCACCGAAGAAAGAGGACAATACGCCGAAGGTAATCGAGATCCCGGAGATGATCAGCATTCACGATCTGGCGGAAAAGATGAAAATTCAGCCCTCTGTGATCATTAAGAAGCTGTTCCTGGCAGGAAAGATGGTGACGGTGAACTCCGAACTGGATTTTGAGGCGGCAGGCGAGCTGGCCATGGAGATGAACTTCGATCCGGTGCCGGAGGAGAAAGAGGACGTCATCGGCAAGATGCTGGAGGATCAGGAGGATCCGGCGGATACCCTGGTTCCCAGACCGCCGGTAGTCTGCGTCATGGGCCATGTAGACCACGGCAAGACCTCTCTTCTGGACGCCATCCGGCATACCCACGTGATCGATCGGGAGGCAGGCGGAATCACCCAGCATATCGGCGCCTATGTGGTCTCCATCAACGACCAGAAAATCACCTTCTTGGATACGCCGGGACACGAGGCCTTCACCGCCATGCGTATGCGTGGAGCGAACTCCACAGATATCGCGATCCTGGTGGTGGCTGCGGACGACGGCGTGATGCCCCAGACCATTGAAGCCATCAACCACGCCAAGGCGGCAGGCATCGAGATTATCGTGGCGATCAACAAGATCGACAAGCCCAGCGCCAACATTGAGCGTGTAAAGCAGGAGCTGGTGGAATATGAGCTGATTCCCGAGGACTGGGGCGGCAGCACCATTTTCGTCCCGGTATCCGCCCACACCCATGAGGGCATCGATCAGCTGCTGGAGATGATTCTTCTGACAGCCGAGGTGCTGGAGCTCAAAGCCAACCCGAACCGCCGCGCGAGAGGACTTGTGATCGAGGCAGAGCTTGACAAGGGCAAGGGACCTGTGGCTACGGTTCTGGTACAGAAGGGAACCCTCCATGTGGGAGATCCCATCGCAGTGGGAGCCTGCCACGGCAAAGTCCGCGCCATGATGGACGACAATGGCCGCCGCGTGAAAGAGGCGGGCCCGTCCAAGCCGGTGGAGATCCTGGGACTTAACGATGTGCCGAACGCGGGCGAGATCTTCGTCTCTCCGGAGACTGAGAAGGAAGCGAGATCCTTTGCGGAAACCTATGTGAAGGAGAGCCGCGAGAAGCTCATCGAGGACACAAAGATGAAGATGTCTCTGGACGATCTGTATTCCCAGATCCAGTCCGGAAACTTAAAGGAACTGAATATTATTGTAAAGGCCGACGTACAGGGTTCTGTGGAGGCTGTAAAGCAGAGTCTCTTAAAGCTTTCCAACGAGGAGGTCGTGGTAAAGATTATCCATGGCGGCGTGGGAGCTATCAACGAGTCCGACGTAAGCCTGGCGGCCGCGTCCAACGCGATCATCATCGGCTTCAACGTGCGTCCTGACGCTACGGCGAAGGAGACGGCAGAGCGCGAGAAGGTAGACCTGCGCCTGTACCGCGTCATCTACGACGCCATCAACGATGTGGAGTCCGCCATGAAGGGCATGCTGGATCCGATTTTCGAGGAGAAGGTCCTGGGCCACGCGGAGATCCGCCAGATCTTCAAGGCCTCCGGCGTGGGCAATATCGCCGGATCCTATGTGCTGGACGGCGTGTTCCAGAGAGGCTGCAAGTGCCGCATCACCAGAGAGGGCACGCAGATCTTTGAAGGAAACCTGGCTTCCCTGAAGCGTTTCAAGGACGATGTAAAGGAAGTAAAGGCAGGCTACGAGTGCGGTCTTGTATTTGAGAAATTCAACGACATCCAGGAGCTGGATATCGTAGAGGCTTATACCATGGTGGAGGTGCCCAGATAGAGCATGAGAAAAAACAGCATTAAGAATACGAGGATCAACGGAGAGGTCCGCCGGGTCTTAAGCTCGATTATCCAAAATGAAATCAAAGACCCCCGGATCCATCCCATGACCTCGGTGGTAGAGGTGGAGGTTGCGCCGGATTTAAAGAGCGCGAAGGCTTACATCAGCGTACTGGGCGATGAAGAAGCCCAGAAGAATACGCTGGCCGGCCTTAAGAGCGCCGAAGGCTATATCCGCCGGGAGCTTGCCCGGACCGTGAACCTGCGCAACACCCCGGAGATCCGTTTCATCATGGATCAGTCCATAGAGTATGGAGTGCACATGTCCAAACTGATAGACGACGTCAATCAGACCAGTGTGGAAGAAGAAGGTGACGAGGATGATCAGGCTTGCGAATGAACTTGAAAATGTGAAAACTGTGGCTGTCGCCGGACACATCCGGCCGGACGGGGACTGTACCGGTTCCTGTCTGGCTGTGTACAGCTATCTTCAGGAGAACTTCCCTGAAATCAGCGTCGATGTGTACCTGGAGATGGTGAATCCGAATTTCCTCTTTCTGAAGGGAGCAGATCAGGTAAAGATCTCCTGTGAAGAGGACAGGGGCTATGACCTGTTTATCGCCCTGGACGCCAGCGAGAAGGAACGTCTTGGCGGGGCCGCGAAGTATTTCGAGACGGCAGGGAAGACCCTCTGCATCGATCACCATATCACGAATCCGGGCTTTGCGGAGCAGAACTGGGTTGACGCTCAGGCAAGCTCCACAGCGGAGCTGGTATACCAGGCTCTGGAGGAGGATAAGATTTCAAAGGAGACTGCAGAGGCCGTTTACCTGGGAATCATTCACGATACAGGCGTCTTCCAGTATTCGAATACGACGCCCCGGACCATGCAGATCGCCGGCCGGCTGATGGCAAAGGGAATTGATTTTTCACGGATTATCGAGGATACCTTCTACCGGAAGACCTATGTGCAGAACCAGGTGCTTGGCCGGGCGCTGATGGAGAGCATCCTGCTCCTGGATGGCAAGATCATTGTGGGACGGATCCGTCAGAAGGATATGTCCTTTTATGGTGTGGGTCCGGCGGATCTGGAGGGTATCGTCAGCCAGCTGCGTGTGACAGCCGGGGTAGAGGTGGCTATCTTCCTCTATGAGACGGGAACCCAGGAATACAAGGCAAGCCTGCGCTCCAACGGAATCGTGGATGTAAGCGCGGTCTGCTCCTATTTCGGCGGAGGCGGACATGTGAAGGCCGCCGGCTGCACGATGCACGGAAGTCTGTACGATGTGGTGAATAATCTGACCTTACATATCGAACAGCAGCTGAACGACAGTGAGGAAGGCTGAAAAAGGCCTGCAGGAAAGATATGAACGGCGTATTGAGTATTTATAAAGAGGCGGGCTTCACCTCCCACGATGTGGTGGCGAAGCTGCGCGGAATTTTAAAACAGAAAAAGATAGGCCATACAGGAACTCTCGATCCGGATGCGGAGGGAGTTCTTCCTGTATGTCTGGGAAACGCCACGAAGCTCTGCGGTCTTTTAAGCGACAAGGAAAAGACCTATGAGGCCGTGCTGCTTCTGGGACAGACGACAGACACCCAGGATGTGTCCGGAACGGTTCTTGGCACGGCGCCCGTTACGGCAGGGGAGGAGGAGATCCGGGAGGCAGTCCTTGGCTTTCTGGGAGACTACGATCAGGTTCCGCCCATGTACTCTGCCCTGAAGGTAGGCGGGAAAAAGCTCTATGAGCTCGCCAGAGAAGGAAAAGAGGTGGAGCGCAAGGCCCGCCGGGTGCGGATCCTTGCGCTGGAAATCCACGGGATCCGCCTGCCGGAGGTGTCCTTTTCCGTGACCTGCTCAAGCGGCACCTATATCCGGACCCTGTGCCAGGATATCGGAGAGAGGCTTGGCTGCGGCGGCTGCATGAAGAGCCTTTTGCGCACCAGGGTGGACCGGTTCCGGGTGGAGGACAGCCTGCGCCTGTCAGAGATTGAGGAGCTTGCGCGGGAGGGCAGGATTGGAGAGGCTCTGATTCCAGTGGACGAGATGTTCCCGGCATACCTGAAGCTGCGCATGAAGGAAGCGGCGGACCGCCTGGTCTATAATGGAAATCCGTTTTCCGCCGGGGACGCGCAGGAGCTTCTGCAGGAAGAAACGCTCTGCGGGACGCAGGTCCGGGTCTATGATTCCTCCGGAAATTTTGTGGGAATCTACCGGCGGCAGGAGGACGGGCAGGGATTGTCTTACCGCCCGGTGAAGATGTTCCTGCCGGGAAAGAATTGAAGGCATAAGGCATGAAGGATACGGCATGAGGATTATAGAAGGAACGACAGAATTTCAGGTTCAGGAAGAAACTGCCATTTCCATTGGCAAGTTCGACGGGCTCCACCAGGGCCACCAGCTTCTGGTGGAACGGATTGTAAAAAAGAAACAGGAAGGCCTGAAAGCCCTTATTTTCACCTTTGATTTCGGGGACAGGCCGGTGCTTCTGCTTCCGGAGGAGAGAAGGGAGATGCTTCGGAAATGGGGCGTGGATTATCTGCTGGAGTGCCCGTTCGTGGAGAGTATCTCCCACATGGAGGCGGAAGAGTTCGTGCGGAAGATTCTGGTGGAAAGGCTTCACGTGCGCTATCTGGCGGTGGGAACAGATTTCCGCTTCGGATGCCAGCGGCGGGGCGATTACCGGCTCCTGCAGCGCCTGAGCGCGGAGTGCGGCTACGAGGTGGAGGTCGTGGAGAAGGCCTGCTGGCAGGGAGAAGAGATCAGCAGCAGCCGGATCCGGCGGGAGCTGGAGCAGGGGCGTATGGAGCTTGTGAATCAGCTCCTGGGCTACGCCTACTCGGTCACCGGCGAGGTGCTGCACGGACGCAAGATTGGCCGGACGCTGGGGATGCCTACTACGAATATCGTCCCCTCTGAGCGTAAGCTTTTGCCGCCAAACGGCGTCTACGCCACCCGGACCGTCATCGCGGGAGAGCTTTTTGAGGGCATCACGAACATCGGATACAAGCCTACGGTGGGAGCAGAGCCCCGGAAGGGCGTGGAGACCTATCTTTTCGATTTGGACCGGAATCTCTACGGGGAAATCCTGACGGTGCGGTTTTACGGGTATGAGAGGCCGGAACGGAAATTTGATTCTCTGGAGGAGCTGAAAAAGAGGATCGGACAGGATGTGGAGTGGGGACGGACCTACTTCGGAGAGGCAGAAGAGGGATGAGGATTTTTTATTATACCATAGCCGCGCCGGCGCTTTTTCTTTTGCGCCTGATCTTCTGGCCCTTTAAGCTGCTGTTCCGCTTCTGCCGCTGGCTCCACCGCTGGAGAAGAGAACGGCGGCGGATGCGCCGGGCGGATTTCGATGATATGGACGGCTGGGAGTTCGAGGAATACGTGGCGAAGCTCCTCGTCCGGGATGGATATATCCATGTGGAGGTGACCCGGGGAAGCGGCGATCAGGGCGTGGATATCCTGGCTCAGCGGGACGGCGTCTCCTATGCGATTCAGTGCAAGCATTATACGGGGAAAATCCCCAACAAGGCTGTGCAGGAGGCCTATGCCGGCGCAGAGTTCTACGGCTGCGACATCCCGGTGGTGCTGACGAACAGCTTTTTTTCACCCTCCGCTCTGGAGCTGGGCGACGAGATCGGCGTGGAGCTCTGGGACCGGGAGGAGCTGCTGCGTCTGGTGCGCCGGACGCGGAGGTGCTGAATGGATGGCTTTTTGAGGGAGCCCCCCATTGGAAAGCAGATGATGTCAGCGATGCAGACCGAAGACAAGG
>CALWQJ010000089.1 GCA_944383645.1 uncultured Merdimonas sp.
ATTCTGTTACTACACTTTGCGATATCTCTTCTTCGATTTTTCCAAAGAGCAGTCCCGGCTGTTTTTCCAGCACTTCATAATACGGCTTTCCGAAATAAGAATAGTAAGCCAGATAAAACAGCATATCGCTGGGAGCATGGATATCCTTCATTTCCCTGCCGATATAAGTCTTCTGTCCTTCCGTTCCGAGATGCTCCCAGCACAGATTTCCCATTCGCTGAATCTGCCGCGATACTGTCCTTTCTCCTTTTCCCAGCTGCTCCGCCACCCTGGAATAGACGTCCCGCGTTACCACAATGTCATCCTGTGCTGTTTTCTCATGAAATAGCAGATACATTGTGATTTTAACGGCGCATGCGAAGGTTTGTACTTCATGCCTGCCCGGACCAATAATACACCGGATAAGCTTTTTTGCTCCGTCAGAACTGCTCCCCTCGCCCTTTACTCTCTCAGCCCCCACTCAGCCGCTTCCTTCACCAGCCGGTATACCTCGCTGTAGGATTTCCCGCTCTTCCCCGCCAGATCCTTTACGCTCTCATACTCCGGATAAGCGGTTTCCTCCCCGCCCGGCAGCGTGCAGATCTTGACCTTCGCCGTACCCAGTGGCGTCTCTGCCTCCGCGAAGCGCCGCTCCAGCGTGTCCCGCTCCACCCGGCACCGGCGCACGCCGATGGTGGTCGTCTCCCGGAACAGGATCTCGTCCATCTCGCGAATGCGCTCTTCGTCGCAGAGCACGGACAGCTTGTAGGCCGGACGGTTTTTCTTCATATAGATCGGCGTGAAAAATGCGTCTCGCGCCCCGGCCTCCAGAAGGCGCTCCATGGCGTAGCCCAGGGCTTCTCCGGTGCAGTCGTCGATGTTGCTCTCCAGCAGCCACAGCTCTCCCTCCGGCTCCTCCTCGATGAGCATGGCGCGCAGGATATTTGCCCTTGGAAACTCCTTCTTTCCGGCTCCCAGGCCGACCCCCTTCACACGGAAATGGGAAGGATGACGGCCTTCCGACAGCGCGGCGATCGCCGCTCCGGTCGGCGTCACCATCTCGCCCTGCTGCTCCGTCTGGCGCAGAGTGAGGCCGTGCGCCTCCGCGATGGCCAGCACAGCCGGCACTGGCACTGGCAGCACGCCGTGCTGGCAGCGTACGTGGCCGCTGCCCTCCCACAGGTCAGAAGCCACGACCCTTTCCACGCCCAGCTCCTCCAGGCAGGCCGCCGTCCCCACAATGTCCACGATGGAATCCACCGCGCCCACCTCGTGGAAATGGACCTCCTCTGGTGCGCAGCCATGCGCGCGCCCCTCGGCCTCCGCCACAAAGCGGAACATCTTTAGAGACAGTTCCAGCACCCGGGGCTTCAGATCCGCCGCCCGCAGAAGCTGCTCGATATCTCTCCAGGTACGGTGCGCGTGAGCATGCTCGTGGCCGTGCTCATGCATGTGCGTACCCGTTTCATGACTGTGCTCATGCTCTTCGTGCCCGGAGTGGGTATGCTCTGCCCTGTGCGTATGCGTGTGCTCTTCCTCCAGAATCACATCGAAATCGCAGACGTCCAGCCCGTTTTTCCGTATTCTCTGTATTTTGATTTCATACCCGTCCACCGGCAGCTTCGCCAGCGTCCGGCGCAGATTTTCCTCGGTCGCGCCCAGATCAAGCAGGGCCGCCACCGTCATATCGCCGCTGATTCCCGAGCGGCACTCCAGATATAAGGTATTTCCCGAATTTCTTTTATCGTTCATCCTCTTTCTCCCCTTTCCCGCCCCGCGGCAGGTATTTGCAGCAGGTATTCGCAGCAGGTATTCGCAGCGGATTTTCCAAGCCATCCGCTATCCTGTTAATAGGATAATACTATTTTACATATGGATCAAGACTGGATATACTGGAGCTGAGGAGGATACCAAAATGGAAAATAAACGACAGGTCTTAGCAAAGCTCTTTCTCTCTACCCTGTATCTGAGCGCCTTTACCTTCGGCGGCGGATACGTGATCGTAACCCTGTTAAAGAAGAAATTTGTGGATGAATACCACTGGATTGAAGAAAACGAGATGCTGGATCTGGTGGCTATCGCCCAGTCCGCGCCGGGCGCCATCGCGGTAAACGGAGCCATCGTAGTGGGCTACAAGCTGGCAGGAATCGCCGGAGCGCTCACAGCCATCGTCGCCACCATCATCCCGCCCTTTGCGATCATTTCCCTGATCGCGGTATTTTACGCCGCCTTCCGCAGCAACGTGATCATCAGCAAAATCCTGGAAGGCATGCAGGCCGGCGTCGGCGCGGTCATCGCCTCGGTGGTTTACGAAATGGGCGCCGGCGTCGTGCAGAGCCGCAGCGCGGCCTCCATTCTGATTATGGCGGCTTCCTTTATCGCCGCCTGCGTATTCCAGGTCAATGTCATCTACATCGTCCTCGCCTGTATTCTGCTGGGAACCGCGCGGACCCTTATCCATATCAGAAGGGAGGAACGGAAATGATTTATCTGCAGCTCTTCCTGAGTTTTCTGCAAATCGGCCTTTTCAGCTTCGGCGGCGGCTACGCGGCCATGCCGCTGATTCAGGGACAGGTGGTGGACGCCCACGGCTGGCTTTCCATGAGCGAATTCACGGATCTCATCACCATTTCCCAGATGACGCCGGGCCCCATCGCCATCAATTCCGCGACCTTTGTAGGAATCAAGATCGCCGGCCTCCCCGGCGCGCTGGCCGCCACTCTGGGCTGCATCCTGCCCTCCTGCGTCATCGTCACCTTCATCGCCTGGCTGTACCTGCGGTACCGGAGGCTTAACGCCCTGCAGAGCGTACTGAATTCGCTGCGGCCGGCCGTCGTAGCCATGATTGCCTCCGCAGGCGTCTCCATTCTGGTGACTGCCTTCTGGGGAAACGAGGCGCGGATTACCCTTGCAGGCACCAACCGGACGCTGGCTGTCATCTTCCTCCTCTGCGTCCTGCTCCTGCGGAAAGGAAAAATGAATCCCATCTGGGTCATGGTGCTGGCCGGCGTTCTGAACGCCGCTGTGTCTCTGGTTGGAACGTGAAATCACCCTCTGTTCCCGCAGGCCAGCCGGTTGATCTGGGTCGCCACATAGGCCGCCCCGTAGCCGTTGTCGATATTGACGGTCGTGATTCCGTTCGCGCAGGAGTTCAGCATGGTGAGCAGGGCCGACAGGCCGCCGAAGCTGGCTCCATAACCCACGGAGGTGGGCACCGCGATGACGGGCACGTCCACCAGCCCGGCCACCACGCCGGCCAGCGCTCCTTCCATGCCGGCCACAGCGATCACACAGTTCGCCCCGCGGAAGGTCTCCAGATTCGACAGCAGCCGGTGGATCCCGGCTACTCCCACATCAAAGAGCCGGGTGACATTTGTCCCGAAAAATTCTGCCACCTGGGCGGCCTCCTCTGCCACGGGAAGATCCGCGGTGCCGCCGGTGCAGACCACGATGCGGCCGATATGCTCCTTTTCCCGCTTTTCCACTTTCAGGATCCGGGACAGCTCATCGAAGACCGCCTCCGGAACCGCTGCCCGGACCGCCTCATACTGTTCCCGGGAGGCCCGGGTGCCCAGCACGTCGATACCCTCGGCCGTCAGCGTCTGGTAGATGCGCACTAAGTGCTCCGTGGCCTTTCCCTGACAATAAACGACCTCCTCGAAGCCCTGGCGGACCCTGCGGTGATGGTCCAGCTTGGCGAAGCCCAGATCCTCATAAGGAAGATTTTTCAGCTGTTCCTCCGCCGCTTCTATCGTAATCTCATTATTTTTTACCTGAGTCAAAAGCTTTGCTACATCCATGCTGTCCACTCCTTCACGCATTTTTTTCATCATAGCACAGTCTGGCATCCCGCACAAGAATCTGCTATACTTTAGACAGTTCCAATAAAAGGTCTGACTCATCCCAGCTGGCGGCCCCCATAGCCTTTCGGGCCAGCCACAAGTATTTTTATGGAGGTTTATCTATGTCAAGCTTATCTCTTACCCGCGAAGAACTCGCGTCTTACATCGATCACACGCTTCTGAAGCCGGAAGCCTCCCGGGAACAGATCCGGGCCGTCTGCGAGGAAGCAAAGCAGTATCATTTCGCTTCTGTCTGCGTGAATCCCTGCTGGGTTCCACTGATTGCGGAGGAGCTGAAGGGCTCCGGCGTGTCCGTCTGCTGTGTCATCGGCTTCCCGCTGGGCGCTTCCCTGTCCTCCGTGAAGGCCTTTGAAGCCAGGGAGGCTGTGGCCGCCGGCGCCCAGGAAATCGATATGGTCATCAATATCGGCGCTGTAAAAAGCGGCGGCTGGGAGCTGGTCAGGGAGGATATCGCAGCCGTGAACGCGGCAAAGGGAACGGCGAAGCTTAAGGTGATTATCGAGACCTGCCTGCTGACAGACGAGGAGAAGGTCCGTGTCTGCCAGATCGCCAAAGAAGTGGGCGCTGATTTCGTGAAGACCTCCACCGGTTTTTCCACCGGCGGCGCGACGGTTCACGATGTGGAGCTGATGCGAAGGACTGTGGGCCCGGAGATGGGCGTGAAGGCGTCCGGCGGAATCCGGACGCTGGCGGACGCGCTTGCCATGATCGAGGCGGGCGCAAGTCGCCTCGGGGCAAGCGCCGGCGTGAAGATTATCGAAGCTCTGTAAGCGGAAACAGTAGGGCGCCTCCGGGAAATTCTCCCGGAGGCGCCCTCCTTCGCGCGGCCTTTCGGCCTTTTTATCTTAACACTCTTCCTCTTATAACTTTATCTGATTTTATCTCATATTCCGGTACATCGGGCCATAGGCTGCGCATGCGCGGTAATCCTGTCCCTCTTTGTCCATTCCGAAGGCGTTCCATGCAGCCGGGCGGAAGATCTTCTCTTCCGGAACGTTATGCATGCATACGGGGATTCTCAGCATGGAGCACATGGTAATCAGATCCGCGCCGATGTGGCCGTAGCTGATAGCGCCATGGTTCGCGCCCCAGTTGTTCATCACGTCGTAAGCGCTCTTGAACGCGCCCTCGCCGGTGCAGCGCGGTGTGAACCAGGTGCAGGGCCAGGTCGGATTCGTGCGCTCCATCAGCGTATCGGATACCTCGTCCGGCAGATGTACGGTCCAGCCCTCTGCGATCTGCATCACAGGTCCGAGACCCTTCACCAGATTCAGGCGGATCATGGTCACAGGCATCTCCGCTCTGGTGGTGAAGTGAGAGGAGAATCCGCCGCCGCGGAAGTTGTCGAAGCCGGCCTCGCACCATACGGTCGCGTCGGTCATCTTCTTGATATCCTCATCGGTGACATCCCACCACTGCTTCATCACATGGTTGCCATCCTCGTCGGTGCACTCGCCGCAGGCGTCCAGGCAGGCGGCTCCGGAGTTCAGCAGATGGATGATACCGCCATTCTCCTTTGCGTGTCCCTCCAGATCGTAGCCCGTCACGCGCTTCGTGGACTCCGGAGACCAGAAGGTACGCACGTCCGCGAAGATCTGGGCGCGGTTCGTCAGAAGCTTCATGAACAGCATGCCAAGGCCGTTCAGCACGTCGTTTTCCGTAGCCAGAACGATGGGCTCCTTCTTTCCTTCGAAATCGAAGGAGGAATTGAGAACCGCTTCCGGATAGTCGCAGTTCGGCCAGTGGTCTGTCCACTGACGCTGTCCCTGGAAGCCGCCGGCGATGGCGTTGTGTCCCAGCATCTCCTCGTCGAACTGCGGGGGCAGGTTCTTGTTGCCTTTCATCAGATCCTTGATGATGCAGTACATCTTAATCGTGAACTCCCACTGCTTGTCCTTCTGCTCACGATTGAATTTTACAAAGTCGGGATTGTCGTCGCGGCCTTCCTTGCAGTGCTCCTTCGTCCAGGCAAGGGCTCTCTCGACTTCCTCATGATCGTAAATGCCCTCTTCCATACGGCGGAGAATCTCGACCTCGTCGATGGACTCCACGCGCATTCCCAGGTACTCCTCCATGAAGGCCTGGTCAATGATGGAGCCGCCGATTCCCATACACATGGAGCCGATCTGCAGATAGGATTTTCCTCTCATGGTCGCGGCAGCGATAGCGGCGCGGCCAAAGCGGAGCAGCTTTTCCTTTACGTCGTCGGTGATATTATTTACATCATCCTTATCCTGGACCTCATGTCCGTAAATGCCGAAGGCCGGCAGGCCCTTCTGCGCGTGGGTAGCCAGAACGGACGCCAGGTACACGGCTCCCGGACGCTCCGTCGCGTTGAAGCCCCATACGCCCTTGATGGTCATGGGATCCATATCCATGGTCTCGGAGCCATAGCACCAGCAGGCGGTAACCGTCAGGGTGATCGCTACGCCCTCTCTCTGGAACTTCTCCTGGCAGGCTGCGGACTCGGGAACGCGTCCGATGGTTCCGTCAGCGATGACTACCTTTACCTTTGAGCCGTCAGAATAACGGAGATTCTCCTCATACAGCTTCTTGGCCGCCTGAGCCATTCCCATGATCTGATCCTCCAGACCCTGGCGCAGCTGCATGGGGCCGGTTCTTCCATCGATTACAGGACGGATGCCGATTGCGGGGTAACCTCCGATCAGTGTTTTGTTTGCCACTTTCCAATACCCTCCATTTCCTAAAATTCTTATTTTCCGGTTCAAAAAAGAGCCCTGCGGAGCAGGGCTCCCCGATGACCTTATTATATAACAGCCTCAGGAAAATTGCACGTAAATTTCTCTTCTTATATGGACATTTTTTGTGATATTCCATATATTTCTGCGGATATGCGTGACGTTTTTCAACAAGATCGACAGCGTCCGCCGCGGGCCGCCGTCCTTCTTCCGGCGCTTTCTACCTCCAGCAGGGCGGCAGCTTCGGATTTTCCACCCGGACAGGCTCCGGATAGGTCCCGCCGTACAGCTCTGCCTCCACCCTCTCGATCACCTGGGGCTCCACCGGACGGTTGACCTCCACTCCCTCGATGGGGAAATCCGTCACCGGCACCGTCTCCACCCTTTCCAGGCGGCGCAGCTCCTCCATACCCTCCAGCACACGGCCGAAGACCGGATAGATTCCCTTATGCTCCGGGCAGTCCCGCAGCGGGAAGAAGAATTCGCAGCCGGCCAGTCCCGCCTCTCCGTAGCCGCCCATACAGACGCAGCCCGGATGAGAAGGCAAGGGCTCGATCTCCGGATGCAGCTCGAATTCATTGGGAATGAGATAACGGCAGGCCTCCTGGCCGAAGGCCGTATAGCTGACGTCGATCCAGTTCCCCGGCACGATGCGTTCGATGGCGTGATGATCCATATAGCCGCCCAGGGCCGCGTACAGGAAGCTGTTCACCGTATTCGGCGCGGCCTCCGGCAGAAGCTCCATCACGATCCGGGCGCCATTTGCCATATGGAGGGTCACCTTCGGATTTCTCCTCATCCGATCACCTCCAGATCCTTTGCGTAATGGTTCAGCACCTCGCAGCCGTCCTCCGTCACCAGCACCAGATCCTCCACCCGGACTCCCGTATCTCCCGGCAGATAGATCCCCGGCTCGATGGAGAAAATCATGCCCGGCTCGGCCTTCCACTCACTGGCTGAGGAGACGTCTCCGAACTCATGCTCCGCAAGGCCGATGAAATGCCCCAGCCGGTGGGTAAAGTACTCTCCGTAGCCCGCCTCGGAAATCAGATCCCGGGCCGCCCTGTCAAGCTCCCGAAGGGGCACGCCGGGACGAATCAGGGAAATGGCCCTTTCATTGGCGGCGCGCACGATCTCATAGATTCTGCGGCGCTCCGGGCTCACCTCTTTATAATAAAAGGTTCTCGTCATGTCTGAGCAGTAGCCGTCCTTCATGCAGCCCACGTCGAAAAGGACGCAGTCCCCGGGCTTCACCGCCGTGTCGTCCGGCGCGTGGTGGGGGTCCGCCGCGTTCGCCCCAAAGGCCGCCAGCGGCTCAAAGGAAAAGCCGTCCGCGCCCAGACTCTGGTAAATCTTCAGCATCTGGGAGGCGGCCTCCTTCTCCGTCACGCCCTCATGGATCAGCTTCTTAAATTCCGCCATGGCCGCGTCGTTGATCCGGGAGGCTTCCCGCATGAGCCTCTGCTCCTCCTCGTCCTTGACGCCCCGGGTCCGGTCGATGGCGTAAGAGGCGTTCACAAAGCCTGCCGCCGCCTTCTTTTCGATCAGAGGAAGCAGGAAGGACGCCCGCAGATCCTTGTCCACGCCAAGGACGGCCCCTCTGTCCAGGCGCTCCGCCACCAGCTCTGCCGCCGGGTCCGTATCGGAATACCAGACCTTCTCGATTCCCAGCTCCTGGGGCACGTGGAAGAGGCGGTTCAGAAAATAGACGTGCCGTCCGTCCGCGCGCAGGTACAGTCCGTAAAAACGCTCAAAGGGCTCCAGATACACCCCCGTCAGATAATAGATCGACATGGGGTCCACAATCAGCATCTGGGAAAGCCCCATTTCCTTTAAGGCCGCCAGCACGCGGTCCACTCTGCTTTGTCTCATCATCCTAGAATTCCTTTCTCAGCTTCGGATCCAGCAGATCCCGCAGGCCGTCGCCGATGAAGTTCGCGCCCACAGCCATGGTGAAGATCGCCAGGCCCGGGAAGCCTGCCACCCAGAATTTATTAAAGTAGTTCACGCCCTCGGAGACCATCATGCCCCATTCCGGCGTGGGCGGCGCGCTGCCCAGACCCAGGAAGCTCAAGGTGGAGAACATGAGGATCTGGTTTCCGATATCCGTGGTCGCCATAATCAGCACCGAGCTGATGCTGTTGGGGATGACCTCTTTGATCAGGATGCGCAGCTTCGAAGCGCCCAGAGCCTTGGAGGCCGTCACATACTCATTTTCCTTTACGCTCAAGACCACGCTGCGCATCAGACGGGCGTAGGTGGGCCAGGCCACGATGACCAGGGCGAACATGGTGTTGAACAGGTTGGAGCCCATGACCGCGTTGATGATCATGGCGAGAATCAGCGACGGGAAGGAAAGAATCATCTCGGAGATCCTCATCATGATGTTATCGGTCCTGCCGCCCACATAGCCCGCGATGGCCCCATAGAAGGTGCCGATGGCCCCGGCGATCACCACGGTCAGACAGCCTGCCAGCAGGGAATATCTGCCGCCGTAAATGACGCGGCTGAAGATGTCCTGTCCGAAGCTGTCTGTGCCGAACCAGTGCTCCGCCGACGGCGCCTGCAGGCGGGCCGTCAGGTCGTTGGCAATGGGGTCGTAGGGCGCGATCAGGGGAGCGAACACTGCGGCCAGGATCCACGCCAGACAGATGATGACGCCCAGCGTAAACAGATAATTGGATTTAAACAGTTTTTTTACCGCACGCAGCATTACTTGCACCTCACTCTCGGATCAATCAGTCCATACAGGATGTCCACGATGGTATTGATAATCATATAATTCAGCGCAATCAGAAGCGCCACGCCGATAATCGACGGATAATCCGCCGACATGACGGACTGGTAGGCAAACTGTCCTACGCCGGGCCAGTTGAAGATCGTCTCCACCAGCACCATGCCGCCCAGAAGATTTCCCAGGCCCAGACCGATGACCGTCAGCACCGGAATCAGGGCGTTCCCCAGAGCGTGGCGGGTGATGAGCTTCGATCTGCCAAGGCCCTTGGCCCGCGCTGTGCGGATATAGTCTGTGGACATGACGTCCAGCAGGTTGGAACGGGTCGTCCTGGTGATAAGTCCCATGGTGAACATGGCCAGCACCAGCGCCGGAAGGAAAAGGTGGCTCAAAGCGTCCAGCGCCTTGGCCGGGCTGCCCTCCAGCAGGCTGTCGATCACATACATCCCCGTCACTGTGGCGGGCGGCGAAAAGGTATTGCTGAGCCTTCCCGGTCCCGGGAAAATATGCAGCTTGTAATAAAAGAAGTACAGCATCAGAAGCGCGAACCAGAAGCTCGGAATGCTCACGCCCGTGACGGAAACCGCCCGGACGCCCTGGTCGAGAACGCTGTTTCTGCGGATGGCGGAAATGACGCCGAACAGGATGCCCAGCACCGCCGCGATGATAATCGCGAGCAGGGCCAGCTCGATGGTCGCCGGATAGCAGCGCAGGAGCTCGTCCAGCACCGGATTATTGGTGCGGATGGACGTGCCCAGGTCAAAGTGAAGCAGATTCCACATATACAGGAAATACTGGACAATATAGGGCTTGTCCAGACCGTACTTGGCCCTGTAGGCCGCCACAATCTCCGGATCATTTAAGGCCCGCTGGCTTAAGTTCGCCACTGTGGGGTCTCCGGGGATGCATTTCGTCAGAATAAACACCAGCGTCGCCACGCCCAGAAGCATGACAAGCAGGTACAACAGTCTTTTTCCTATGAATTTCAACTGTTCCATAGAGCACCTCTCTTTTCTTTTGAACCTCTGTCCTTTCCGGATTCCGGATCCTTCCGTCAGCGCAGGCCGCGCCTGCATTCACGGCAGGAACCGGCTTAAGAAAGCAGTCTGAAGCTCCGCCGGAGAAGAGCCCCTTTTTTCGGGGCTCCGTCTCCGTAAGCCCCCCGTCTTCAGGAGGGCTGTCTTGCGGAATTATTTCACATTGATCAGAGTCAGATCCAGGGAGTAGGGATCGGAGATCGCGACTCCGTCCAGTCTGTCGTTGTACGCGATATGGGCCGGAGCCTGTACCACGAAGACGAACGGACCATCCTCATACATGGCGTCCTGAATCTTCTCCAGAACCGCGATGCGGGCGTCGTTGTCGGTGGCGCTTAAGGCCTCCTCGTACATGGCCGCCAGCTCCGGATCCATCTCGGCTGTCCAGCCTGCGCGCACGCCCACGCTGGCTCCCGGCAGGAACTCCAGCTGTACGTTCGGGTCGTTGTAGTCGGTCGCCCAGTACATAATGGTGAAGCCAAGGGTTCCGTCGCGGTACGCGTCGCCGTAGCCTGCCGCCCAGGGCTCTGCCACGATGTTTACGTTGATGCCGATCTGAGCCAGGTCAGACTTCACCAGCTGAGCCAGGTCGGACAGAAGGATTCCTTCCATATCCAGATCGCAGACGGTCAGGTCGATATCGAAGCCGTCCGGATAGCCTGCCTGCGCAAGCAGCTCCTTCGCTTCCTCTACGTTGGTGTAATCCGCGGTTCTCTCACCCTTGCTTCCCATGAAGCCGGACTGAATCAGAGAGTAGGGCGTCGTGGAGCCCTCTCCGCAGATCACCTGGAAATTCTCATAGTTCAGGGCCTTGCGGATAGCCTGCTGTACCAGCGGGTCGGACACCGGTCCGCCATACTCCTCGTTCATGTTCATCATCACGAAGCCGACGGTCTTGGTCGCGCCGTTTACCAGCACTACGTTCTCCTGGCCCTCCAGCTCTGCCATCGTATCGTCCGTCATGTTCATGGCCACGTCGATGTCGCCGGTGGACAGGGTCATCATCTGGGTATTGGAATCCGGCTGGATCTGGATGATGTACTTGTCTACGTTCGTCGCCTCGCCCCAGTAGTTCGGGTTCTTCTCCAGAACCACCTCCTGATCCGGGATGTAGCTGGTCATCACGTACATACCGGAGCCTGCGCTGGTGGTGTTCAGGTAGCTCTGCGCGGTGTCAGCCGTAGCGGCGTCCTCCGCGTCGGTTCCTCCGTTCTCCTTTACCACCTGGCTGTCAAGCACTGCCAGAGAGCAGTAGGTCAGCTTGGACAGGAAAGCGCTGTCCGGCTGGGTCAGGTGGAACACCACCGTATACTCATCCGGAGTCTCGATGCTCTCGATGGTGTCGCAGATGAAGGCCGGGTTGCCCTGCAGGTTCTTGCAGCGGTTAATGCTGAAGGCCACGTCCGCGGAAGTCATCTTATTGCCGCTGGCGAAGGTCACGTCCTGCTTCAGGTTCACCGTCAGGGTCAGGCCGTCCTCGGAAAACTCGTAGGTATCCGCCAGACAGGGCTCCGGAGCGCCGTCGTTCGTATAGAACTTGAACAGATTCTCGTAGCACGCGTTCATAATCAGCGGCGGGTATTTTTCATATACATAGCCCGGGTCCAGTGTGGAAAATCCGGATCCCATGGCAATCACTACCGTGTTGGAGCCTGCTTCGTCTGCCGTTGTCTCGGAAGACGCACCGTTTTCCGTGGTTTCGTCTGCTGCCGGTTCCGCGCTGTCTCCGGCGCCGCCTCCGCATGCCGCAGCGGAAAGCGCCATAGCCAGGCACAGGACCACAGCCAAGAGTTTCTTTTTCATAATCAAACCTCCTTAAATCTATTGAGACGCCAGTATTCTGGCTGTATCTCCGTAAATAAA
>CALWQJ010000090.1 GCA_944383645.1 uncultured Merdimonas sp.
AAGGGAACTTATATCAAGGTCGTGAACGACGTGGTCTTCGACGAGCTGGCAAAGCTGAAGAAGGCGTAACATAGAAAACATAACATAGAAAACACAGAAAGAGCCGAGGCTGCCGCACGAAATGATTTTTAATCATGGATGTGGCAGCCTCGTTTCATTTTGTGTGATCCCCTGACGGTGGACAGGGAAAGGGATTTTTCATAGTTGTTCAGCCGCCGACCATCATGTGGCCGCAGAGCTTTCCTGTGTAGGTAAGCCAGAACAAAAGACTTGAAATGGACAGTATGAGTATCCAGCGTATAAAATATGTTTTTTTCTTTTTCTGCACAATACCTTTTGCAAGCATTCCGAGTGCCGCCAGGGAAGCCAAGCTTCCGCCAAAAAGAAGGATATCGTACAAAAATTGAGGGATTATTACATAATATCCGTTGATTCGAAACACAGCATCGCCCCTTTGTATTTGGTTTTGAACGGTCTCTTTCCCAGTAGATTCTTTTCGGCAGTAATATTTTTGCATTGATATTTATCATTGTACACGGTATTGATATTGGCTTCAAGAGTGGAAAGACGGTTTATAAAAAATATAAAAAAAGAATAAATTCAGAAAAATGTGTTGACAAATAAAATAAACGGCATTAATATAATATCCGTAGGTTAGCACTCGATATGAGTGAGTGCTAATAATAAACGGGACAATGATGATCCAAGGAGGAATAGAAATGAAATTAGTACCATTAGGTGACAGAGTTGTACTGAAACAGTTTGAGGCAGAGGAGACGACAGCGTCCGGCATCATCCTGGCCAGCAAGGCGCAGGAGAAGCCGCAGCAGGCAGAGGTTATCGCGGTAGGACCTGGCGGAATGGTAGATGGCAAAGAGGTTACGATGCATGTAAAGGCCGGAGACAGGGTCATTTATTCCAAGTATGCCGGAAATGAAGTAAAGATGGGCGACGAGGAATATATCATCGTAAGACAGAACGACATCCTTGCGATTGTAGAAGAATAAAGCAGACAGGAAATAAGACAGAATCAGTAAGATTGAATAAGTGGAATAAGACTGGAGGAATCTTAAAATGGCAAAGGAAATTAAGTATGGCGTAGATGCGAGAACCGCATTGGAGGCCGGCGTAGATAAGCTGGCGAATACCGTAAGAGTAACCCTTGGACCGAAGGGAAGAAACGTAGTGCTTGACAAGCAGTACGGCGCGCCCCTCATCACCAACGACGGCGTGACCATCGCAAAGGAGATCGAGCTGGAGGATGCGTTCGAGAACATGGGCGCTCAGCTGGTTAAGGAAGTAGCGACCAAGACCAACGATGTGGCCGGAGACGGAACCACCACAGCTACCGTTCTGGCACAGGCTATGATTCATGAAGGAATGAAGAACCTGGCGGCAGGCGCGAACCCGATCGTTCTGAGAAAGGGTATGAAGAAGGCTACAGACGCAGCCGTAGAAGCCATCGCGAACATGAGCAGCAAGGTAACCGGAAAGCATCAGATCGCGAGAGTCGCCGCTGTATCCTCCGGAGACGAGGAAGTAGGAAACATGGTAGCGGACGCTATGGAGAAGGTTTCCCATGACGGCGTTATCACCATTGAGGAGTCCAAGACCATGAAGACCGAGCTGGACCTGGTAGAAGGTATGCAGTTCGACCGTGGATACATTTCCGCTTACATGGCTACCGATATGGAGAAGATGGAAGCAAATCTGGATAATCCGTATATCCTGATTACCGATAAGAAGATTTCCAATACCCAGGAGATCCTGCCGCTGCTGGAGCAGATTGTACAGTGCGGAAGAAAGCTTCTGATTATTGCCGAGGATATCGAGGGCGAGGCTCTGACCACTCTGGTTATGAACAAGCTGCGCGGAACCTTCGTGGTAGTCGGAGTAAAGGCTCCGGGCTACGGCGACAGAAGAAAAGAGATGCTGCGTGACATCGCCATCCTGACAGGCGGCCAGGTGATTTCCGAGGAGCTGGGCCTTGAGCTCAAGGACGCTACCCTGGATATGCTGGGAACCGCGAAGTCTGTAAAGGTTCAGAAGGAGAACACCATCATCGCAGAGGGCGCTGGCTCCAAGGATGAGATCGACAAGCGCATCGCGCAGATCCGCGCGCAGATCGAGGAGACCACCTCTGATTTCGACCGCGAGAAGCTGCAGGAGAGACTTGCGAAGCTGGCAGGCGGCGTAGCTGTTATCCGCGTAGGCGCGGCTACCGAGACCGAGATGAAGGAAGCGAAGCTGCGTATGGAGGATGCCCTGAACGCTACGAGAGCAGCGGTAGAGGAAGGCATCATCGCAGGCGGCGGATCCGCTTACATCCATGCCGCAAAGGAAGTAGCGAAGCTGCTTGACACCGTAGACGGCGATGAGAAGACTGGTGTGAAGGTAGTTCTGAAGGCTCTGGAGGCTCCGCTGTTCCACATCGCAGCCAACGCAGGACTGGAAGGCTCCGTCATCATCAACAAGGTAAAAGAGAGCGAGCCGGGCATCGGCTTCGACGCTCTGAACGAGAAATATGTGGATATGGTAAAAGAGGGAATTCTGGATCCGGCCAAGGTAACCAGAAGCGCTCTGCAGAACGCTACCAGCGTAGCGTCCACCTTCCTGACCACAGAGAGCTGTGTAGCCAACATTAAGGAGTCGGCTCCCGCAATGCCCGCAGGCGGCGGAATGGGCGGAATGATGTAAGCCCGAGGAACAAAAGGAAGCAAAACCCGGCAGGACGGTTTTCCTGCCGGGTTTTATTTACTTTTGGACGAGGGCTTAACGACAGAATCGGAGAGCCTTCCAAGGGAAGGCGGCATCTGCGGCGGAGCCGCAGATGGATTCTGGAGTGTGCAGCAGGAAACCAAGCGCCGCCTTTAGGCGGCAGGGTCTGCCCCAGCGAAGCGAGGGCATTTGGTTTCACCTGATTGCTTAGCGACAGAACCCGGGCGCGCAAGCGCCAGGATTGCGGAGCAATCCTTCAGCCGCAGGTGTCTGCGGCTGGGGTTCTGGAGCTTAAATAGAGGAACAAAAGGAAGCAAAACCCGGCAGGACGGTTTTCCTGCCGGGTTTTATTTACTTTTGGACGAGGGTTTAACGACAGAATCGGAGAGCCTTCCAAGGGAAGGCGGCATCTGCGGCGGAGCCGCAGATGGATTCTGGAGTGTGCAGCAGCAGGGGCAGGACTGTTTGGACATATACAAATTTTTTTCGTTCTGATGTACAAAAATGTGCGCGGCAGGCTCCGAAGCCCCCGTTTTTGAGGCAAATAGCCTCTGGATTGTATATATAGAAATTTTTCGGCTTCCCATATCCAAAAATTTGTGGATTCTTGTATATAGGAAGCAGTTTTTTCTGCATATAGAAAATACATGAGTTACGCAGACTATTTTGCGGGAAAATTCCGCTGTTTTGCGCAGAAATTGGAGTGTGAAATGAAATTTTTCCGTATATGTACAAATTTTATCCTGCGCGTGCGCCAAAATTTTGCCCGGTGCCTGCGCCAAAATTTTCAAATTAAAATGGCAGGCGGCTTTTCGGGAAGTGGCGGCTTTTCGGAAAATGACAGCCCTGCTCGATGACACCCTGCTCTTTCGAGAAAATCTTGCATCTGTCTCTTTCCGGTGCTATAATACTTTTTGAATTGAACAGCGAAATGGGGAGCTGGCGGGAAGCCGGCTGAGATTTGGACTGGATCTGTCCATGACCCGAGAACCTGATGCGGATAATGCCGCCGTAGGAAATCAAAAGGATTTTTTGTGGAGACGCCGCGGGGCGTCTCTTTTTTGATATTTTACTGGAAGAGATGAGGAGAGAGCATGAAGGACATGATAGAAGTGCTGCGGTTGGTGAAGGAGCGTGCGCCGCTGGTGCAGTGCATTACGAATTTTGTCACGGTCAACGACTGTGCGAATATCATTTTGGCGGCGGGCGGTTCTCCGGCCATGACGCAGGACATAAGAGAGGTGGAGGAGGCCGTGGGGAATGTCCAGGCCCTGGTCTGTAATCTGGGGGCTGTCGGCTATGCGGAAAGCATGATTCTGGCTGGAAAAGCAGCCCGCCGCCTTGGAAAGCCGGTCGTCTTTGACCCGGTAGGCGTAGGCGGGACCAGGCTTCGGCAGAGTATCGCGAGGCGTCTTCTTGAGGAGGTGCAGGTTTCCGTCATCCGGGGAAACGCCTCGGAAATCCGCTGGCTGGCAGGCGAACAGACGAGAGGAAGCGGCGTGGACGCAAGTCTTACGGACGCTGTCACGGAAGAGAATCTGCCGCTGGCGGCAAAGCTGGCCCGGGGGCTGGCGGAAAGGACCGGGAGCGTAGTCGTGGTTTCCGGGGAAATCGATCTGGTCACGGATGGAAGGCGGACGGCGGCGTTTCGAAACGGCTGCGCGACCATGGCCCGCATCACGGGAAGCGGCTGTATGCTGACCGCCCTTACGGGGGCCTGCTGCGGGGCGGCGCCGGAGGACAGCTTCACGGCTGCCTGCGCGGCTGTGGCGGCCATGGGCGTCTGCGGAGAGCTGGCGGAAAGGCGCCGGCTGGAGAGAAGGGCCGGAAACGCCAGCTTTCGGATTTATCTGATTGATGCTGTATTTAACCTGACGGAAGAAGAATTTAAGGAGGCGGTTCGCTGTGAAATACTCTAAGGAAGATATCCGGAGGGCCATGGCTCTCTATGCGGTGACAGATCGGAGCTGGTTAAGGGAGGGAGAGACCCTGGCAGACGTATGCAGGAATGTCCTGGAGCACGGGGCGACCTTTCTGCAGCTTCGGGAGAAGGAGCTGGACGCGGAGAGCATTCAAAAGGAAGCCAGAGAACTGAAGGAGCTCTGCGCGGCCTTTCACGTGCCCTTCGTGGTCAACGACAGCGTGGAGACAGCTCTTGCCGTGGATGCGGACGGAGTCCATGTGGGCCAGTCCGACATTCAGGGACGGGATATCCGGGCCCTCATCGGACCGGACCGGATTCTGGGAATGACAGCCAGAACGGTGGAGGAGGCCCGGGCCGCCGAAGCTGCCGGGGCGGACTATATCGGCTCAGGCGCTGTATTCGGCTCCAGCACCAAGAAAAACGCGAAGAACCTTCCGCTGGAGACGCTGCGGGACATCTGCGCTTCCGTGAGCATCCCTGTGGTGGCTATCGGAGGCATTGGAAAAGAAAACATCCGGGAGCTGGCGGGCTGCGGCATAGCCGGGGCAGCCGTGGTCTCCGCAGTTTTCGGGGCTGAGGATCCGGGAAGGGCCGCAGAGGAGCTGCTGGCCCTGTCGCGGGAAATCATACGCCATGCATAAATCAGCTCTTTCACTAAGCTTTTATGAATCAGCTTTTATGAATGCGCTTTTATAAGCTTTTATAGGCTTTTATAAGCCCTCATACGCTTTCTGCGCCGTGCGGCCTTTGAAGCCCGCGGCGTGAGCGGCAGATCGGGGGCACCACTTTCTGCCGCTATAGAAAAATAATGCGAAAAGCAAAAGGAGAAAAGACCATGAGAACAGCATTATCAATCGCTGGAAGCGATTCCAGCGGAGGCGCCGGTATTCAGGCCGATCTGAAAACGATGACTATGAACGGTGTTTTTGCCATGAGCGCCATTACGGCGCTGACGGCGCAGAACACGACCGGCGTTACGGGAATCTTTGAGGTAAGCCCCGAATTTCTGGGGCAGCAGCTGGACGCGGTATTTACCGATATCCGTCCGGATGCGGTAAAGATTGGGATGGTATCCTCCAGTCCCCTGATTGAGAAGATCGCAGAGCGTCTGCGGTTTTACCAGGCGGAAAATATCGTCCTCGATCCGGTCATGGCGGCGACCAGCGGCTCCAGGCTGATTGCAGAGGAAGCGGTGGAGACGCTGAAAAAAGAGCTGATTCCCCTGGCTTCCCTGGTGACGCCGAATATTCCGGAGGCGGAGATCCTGGCGGATATGGAAATCCGGAATAAGACGGAGATGGAGGCTGCCGCGGAAAGGATCGGAAGCGCCTACCGCTGCGCCGTGCTGGTAAAGGGCGGCCATGACATCAACGACGCGGATGATTTCCTGTACGCGGATGGAAAGACCCGCTGGTTCCAGGGAAAGCGCATCGCGAATCCGAACACGCACGGAACGGGCTGCACTCTTTCCAGCGCCATTGCCGCCAATCTGGCCAAGGGCTTTCCCATGGAGGAAGCGGTGGAGCGGGCCAAGGCCTATATTTCCGGAGCGCTCGCTGCCATGCTTGATCTGGGAAAGGGACGGGGACCCATGAACCACGCCTTCTATCTGCAGGGTGAATTTGCCAGAGAGGCAGGTGGGGACGCATGAGCGCATGGGTGATTACCGGAATTTTTCTGGTCCTGTATTTTGGAGTCAGCGTCTGGCTCCTGCGCGGGAAAATCCGTCTGGAGGCCCGGGAGCTGTGCGTCTGCGGCGTCATGATTGCCATGACGCTGATTCTGGAAATGATCCGTATCCCGATTCCCACGGGAGCGACGATTCCGCTGGCGTCCCCGGTTCCCTTGCTGCTCCTGGCCGTTCTGTGGGATTACCGGCTCGCCATTTTATCGGGCTGGGTCTGCGGAATCGCGGGCATCTTTGTGGTTCCGGCCTGGCAGCCGGTCCATCCGGCTCAGATCCTGATTGAGCACATGGTCTGCTTTTCCTGCCTGGGGTACGCGGGAGTATTCGGGACGGACAGACGCTGGAAGGTTCTCTGCGGAATTGTCCTCGCTTCCGTGCTGAAGCTCTGCGGCCATCTCTTAAGCGGCGTGCTCTTCTTTTCCCAGAACGCCTGGGAGGGCTGGGGAGCCTGGGGCTACAGCATGGGCTATAATATTTCCCAGAACGTCCCCCTATGTCTGATAGCGGGAATCATTGTGATGGCTCTGCCGCTGAAGGCGCTGGGCCGGGTCGTAAGAAAGGAGCCGGTAATATGAAATTTGTAGAAAGCTGCGTGGCGGACAGCCTGCCCATCTGGGACGCGTGCCTGGAGACGGAGTTCCTGAAAAAGATGGCGGACGGAAGCCTTTCGGAGGACTGCTTTAAGGGCTATATTGTGGATGACAGCCTGTATCTGCGCGAGTACGCGAAGGTATTTGCCTGGGGCATCCTGGGCGCGGAGGATATGGAGGAGATCCGGACCTGGTATTCCTTCCTGGCCTTTGTCAATGAGTCGGAGGACTCCACCCGGAGATTTTATCTGGCCCGCTACGGCCTGAAGGACGAGGAGATTCAGCGCCTGCCGCTGCGCCCCCAGAACCGGGCCTATGTGGAGGAGATGCACCGGGCCGCGGAGAGCTCCCGGAAAGCGCCGGAGTGTATGATGGCCAGTCTTCCCTGTATGCTGAGCTATGGATGGATTTTTCAGAAAATGCTGGAGCAGGATCCGCAGGTGAAGGACACGATCTATGGGCGGTTCGTCGGCGATTACGCCGGAGATCATTATAACACCCTCTGCCGGGAGTGGATCGGGTTTGCGGAGAAGGTCTGCGAAGGACTGAGCGATGAGAGAAAGAAGCGCTGCCTGGAGATTTTCCGGGCCTGCTCCGAGCATGAAAAGCATTTCTGGGAAATGAGCGCGGCGCCGAGAGAGGACGTATAGAAAGGTTTTCTAAAAACGGTTCCGGAGTAGAAAGAACGCGTCAAAAAGACAGGTGTGCGCGGTAAAAGCACACTCAAAAAAAGCGGCGGAAAAGCCGCTTTTTTTGAGTGAAAATCGAGGGGAAGCATATTGACAAGCGAAAGCCTTTTCGTTAAGATAGGGTATTAATAACAGGATGATTTTGTATTTGACGAGAGAGGAGAGAATGAAATGGGAAAGATTATTGGCGAAAGCATCACATTTGACGACGTTCTTCTGGTACCGGCCTACTCTGAGGTGACGCCGAACCAGGTGGATCTGTCCACGATGCTGACGAAGACCATCCGGCTGAACATTCCGATGATGAGCGCCAGCATGGATACCGTGACAGAGCACCGCATGGCGATTGCGATGGCGAGACAGGGAGGCATCGGAATCATTCACAAAAATATGTCTATCGAAGCGCAGGCAGACGAGGTGGACAAGGTAAAGCGTTCAGAGAACGGAGTCATCACAGACCCGTTTTATTTGTCTCCGGAGCATACACTGGCGGATGCCAACGAGCTCATGGCGAAGTTCCGCATTTCCGGCGTGCCGATCACGGAAGGAAGGAAGCTGGTAGGCATCATCACGAACCGCGACCTGAAATTTGAGACAGACTTCTCCAAGAAGATCAAAGAGTCCATGACCTCCGAGGGCCTGATTACGGCGAAGGAGGGAATTACCCTGGAAGAGGCCAAGCAGATTCTGGCGAAGGCGAGAAAGGAAAAGCTGCCCATCGTCGACGATAACTTCAATCTGAAGGGCCTGATTACCATTAAGGATATCGAGAAGCAGATTAAGTACCCGAATTCCGCCAAGGACGCCAAGGGCCGCCTACTCTGCGGAGCCGGCGTCGGCATCACCAGCAATGTGCTGGACCGTGTGGATGCCCTGGTAAAGGCCCACGTGGACGTAATCGTGCTGGATTCCTCCCACGGACATTCCGCGAACGTCATCCGCTGCCTGAAAATGATCAAGGAGGCCTATCCGGAGCTTCCGCTGATCGCTGGAAACGTGGCCACCGGCGAGGGCACGAGAGCCCTGATCGAGGCGGGCGCTGACGCGGTCAAGGTAGGCATCGGACCGGGATCCATCTGTACCACCCGCGTGGTGACCGGCTTTGGCGTGCCGCAGGTATCCGCGATCATGGACAGCTATGAGGTGGCGAAGGAGTACGGCGTTCCGATCATCGCCGACGGCGGAATCAAGTATTCCGGCGATATCACAAAGGCCATCGCCGCAGGCGCCAATGTCTGCATGATGGGAAGCCTTTTCGCCGGCTGCGACGAGGCTCCGGGAGAGTACGAGCTCTTCCAGGGAAGAAAGTACAAGGTATACCGCGGTATGGGATCCATCGCCGCTATGGAGAATGGAAGCAGGGACCGCTATTTCCAGGAGGGAGCCAGAAAGCTGGTTCCGGAGGGAGTCGAGGGCCGCGTAGCTTACAAGGGAAGCGTGGAGGATACCGTATTCCAGCTTCTGGGCGGCCTGCGCTCCGGCATGGGCCTGTGCGGCGCGCCGACCATCGAGGCTCTGAAGGAGAATGGAAGGTTTATCAAGATTACCGCCGCTTCTCTCAAGGAGAGCCATCCGCACGACATCCATATCACGAAGGAAGCGCCGAACTATACGGTGGAAGAATAAAAAAGAGATTTTTGCGGGCCGTCCTGGGTACAGGGCGGCCCTTTTGCTGCGCCGTGACGGCAGCCATTCATAAAAAATTAAGAATTTTGTGTAGTAAAATGTAACCCAGATACGTTATTATGTATGTAACGATAAACGGACAGGGAGGGGGCCCCGCCATGCTTCTGTACTTATCCATGCTGGATACGCAGGAAGAAAAGGACAAATTTACGGAGATTTATCAGCAGTACCGGCATTTCTGCTGGTATGTGGCGAATCAGCTTCTTGGAGACGCGCATCTGGCGGAGGATGCGGTCCAGGACGCTTTTCTCGCGCTGACCAGGCATCTTGATAAGGTGGAGGACGTGGAGAGCCCCAGAACCAGGAAGTTCCTGATGACGATTGTAAAGAGCAAGGCGGTGGATATCTTAAGGAAGCAGCACGGGGAGACTTCTGTGGACGAGCTGCCCGTCGAGCCGGCGGATCCGGGACAGGATGTTCTGGACCATTACATCACGAAGGAAAACTACAATCATCTGATCTCCTGCATTCTGGAACTGGACGAGGCGTACCGGGTTATTTTCGAGTACAAATTCGTGCACCAGCTTCAGGACCGCGAGATTGCCGAGCTTTTGGATATCACGCCCAAGCTGGTGAACGTGCGCTATTTCCGCGCCAGGAAAAAGCTGCAGCAGATGCTGGAAAAGGAGGTGGCAGGCCGTGCGGGACGATAAGAGAGCAGACGGGAGCCGGAACGGAAATGGATACCGGGAGAAAAGAGAAGCCCTCCAGAGCGAGCTGCTGGCCGACGCCTTTGGCGCCTGCATGGAGGAACAGCTGAGCTTTATCCCGCCGGAGCGGGAGATTGCCCGGATGCATGTCTTTTCCGAGAGATTTCAGAATGCCATGGAAGAGCTGTGCCGCACAAATGGCAGGCTGAAGAAACGGGAGCTGTCCCGGCGTGAATTTATCTTCGGCTTCAACCGGATCGCGGCCAGCCTCCTACTAATGCTGGTGATCGGCGGAGCCTGCGTGGGCACCTACCTGATTGCGGAGCATGGCCTTCCCGGAGCGGGAAGAGACGGAAGCGCAGAGACGGCGGAGGCGACGGAAGCGCCGGAGGAGGCGCAGTCCACAGGCGCGGCGGAGGATACAGCGGCGCCGGAGGAGGAGACGGCGGCTGAAAGCATGGGCGATGCGGAAAGCGCTGCGACTACGGATGCCGCCGCGCAGGTCGATCCCGAAGAGGCAGCATTCGCGGGAGGCACAGTCCGCCTGGCGGACGAGCAGGAGCTTCCGGCCGGAACCGGGGAGATACGGACCCTGGTTTCCAGTCCCGTTCTTGACAGGGAGGCGGAGAGCGTCAAGATCACCATTGGAAATCTGAGTGAGGAGACGATTACCTACCGCACGGACATTGAGCTTCAGGTATACCTGGATGGGGCCTGGTATGTGGTTCCGGGGACAGAGGAAGGCGCAGCGGCGCAGGAGCCCCGTACGGTGGAGCTGGAAGCAGGCATGGCCCAGGATGAAGAAATCCTTCTTTCCGGATATACGCTGGATTTCGAGGCGGAGAAATACCGGGCGGCGGTAAACGTGGACGGAAGCTTTTTTGGCGCAGAGTTCCGTTTTGAGACTCTGGAGGAAGGGCTGGAGGAGGCCCTGGAGGGAACTTTGGAGGGGAACCCAGACGATGCAGGGCAGCAGGCTTTGCAGTAAGCTCCGTAGAAAAGACGCCGGGAGCGTAAAAGGCTTTCGGCTGCAAGGGAGGGATGATCATGAAGAAGAGATATGGGATGTGGACAGCCATGCTGGCGGTGCTCCTGGCAGCGGCGCTTCTGGCCGCAGGCTGCGGAGGCTCCGGAAAGGATGCCGGGGCGGAGACGACCGCAGTGACGGCGGATACTTCGTCCGGCAGCATGATGGAGATGGGCGCGCCGGAGGAGGCTGTGGCGGAATCGGAGGCAGTGAACGGGCAGATTGCCTCCTCCTCCGGGATTGACAGCGTGGACACCACGGCGCAGAAGCTGATCAAGACGGTAAATCTGACCATGCAGACCCGGGAATTTGACACGCTTCTGGAGAATATTCAGGCAAAGACGGCGGAATGCGGCGGCTACGTGGAGCAGTCGGATATTTCCGGGCTTAGCTATTACAATACGAACGGATACCGCTACGCCTGGCTGACCTTAAGGATTCCCGCGGACCGGCTGGATGAATTCGTCACGATCGTCAGCGGGCTTGGAAATGTGACCAGCAAGAACGAGTCCGTGGACGATGTGACCCTGCAGTATGTGGATGTGGAGAGCCACATCGAGGCCCTGGAGACGGAGCAGGCGCGGCTTCTGGAGCTGATGGAGCAGGCAGAGACCATGGAGGATATTATCAGCATCGAGAGCCGCCTGTCAGAGATCCGCTATGAGCTGCAGTCCTATGAGTCGAGGCTTCGGACCTATGACAACCAGGTTAATTACAGCACGGTCACCGTCAGCATCGATGAGGTGGACCGGGAGACGGTAATCGAGGAGGATCCGGGCTTCTTTGGCGAGATCCGCCTGCGGCTCTCCGACAATTTCTATGATATCGGACAGGGCCTGCGGGGCTTCGCGATCTGGTTTATCAGCTCGCTGCCTTATCTCGTGCTGTTCGCGGCGGTTGTGTGGCTTGTGATCCGCCTTTTGCAGAAAATCTTTTGGAAAAAGCCGTTTTTTGGCAGAAGGAAGAAAAAGGCTTTGGAGGAAGCGGCAGAAAAACAGCCGGCGGATCGGACAGAGACGGCGGAGACAGAGCGGCCGGCAGATATAACACAGGCAGAGACGGCGGAAGCAGCGCCAGCGGACAGGACGGAGACAAAGGAAGAGTGAGAAGCAGTAAGTGACGGTGATGGTAATGGAAATGGAGCAGCCAGGCGCAGACAGCGCCTGGCTGTATTAATC
>CALWQJ010000091.1 GCA_944383645.1 uncultured Merdimonas sp.
GTCCAAAATACAGAAGAACAGCCAGCACTGCCGCCGCGATGGCATTCCAGTGCAGGAACAGAAACAGGAACAGAAACGCCGCGCTGGCAAGCGCCGCAGAAAGCACGGCTGCGATTGAATCTTTCATTAATTATATCCTTTTACCTTTCTAAATGCGTCTATCAAATCCTCCCGGCCGTCGAACACCCGGGCATTCGTAGCTTCGGCCAGCTGTTCCAGCTGCTCCGGATCCGCGTCGCCGAACATAATGGAAAAGACCGGCACATCCATGCCCAGCGCCCGGTAGTTTTCCATAAACATATCGTAGGAGCCTCCGGACATTCCGTCTGTCAGAAGAATGATCGCCGGGGTGTACTGAGACAAATCATAACCGGACAGCACCTTCAGCGCCTCGTCCGCCGCCAGGTACATGTCTGTGCCGGATCCGGTCTCCTGCTCCGCCACCCTGTCATAAAGCTCCTCCAGCTCCTTTCCGGAGCCTGCGGCCGTATATTCTGCAAGAATCTGATCATCAAAGAAAATCAGCACATTGACCTCATCTCTGGAGGCCTGCAGGAAATTTTTCTCCGCGTTTTCCTGAATCAGCAGCTGCTCCATGGCGGCTGTCAGCTGTTCATTTCCCTTTCCGGACATACTTCCCGAATAATCCAGGCAGTAAATGTTCAGGGACGGCTTTTTAAAATCCGTCTGATACAGATTGAGCGCCTTGAACAGCACTTCGGTCGAAGGCATCCGCATGGTAGACAGCACCCGGTCGGGCTGTACGCCCCAGTCTGTCCGGAACACCTCCTTGTTTTCCTCGGAAATGCCGGTGTAGCCGGTCCGCCGTCCGGTCCGCTGAATCTCATTCTGCACCTCTTCAGAAAGCAGGTATTCCTGAAGTTTCAGGAAAGCTTCTTCCTTTTTCTCATCGCCCTGGTCCACATAGCCCAGCGGAGAATCCGCCAATGTCAGCCCATCGTAGGGATAGACTACATAAAGAGTCTCCTCTCCCCGGCTTTCCAGCTCTTCGTTGGCCTGGATAATCAGGCACTCATAATTCACCATGGCGTCATAGCCGCCCTCCAGGAACATATCCTTCAGCCAGTCCGAGCTTCCGGAGGAACGGTCCACGCCGGAAAACAGGTTCTGAATATCCGCCTGGAGCCGTGGACTTTGCAAATCCTCTTCGGTAATCATATCCGGATTGCCCAGCAGCGCATAGAGAAAACCTATGTAGGCGCTGGCTCCGGAATTGGACTGTGTCGCGCTGGTCATGCAGAATCTAAGCTTTCCGTCGGTGATGGCGTCCAGAAGATCCCGGACAGATACCTCCCTGCCCACAAAGCCAAGCTCCTCCGCCAGGCTCTGCCGGATGCCGAAGACCACAGGCGTAATGGAAATCGACTCCGCGTGCTTGATTCGGTGTTCTGTGTCCCCCACGTTGAGCCACAGGCTGCTGGCCGGCCACACCGCATCGTACTCTATGGTTTCCTGCCCCAGCGTCCGCATAATGTCCAGCGAGCCCTGATAAGTCAT
The DNA here is from genome assembly GCA_944383645.1 of uncultured Merdimonas sp. GTDB lineage: Bacteria > Bacillota > Clostridia > Lachnospirales > Lachnospiraceae > Laedolimicola. The sequence goes on from CALWQJ010000091.1 coordinate 1,519, forward strand.
CTCGATCCGGATGCCGCTCTTCTCCGAGAACTCCTCCAGAATCGGCTCCAGCTCCTGATTTTCGGAACCGGAAACGATCTTCAGCGTCTGTCTGCCGCTTCCGATGACAGCGTCCGCGCCCTGGTCCTCCTGCTGCTCCCCGGCAGAGCCCGGTCCGGAAGGATCGGAGCCGGAGCAGGCCGACAGTCCCAGGACCGCCAGCAGAATGATAAGCAAGCCTGCCGCAAAATATCCAAATTTTCTCATCCACACATCTCCTCTATCCGTTTTCAGCGGAGAAAAGCCTCCTTTTCTGACGCACTGAGCTTATAGTATATTAAGTTTATCACCGATTTCTGTTTCCTATCTATCATGCGCAGGTAAAGGGAATGTAAATTCTTTATGAAACTCCATACCTTCGTCAGCTCAGGATACTGCGCGCACCCGCGCAAAACAGCCCCCGGTGCGTCTCGCATTTCCCGCACCGGAGGCCGTCTTTTTTCATTCTGCTTCGTTTTAATTCTGTCTTCTTTTTAAGCTTCTTTTTATGCTTACTTTCCGCTCATCTGCTGTTCCTGCTTCATGATCATTTTCCGGACCATTTCTCCGCCGATGGAACCAGCCTGGGCAGAAGTCAGATCACCGTTATAGCCTTCCTTTAAAGGCACTCCCAGCTCGCTGGCCACTTCCTCCTTGAAGCGGTTCATGGCCGCCTTCGCTTCCGGAACTGCCATCTGGTTCTGATTTGATCTGGACTGTTCTGTCATCTGTATCACCTCCATGCTCCTATTGTGTACAGCGGCGCATGGAGTTATGTTGGAAATGGCTGGAACCCGGATCGCGGCCTTTCGCCTTTCCTGTGCGTCTGGCAGAAGAGGCTTTTCCGTTGTCCGTCTCAGGCTTTTGCAGGACCGTGCCCGTAGACGATCGATTCCCGAATCTGATCCGCTTTCTGCTGATCATAAAGCTGGGCTATCAGAGAAAGCGCAAAAGGAATCGCCGTGCCGACGCCGCGGCTGGTGGTGATATTGCCGTCTACCACCACGCGGTCCGTCAGGACTTCCGCACCTGTCAGTCCGTCCTCGCAGCCCGGATAGCAGGTGGCTTTCTTTCCCCGCAGAAGTCCCGCCGCGCCAAAAACTGTGGGCGCCGCGCAGATGGCCGCAAGCTTCCTTCCCTTTTCATTAAAATCCTGCAGAAGCGCAATAAGAGGAGCGCACTCCTTCAGGTGCAGGGTGCCCGGCATACCGCCCGGCAGCACCAGCAGATCCATCTCCGCAAAATCCATCTCCGCGAAAATCTTGTCCGCCGTCACCACAATCCCGTGGCTTCCGGCCACCTCGCGCGCACCGCTGATGGACACCATCGTGACCTCGGCTCCCGCTCTTCGGAGCAGATCCACCTGGGTCAGCGCCTCGACCTCCTCGAAGCCTTCCGCCAGAAAAATACTCACTTTTTTCATAAGATAACCTCTCCTTTTTCAGTCTGTTTTTCTCATTATAGCAAATTACCGTTGAATTATCCAGACTGGTATGCTACCCTTGTTGAAAAAGAAGCGGCAGCTCCGCACAGACGGCGCTGCCCAAAAGGAGAGGCGGACTCATGGAAATCGAACGTAAATTTTTAATCTCAAAGCTTCCCGAAAATCTGGAGACCTATCCCTTCCACACGCTGGAGCAGGCTTACCTCTGCACGGAGCCGGTGGTGCGCGTACGACGAAGCGACGACGAATACATTCTCACCTACAAGGGGAAAGGCCTGATGACGCGCGAGGAGTATAATCTTCCTCTGACCGCGGAAAGCTACGAACATCTGAAGGCCAAGGCCGACGGCAATATTATCTGCAAGCGCCGCTATCTTATTCCGCTGGAATCCGGGCTTACCATCGAACTCGACGTCTTCGAGCCGCCCTTCCAGGGTCTTGTGCTGGCTGAGGTGGAATTTCCTTCTGAAGAAGAGGCGCGCGCCTTTCTTCCGCCTGACTGGTTCGGGGAAGAGGTCACCTGGTCCACAGAATATCACAACAGCACCCTGAGTCAGAAAAAATGGTAACTCTGCCCTCTCGTTTTGTCATCTTATCGTGACATTCTTTTGTTAAAACGCTATGTTTCCTTCCATCGCGAATATATGAGACCCGAAGCTGGTATAATAATGCCACAATTTTGGGAAGGAGCAAGCAGAATGCCTGAACTCAAGCTGGCCGCTAATATGCGCTGTCTGCGCGAAATCTATGATTACACTCAGGAATACGTCGGCAGTCAGATCAATTCTGCCCGCCAGACCTATTCCAATTATGAACGGGGCGAGGTTCTTCCTCCCCTTTCCGCAGTGATCGCGCTTTCCGAGCTGTACCATGTATCGGTGGATCAGCTGCTATTCGGAGATTTCAGCAGGGTTCACACCGCCGACGACATCATCCGCGAGCACGCGGCCATCACGCCGGAAAACAGCCTGATCCGGCTGGACGGCCCCAGCGCGAAGATGGTAATGGATTACAAAAAATTCCCGGCAGAGGGCCAGCGGGAGGTGCGGGATTTTGTCCGGTTTAAAAAGCACCTGTATTCCAGAGAGGTCCAGTCCTGAGCTTTCCCACTGCTGATTTTAAAATATCACCCAGCACAAAAGGTTATTTTCAGTTCGCGCTGAAAATAACCTTTTTTATCAGTTCCGCTTCCGCAGATTTTCTCTATAATTCGCTTTTCTCTATAATTCGTAGACGACATTCCCGCCGCAGATCGTATAATGCACGCGCCCGGAAAGCTTCCATCCCAGGAAGGGGGAATTGGACGAACGGGAATGAAAGCCTTCCACGGTCCACTCCTCTGCCTCGTCAAATAGCACCAGATCCGCAGGCGCTCCCACGGCGACGCCCTCGTACGGAAGCCGGTACAGGCGGGCCGGATTCAGGCTCATTTTTTTCATCAACTCCATCAGGCTTAAGTATCCCGGCTTCACAAGCTGTGTGACGCCCAGAGCGAACGCTGTCTCCAGGCCAAGGATCCCGCTGGGCGCTTCCGTCAGCGGCAGAGCCTTTTCCTCCGCGCTGTGAGGCGCGTGATCCGTGGCAATCATATCGATGGTTCCGTCCCGCAGGCCCTCGATCACCGCCAGCCGGTCCTCCCTGGTCCGCAGGGGAGGATTCATCTTGGCCAGAGTCCCGTACTCCAGAACCGCGTCCTCTGTCAGCGTAAAATGATGAGGCGCAGCCTCTGCCGTCACATGGGACCCTCTCTGCTTCGATCGCCGCACTGCCTCCACGGCTCCCGCCGTGCTGATGTGCTGAATATTGACCCGGGCCCCCGTCTCCTCCGCCAGGCGGCAGTCCCGCTCCACCATGGAAACCTCAGCCTGTGCCGGGGAACCGCCGATTCCCAGCTTTTCCGAAACCTCTCCACGGTTAATTCCGTTATCCGCGATCAGGGCCGGATCCTCCTCGTGCAGACTGACCGGCACATCCAGACGGGCCGCTTCCGCAAACGCCGCCTTCAGAAGCTCCGCGTCCAAAATCGGTTTCCCGTCGTCCGTGAAGCCGGCAGCGCCAGCCTCTCGCAGCCCTTCCATATCGGTCAGCTCTTTTCCCGCCATATCCTTTGTCACACAGGCGCAGGACAGCACATGAACGCCTGTCTGCCTTCCTTTTTCCAGCACAAAGGAAAGCGTCTCCGGATTGTCCACCACCGGCTTCGTATTCGCCATGCAGATCACGGTGGTATAGCCGCCTGCCGCAGCCGCTTCCGCGCCCGTCAGAATATCTTCCTTATAAGTAAGACCCGGATCCCGGAAATGCACATGGACGTCCACAAAACCCGGCGCCGCTGTCAGGCCGGCCCCGTCCAGCACCCGGCCGCCGAAATCCTCCGGCAGCTCCCCGATAGCCGCTATCCTTCCGCCGCTTATCAGAATATCTGCTGTTTTTTCCGTTTCCCTTAAGGGATCCAGAATCCTCACTCCGCGAATGCCGATTTCCATCATTCTTCTTCCTTCTCTTTCGATACCAGCGTCTTATCCGCGTACTCCACAAAGCTGTCCGTGGCGTCCTCCACGCTGTACTCTCCGTTTATAATCTCCGCTTCCATCTGATACCAGTAGACGCGCATCTCCTCGAAGCCCTCTACCTTATTATAATAGGTTCCGCTGTAGGGCAGCAGCGCCTCGTAGAGCTGCGCCTCCGCATTGCCGTCATAGACGTCTCCCATGGAAGCGCGCACCGGGAAGGCTCCGCTTCGCACCACGTTCTCCTTCGCCACCTCTTCGTCATTGCAGAGGAAATCCACCAGATAGCGGGACGCCTGCAGCTTGTCCTCATCGCCGTTTTCAAAAATACAGAAGCCGTTCAGCATGTATTCCAGGGAAGGCACGCCGTCCGCCGACGGATAAGGCATCACCACCACCTCCACGCCGTTCTCAGCCAGAGCCTCCGCGTTGCTGATAGCCTGGGGCAGGCTCCAGAGCAGGCAGTAGGAATTCTCGCCCTCCACAAAGGAGGCTACCGCGTCCGCGCCGGAGGATCCGGAGCCGTTCAGAATCCAGCCCTTCTCCATCCATTCCTTAATCTTGTTCAGCGCCTGGCGGTTCGCCTCGCTGTCCATGGTATAGGCGGTCATGTCCTCGTTCATCAGACTGCCGTCATAGAGGTTCGTGATAAACGAGCGGGTCGCGTAATCGCCCGCGATTCCCGAGCAGTACAGCATGCCGCTGTTGAAGCCCGAGGCGTTCAGCCTCTCCAGCACCTGCTCAAAGGCCTCCGTCGTCCAGGTGCAGGCCCCCTCCCGGTTCATCAGCTCGATGGCTCCGGAACCCTCTATCATGTACCGGTTGAACGCCATCACATAATTGGAGCCGCTCAAGGGGTACATCACATAGCTGTCCCCGTTCCGGCAGGCGCTTAAGATTCCCTCGCTCACCATATCCGCAGCCACGTCGTCCGTAAGCAGATCGCCCAGATCCTCCAGCATCCCCGCCTTCGCGTAGGCGCTGATCCTTCCCGGCTCGTCCAGCAGCACATTCGGCAGCTCGCCGCCCTCCGCCTCCAGCAGGGCCTGTATCTCGTCCGGCCCGTTCAGATAGTCCAGAACCTTCAGCTCTACCGTGATATTCGGATATTTCTCATTAAATTTCTGAATCAGGGTCTGCTCATAGGCACCGTCCTCCTGGCCCTCGTCCTGAACAAAGATCGGATAGGTCCACCAGGTAATCGTCGTCTCCAGCTCGGAGACCACCTGAGAGGCCTCTTCCTCCTGCTGCGCTTCGTCCACCACTTCTACCTTGATTTCTTCTATATCTTCATCCTGCGCTTTCCCGCCGCAGCCGCCAAGCAGCGCAGCCATCGTTCCCGCAAGCGCAAGCGCCGTCCACCTCTTCCAAATTGTCATTTCCCGAAAATGCCTCCTTAAGTATCCCTCCAGCCTTCTGCAGGCCCGGAACCTCCGTCCTGCGCTGATTTTAACTATAACACAGATGACAGATGGGGACAAGAGGAAATCCCCGGATTGCAGTTGACAAGCTTTTCCCTCTTAGTATACAATAGGGCCAGATTAAATGAGGGGAGTATATTATAGAAAATGAAGCCTTTAGAAGGAAGAAAACGCCGTTTTGGCGACAGAAATGATGGTTTTCTGGTAAGGAATCTGGATCCGATGGGAAAGCTGATTCCTTTTATTATGAAAAGCAAGGCTGACAGCTGGGTGCTGTTCGAGGACCGCATCGATATCACGCACACACAGGATTTTGTACACGAGATGCGCAAGGGAGAGATTCCCGGACTGACTCTTTACCATATTATCTTCGCAGCGATTGTCCGCACCTATTCCCAGGTCCCTGAACTGAACCGCTTTATCGCCCGCAGCAATATCTACGCGCGCAATGAGATGAAGGGCTCCATGGTCGTCATGAAGGGAATGCAGCGGGACAGCGAGCGGACCACGATTATGCCGCGTTTCGAGATGGATGCCACGCTGAAGGAGGTCTCGGAGGAGATCCAGTCCCTGGCCAATCCCATCGACCGCACCAAGAAGGTGGCGGAGGATGAGAATCGCAATGATTTCGACAAGCTGGAGCTGGCCTTAAGCCTGATTCCGAACTGGCTGATCTCTCTGGTCTTCGGCCTCTTAAAGCTCCTGGACCGCCACGGCTGGATCCCGAAAAAAATCACGGATCTCAGCCCCTTCCACGCCAGCTTCTTTCTCACAAATATGGGATCCATCGGCATGCAGCCGGTCTACCATCATATTTACGAATTCGGAACCATCTCCATCTTCGGCGCTATCGGAAGCAAGGAGACGGTCCACGAGCTGGACCGGAACGGACAGCTCCGCCGCAAGACCTATCTGAACATGAAATTCGTCGTGGACGAGCGCATCTGCGACGGCTTTATCTACGCTCTGGGCTTCAAGCACATCAAGAGCGGCATCTCCAAGCCGGAGCAGCTGATGGAGCGTCCGGAGAAGGTCGTGCAGGATAAGATCGACCGGAAATAAATAAAAGCAAAAGCAGCAGCATCATTCATGACACCACTGCTTCAGCACTCAAGATATACTAAAAATTTGAATCCCTCCCAGATTAAAACCGGGTTCAGATTCTCATGATCCTGCGGCTAACAGGACTCGAACCTGCACGGTCTCCCACTGGAACCTAAATCCAGCGCGTCTGCCAATTCCGCCATAGCCGCGTAAACGCAAAAACTATTTTACAACAAAGCGGCCCTGTCCGTCAAGGCTAAAGCCGCTTCATCAGCACCCACTCGTCGATTCCGGCCTTCATCATATCCGGGATCAGGGCGAGCGGCTTAAAGCCCTTGCGCAGGTAGAGGGCCTTCGCCCTGGGATTGAAATGGGAGACGCACATGAAGCACTTGTCATAGCCGGCCTGTCTGCAGATATCCGCGTAGACGTCCAGCAGGCGGCTTCCGATGCCCTGGCCGCGGCAGCTGTCCCTTACGCCCAGCAGGGCCAGATAGGGAAGCTCCGCGAACATGCCCTTCATCTGGCAGATCATGAGGCCCGCGATCACACCGTCGCTGGTCACGGCGGCGACCACCTTTCCCTCCTCCAGCGCGCCCTTAAGCCACTCCTCCAGGAAATTCGTATCCTTAAAGTACCAGTCGTAGAGGGCGCTGTTCTCAAATACCCTTTTGCACTCCTCAAGCCTGTCCATGCCCGGCTGTATAAAAGCAACCTTCCGTCCGTATCTTTCTGACATCGCCCTTCCCTCCGTCTCTGCATGTATTTCCCATCTGTCTTAATCATAAAATTTTTTCCGGAGGGTGTCAAGAACCGCGTATCATTTTGCGGCCTTTGGGCATCCTTTTTCCATGATGAAAAATAAATTTATTCTCTGCGGCCTCACCGGCTGGTGCCTGGAGGTATTCTGGACCGGCCTTATCGCCCTGCAGCGCAGGCAGATGAAGCTGGAAGGGCGGTCCTCCATCTGGATGTTTCCCATTTACGGGATGGCGGCCTTTCTGGCCCCTCTCTCCCGGCTGCTGAAGGGCAAATGCTTCTGGGTGCGGGGTCTTGTCTATACGGGAGCCATCTTCCTGACGGAGTTCGTCACCGGAAGCCTCCTGAAGCGGCGCGGCATGTGTCCCTGGGATTACAGCCGGGCGCGTTCCAATATCCAGAGCGTGATCCGCCTGGACTACGCTCCGGTCTGGTTCCTGACCGGCCTCCTCTATGAAAGGCTCCTCCAAGGGGAGACCCCGTCACCTGGCACGCCCGGAAGGCTCCGGACAGGCGAAGCTCTTAAGGAAAGCGAAAGCTTCATAGCTTCTTAAGATTTCTTCACAAAACTTTTAAGCTTTTTTCCGCCGTTTTCTGTTATACTGGTGTAGAAAGCGGGGTATTGCAATGACAGAAGCGAAAATCTTAGTGGTGGACGATGAGAAAGAAATCGCCGACCTGATTGAATTATATTTGACGAACGAAGCCTACGAGGTACACAAATTTTACAATGGCACGGACGCCCTGGCCTGGCTGAAGGAGGAGACGCCGGACCTGGCCGTCCTGGATGTGATGCTGCCGGACATGAGCGGCTTTACCATCTGCCAGAAAATCCGGGAAAACCAGAATTTTCCCATCATCATGCTCACCGCCAAGGACGAGGAGATCGACAAGATCACAGGGCTCACCCTGGGCGCGGACGACTATATGACGAAGCCCTTCCGGCCCCTGGAGCTCATCGCCCGGGTCAAGGCGCAGCTGCGCCGTTTTACCAAGTACAACACGGCGGCAAAGGAGGAGGATCAGGACTGCATCACCATCTCCGGCCTGGTCATCAACAGGCGGGACCACACCTGCACCCTGGACGAAAAGCCCCTGGCCCTGACGCCCACAGAGTTCTCCATTCTCTGGAGCCTCTGCAAAAACCGGGGCGAGGTGGTAAGCTCCGACCGCCTCTTCTACGACGTCTGGGGCGAGAAATACTACAGCAGCAATAACAACACCATCATGGTGCACATCCGGCATCTGCGGGAAAAGATGCACGATTCCAGCGAGAAGCCCAGGTACATCAAGACTGTGTGGGGAGTGGGATACAAAATTGAGTGAAAAAAACACAAAAAACGTAGGAAGAAAAAGCAGCTACGTGCTGTTTGAGCGGAAAATGACGCGGAAAATGCTGTCGCTGGTCCTGATTGCCATCGGGGCCGTCTTCCTGCTGCGGGAGCTTATCCGGGGGCGCTTCGGGGACGCGGTGGTGGCCTTCCTCACCGGGGTCTTCCACCTGGACTACTCAGACGCCCTCTACATCTATGAGGCCACCTTCCGCGACCATCTGGACGGCATCATCGCCGGCGCCATCATCCTTTCCCTGATCGTGGTCTTCCGCTTCTCCCTGCGCTGGGTCCGGGAATATTTCGACGAGATTTCCGCCGGCTGCGACGCCCTCCTGGATGAAAAGACGGAGCTTATCACCCTGTCCCCGGAGATGGGCTTTCTGGAGCTGAAGCTGAACGAATCCAAGACCATCCTGGAGAAGCGGGAGCGGGACGCAAGAGAGGCCGAGCAGCGAAAAAACGATCTGGTGGTCTATCTGGCCCACGACATCCGCACGCCCCTCACCTCAGTCATCGGCTATCTGGAGCTTCTAAAAGAAGCCCCGGATCTGCCCGTCGAGCAGCGGGCCAAATATCTCTCCATCACGCTGGACAAGGCTTACCGCCTGGAGCAGCTCATCAACGAATTCTTCGAGATCACCCGTTTCAATCTCCAGAGCATCCCCCTGAACCGGGAGAACATCCACCTGTCCTACATGCTCCTGCAGATGGCCGAGGAATTCTACCCGATTCTTTCGCCCGGCGGGAAATCCGTCCGGCTGGACGTGCCGGAGGATCTGAGCCTGTACGGCGATCCGGACAAGCTGGCCCGGGTCTTCAACAACATCCTCAAAAACGCGGCGGCCTACAGCTATCCGGACACGGTCATCGAGATCCGCGCCCGGCAGGAACGAAACGCCGTCCGCATCACCTTCACCAACCAGGGCCCTCAGATCCCCGAAGCGCAGCTAAACGCCATTTTTGAAAAGTTCTACCGCCTGGACTCGGCCCGTTCCTCCTCCACGGGAGGCGCCGGCCTGGGGCTTGCCATCGCAAAGGAGATCGTCACCGCCCATAAGGGAACCATCTCTGCCTCCAGCGGCCCGGAGGGCACCGTATTTACCATCGAGCTGCCCGGAAGCCCGGCGGCCCCGCCCCAGGAGGAAGGCCCCGCGCGCGCCGGCGCCGCGGTTTCGAAATAACTAAACATATCGCAAGCTTTTCTTAAGCTTCCTATCACGAAATCTACAGATATCATTTCGCCTGATCCGCTACAATAAAGGCAGCGGCAAAGGAAAAGCCGGGTGACAGAACTGTCACGGAAAAGTCACGGTCCTGTCACCGACGCGCCCTATACTGGAAATCAGGAGGAATGATCATACCATGGAAAAAAACACAGGAAAAAATAAACTCTCAATCGCGATTCTTTTCGGCGGCTGCTCGACCGAATACGAGGTCTCGCTTCAGTCCGCCTATTCTGTCATCACCCATCTCAACCAGGAAAAATATAACGCTCATCTGATCGGCATTACCAGGGAAGGAACCTGGCTTCGCTACGAAGGCGACATCGACCGCATCCCGGAGGATACCTGGGCGTCCGCCGACTGCCTGCCCGCCATGCTCTCTCCCAACCGCACCGATCACGGACTTCTGATCTTACACGCGGGCGGACTGGAGCTGATTCATCTGGACGCGGTTTTCCCGGTGCTGCACGGCAAAAACGGGGAGGACGGCACGGTGCAGGGGCTCTGCGAGCTGGCTGGCCTGCCCGTGGTGGGCTGCGGCATGGAGGCCTCCGTCCTGGGCATGGACAAGCATCTGGCCCACACCCTGGCAAGCCTGGACGGCATCGAGGTTCCGGCTTCCGTGCTCTTTCGGCGGATGCCTTCGGAGGCCGAGGAATTCTCCATGACGGAGCACCTCCACTACCCGCTTTTCGTCAAGCCTGTCAAGGCCGGCTCCTCCTTTGGAGTCTCCCGCATCGAGACGCCCGCCGGGCTTCACGACGCCGTCACCCTGGCCTTCGCCCATGACGATTCCGTCCTGGTGGAGGAGGCCGTTCCCGGCTTCGAGGTAGGCTGCGCCGTC
>CALWQJ010000092.1 GCA_944383645.1 uncultured Merdimonas sp.
AGTCATGGCGGTACCTCCTGGTATGCTGGAGTCAAAGCCCCCGATGCAAGCATACGGGGCATCAAACTAGAAACGATGCAAGCATCGGGGTATTTGACCCTCGCGGCGTTCGCCAAATGGACGCGCAAGCGCGTCCGCTTGGCTCACTGCCCGCGGAAATAAGCGGGATGCCTGAAAGGGCCGCCCGCAGACGGAAAAGCTGACAAAAGGGCCGCCTGGCGCGCCGTTCACAAAAACTGTGAACCGGCATGCCAGGCGGCCTTCGCTTTTTTATATTTATGAATTGCTGTCCCTATTCCCGGTATGCTTCCCGCAGCATGGCGATCTCCCTTGTCCAGCCTGCGTCGTCGTTTGGCGTCTCCAGGATGAAGGGGAGCTCCCGAAGCGCCGGATGGTTGATGAGCCGCACAAAGGCCTCCAGACCGATACAGCCCTCTCCGATCCGGGCGTGGCGGTCCTTGCGGCTTTCCAGGCCGTTCAGGCTGTCGTTGATATGGACAGCTTTCAGCCGGTCCAGGCCCACGATCCGGTCAAATTCCTGCAGAACGCCGTCCAGATCGCCCGCGATATCATAGCCCGCGTCCCAGACGTGGCAGGTATCCAGGCAGACGCCCATTTTATCGGACAGACGCACCCGGTCAAGGATGGCCCGCAGCTCCTCGAAGCTGCGTCCTATCTCGCTGCCCTTCCCGGCCATGGTCTCCAGAAGCACCGTGGTCGTCATCTCTTCATACAGATTCTCATTCAGAAGGTTCGCAATCAGGCGGACGCCCTCTTCCGCTCCCTGACCCACATGGCTGCCGGGATGGAAATTGTAATAGTTCCCCGGCGTATACTCCATCCGCTTCAGATCCTCCGCGAAGGCCTCCCGGGCAAAGCGGCGGACCTCCGGCTTATCGGAGCAGGCATTCAGCGTGTAAGGGGCGTGGGCCACGATTTTCCCGTACCCTTCTGCCTTCCAGAGCTCCAGAAATTTTTTCACATCCGCCTCATCGACAGCCTTCGCGCTTCCGCCCCGGGGATTGCGCGTGAAAAAGGCGAAGGTGCTGGCTCCCAGCTTCAGCGCCTGCTTCCCCATGGCTTCATAGCCCCTGGCCGACGAAATATGGCTTCCTATCTTCATCATAAGGCCTGATCCTTCAGCGTGACGGTGACCCAGCCGCTGCTGTACTCCCCGCTCTCGTAATTGAAACCGGCTTCCAGGCCCACCGGTGAATAGAAGAAAATCCCCGTCTGCGGATCCCGCAGAAGCGCCAGCAGATCCTCGTCGCTGGAATTTTCCACAAACTCTACGCCGCCGTTCTGCGTCTCGTTCTGGGCCCGGAACCGCATGACAAGCTCCTCGTCCACCGCTGTCATCTGCTCCGGCTTTATCTCCTGTCCGCTTTCCAGATCAAAGGTTACCGCCGTCACCCGGGGCAGGGTCCCGTTCTCCTCATAGAGATCATGCTGGAACACGACGCTGATTTTGCTTTCATCCATGTAGGTGACATAGCCGTAGGTGGAGCAGCCTCCGGGATAATCAGTGTAGGCCTCCTTATACTGAAGCGCCTTTCCCGTAATCTCCTCATTGATGGAATCGTAAGCGCCGTCCCCGCCCTTCAGCAGCGGATAGGTGGCGTAATAAGTGCAGTAATCCTCGTCGTCGTCCGGCGTGATGGAATCGACAATCCAGGAAATCCCATACTCCAGATCCGTCCTGGTGCAGTCGGTGATCTCCCGGTAATAGGGGTCGTCCTCATCCGGCACATAGTAGCCGGAGTCGTAATCCCCGAATTCGTCGAAGTAATCTCCGCTGTAGGGATCGTCATATTCCTCTTCGTAGACCTCTGTCTCCCTTGCGGCACGGGTCAGGGTGCTGCTTAAGAATACAAAGGCTAAAATCAGGCCGATGATGAGAACCACCGCGCAGACAATGCACAGAGCAAGAATCAGCCCCTTTCGGTTCTTTTTCTCCGGAGCCGCCTTCGGCTGCTGCACCGGCGAATAATTTGTATATCCGCCGCCTCTGTATCCGCAGCTTCTGCACACTCCGTCATGCATCAGTGCCCCGCACCGGGGGCAGAAGCCGAAATTTTTCTCCTCACTCATTTTTCTCCTCCCGTCAGTTCATCCAGATTTTTTCCGTAAGCGTCTATAAAATACTGCAGAAACAGCTCTGTCTCGGGAAGCGCAAGCTTTTTTACTGTTTCCAGAGCCATCTCCTTCGCGCTGAGAAATTCCCGGTTGCCCGCCTGCTCCTCCTCGACGCATTTGATATAGGCGGAAAGCTTGTCTGCCGCCTTGACCAGCTTCCAGAGATAGGCGTCCTCCTCCTGCTTCTCAAAAATCTCCCGGTAGGCCTCCCGCATCGTTTCCGGCAGCATGGAAAGAAGGCTTCTGGCCGCCTGGCGTTCGATATCCTTATAGGTCGTCTTGATCTGGGGATTATAATATTTCACCGGGGTCGGCATGTCGCCTGTGATGATCTCCGTGGCGTCGTGGTACATGCCCAGCACCGCCGCCTTCCGTGCGTCCAGCTGCTTTCCCAGGCAGGTATTCCCGATCACCGCCAGCGCGTGGGCGATCATGGAGACCTCCAGGCTGTGCTCGCTTAGATTTTCCTGTCTGGAATTGCGCATCAGGGCCCAGCGGTCAATGTATTTCATCCGGGACATCATCGCAAAAAAACTGTTCATAAAGCGCCTCTTTCCTTTTCCCTTCGGTCCTTTTTCCTCCGCTTCTCATACAGCATGCAGATATTGCTGACCAGGAAGCTGCTGCATTTTCCGGCGTAATGGAGATATTCCTGCCAGGAAATATAGTATTCCTTTCCCCAGGAGGAAACCTGCAGATACTCGTTCTCCAGCCCCGTCACCACCACAAAGTGAGCCTTCACCTCCGCGGCGGGAAGGCACACGCCGTTCTCCTGCCGGTACAGACAGAGCTTTTTCCGCCGCCAGAAGGGGATGTTCTGGCCGATGGCGAGGATCACCGGAAGATCCCGGGCCAGGCTATCCTCGATCCGTTCATAGAGCTTCGCCTGGCTCAGGCACCATCTGGCCCGAAGGCCGATCCGGTAATGGCGGAAATAGCGGTTCATGGCGTGGGGCACGAGAAAGCAGGGAACGCCGAAGCCTGGGATGACGCCCAGATACCGGCGGCGCAGCTTCCGAAGGTACCGCTCATAGCGGGGATAGGAAAGATTGCCGTCCTCCCGCTGCATTCCGTACTGCAGATCCGTGGCGCAGGAGGGCCGGTTCAGCCCCAGATAGAGCAGCACGTCTCCCATTCCCACCACGCCGCAGCCGTATTTGCGCATGATGCGGGAGCTGCACCAGGTCTGGCTTCCGCCAAAGGAGAGCCCGTTCTGCGTTTTGACCGAAAGGTAGGGATGCTTCAGGCAGCAGCGCTTCATTTCCATACTTGTATCCTCGCTTCTCTTCTGCATTTATAATGAATAATTTCTATTAGATAGCTTCTATCAATCTCTATCAATCAGTATAGCACACTCTGCCTATATAATAAAAGCCCTTACATTCTTCCAGACGCACATTTACATACTGGCCGATCTGCGCCGCCTCTCCTGGGAAATGCACCAGCAGATTATTGCTCATTCTGCCGGTCAGGAAGCCGGGCCTGTGATCGTTGACCTCTTCCACAAGCACCTCCTGCACCGTGCCTGCGAAGCGGGCCGTCTGTTCCTTTGCCAGCTCCTGCACCAGCGCCAGCAGGCGGTCGAAGCGGTCCTTCGTCACCTCCGGCGGGACCTGATTCTCCATGGCGGCCGCAGGCGTGCCGGTCCGCTTGGAATAGAGAAAGGTATAGGCGTTGTCATAGCGCACGCGGCGCACCACATCCAGGGTCTCCTGAAAATCCTCCTCCGTCTCCCCCGGAAAGCCCACGATAATGTCTGTGGTCAGGGAGATATCCGGAATCTCCCGGCGGATTTTCTCTGCCAGCTCCAGATACTGCTCTTTGGTATAACGCCGGTTCATGGCCTTCAGGATCCGGCTGCTTCCGGACTGCAGAGGCAGATGGAGATGACGGCAGATTTTCTTTGAATCCCGCATCACCTCGATCAGCTCGTCAGAGAGATCCTTCGGGTGAGAGGTCATGAAACGGATGCGCCGGATGCCTTCGATTTTTTCCACCTGTCTTAAAAGCTCCGCGAAAGTCATAGGCTGCTCCAGAGTCTTGCCGTAGGAATTCACGTTCTGGCCCAGCAGCATGACTTCCGTCACGCCGTCCGCCGCGAGAGCTTCGATTTCCTTCAAAATGTCCTCCGGCCTGCGGCTGCGCTCCCGGCCGCGCACATAGGGCACGATGCAGTAGCTGCAGAAATTGTTGCAGCCGAACATAATATTCACGCCGGATTTGAAGGAATATTTCCGCTCCACCGGCAGATCCTCCACGATCTTGTCCGTCCCCTGCCAGATGTCGATAACCTGGCCGCCCTCATACAGGCTCCTTGCCAGAAGCTCCGCGAACTTAAATATGTTGTGGGTGCCGAAAATCAGATCCACGAAGCGGTAGCTTTTCTTCAGCCTCTCGATCACCTCCGGCTCCTGCATCATGCAGCCGCAGAGGGCGATCCGCATGCCGGGCCGCTCTTTTTTGCGGTGCTTCAGGAGACCCAGATGGCCGTAGACCTTCAGGTTGGCGTTCTCCCGGACCGTGCAGGTATTGTAAATCACAAAATCGGCCTCCGCCTCCTCTGCAGGCTGGTAGCCCGCTTGCTCCAGAATGCCTGTCAGCTTCTCGGAATCCCGGGCGTTCATCTGACAGCCGAAGGTCGTGACGCAGAAGGTCAGGGGACGGCCAAGCCTTTCGCTCTCCTCCCGCACCTTTTTCCTGCAGGCCTCTATAAAGTAATACTGGCGCTCCGGCTCCCTGTCAGGCGGAGCTGTGTTCCGATACATTTTATCCAAGTCTGTTTCGTTGTACATTTCCATGCTTCCTCCCTATTTTATATTAAGCAGCGGAAGGGCTGAACCACCAGGCCAAATACAGCCCGGGCGAACCGCTTCCAGAAGGGTGTGGTCTGCACCGGAAAGCCCTCCGGCACCTCGTAGGTGTCCGCATCGATGATTCTCCGGGAATCCTCCTGAAAGGCGAAAAGATGTCCCTCCAGCTCCTGGTTGAGCTCTTCGCACTCCACCACCAGCATCAGTTCGGTGTCCACGTAGGTGCTGCGCAGATCCAGATTATAGGATCCGACGATGGTCAGATCCCCATCGATCAGCACGCTCTTTCCATGATTGGAGATTCCGCCGTCATACTCCCAGAGGGGGATCCCGGTGTCCACGACCTCGTCCTTATGGCGCAGGTAATCGCTGGAGGCCACGAAGTTATCGCCGTTGTCCACCGAGTTGAGAAGAATCCGGATGTCCGGCACGGTCTTCCCAAGCTCCGACAGGCGCTCCAGCATCCAGCCGTTGCAGACGATGTAAGGCGTCTGAAGGATGACGCGCTCCTTTGCCTGACTCATCAGCTCTGTCAGCGCGTAGAATACCTCCGGGTCCTTTCCGTAAATGTGCGTGGGGTTGGAAAGAAGGCTGATTTTTCCGGCCTCCCAGGTGTGCTCCGCGTAATCCCAGGAGCCGTCAAAGAGTGCTGGATTCGCTGCCACAAGGGCTTCCTGCCGCTCCTTTAGAAGCTCCCGCTCCTTTTGAACCTTCTCTCTTTCCGCCAGCTTTTCGTCATCATGGAAGGGCCTGCATACGTCCAGGCCCCATACGCTCTCAAAATAAGCTTCCAGTTCTTTTAAAGAAGTATCCGAATTTCCCGGCTCTGTGTTATAAATCAAAAGCTCCCGGTCGTAGCTTACATGCTCCTCCGTATAATTCCCGATGAAATAATCAAAGGTGTTGCGGCCGCCCAGAAGATACGCCCTCTCATCCACAATCACATATTTGTCGTGCATCCGCCCCATCAGCTTCCAGGGCGTCAGAGGATTGATGGGATTATAGATGCGGATCTCCACGTTCGGGTGGGAGGACAGGGCGTAAAAAAGTGCCTTTCCCTCCATGCGGACCGCGCCGCTGACGCCGTCCACCAGGATCCGGACGTCCACGCCCTCTTCCGCCTTTTGAAGCAGGACAGACAGAATGTCCCGGGTGCTCTCTCCCGGCCGCATGTCAAAGGTGGACAGGATAATCCGCTCCTTTGCCATGGATAGAAGGCGCATCCGCTCCTCCCAGGCCTCCCTGTTCGTCTCCACCAGGGCTGCGCGCTCCGGACCCGGCTCTCCGCTTCGGAAGCTTTCCAGTGAAAGCCGCTCTTCCGTCTCCCCGGTTATCTCAGGATAGGAAAGAAAGGGCGCCACAGCGCCTGCAAGCAGATAGAGCAGAAGCAGGAGCAAAAGCAGCAGGAGGCCAAGACCCCGGCGTTTTTTTATCCAATGAAGCATATCAAATACTCTTCCTTTTCTTTGTGAGAGAAACGGTCCTATTACACAAAAAATTCGGAGAGGAGCTGATGATCCGTTCCTCTCCGAAAAATATTGTATTATTAAAGCCCGGGGATTGCAACTCTTTTTTCTGCCGCAGCTTAAGCGTCTGTAAACAGCAGCGCTCAATCCGCGAAGTTTCCGGTATACAGCTGATAATATTTCCCCTTCTGGGCGATCAGATCGTCGTGGGTTCCCCGCTCGATGATCCGGCCCTGCTCCATGACCATGATACAGTCGGAATTCTTGACTGTGGAAAGCCTGTGGGCGATGACGAAGGTGGTCCGTCCCTTCATCAGAGCGTCCATGCCGGCCTGCACCAGCTTCTCGGTGCGGGTGTCGATGGAGGACGTCGCTTCGTCCAGGATGAGAGCGGGCGGGTCGGCCACGGCAGCCCGGGCGATGGCCAGAAGCTGGCGCTGTCCCTGGCTTAAGTTCGCCCCGTCTCCGGTCAGCATAGTCTCATAGCCGTCGGGCAGGCGGCGGATAAAGCCGTCCGCGTTGGCAAGCTTCGCGGCCCGGATGCAGTCCTCGTCCGTGGCGTCCATCTTGCCGTAGCGGATATTGTCCATGACGGTGCCTGTGAACAGATGGGTGTCCTGCAGCACGATGCCAAGGGAGCGGCGCAGATCCGGCTTCTTGATTTTATTGATGTTGATGCCATCGTAGCGGATCTTGCCGTCCGCGATATCGTAAAAGCGGTTGATCAGGTTCGTGATGGTGGTCTTCCCGGCTCCGGTGGCGCCGACGAAGGCGATCTTCTGGCCCGGCTTCGCGTACAGGCTGATATTGTGCAGGACGATCTTGTCGTCCGTGTAGCCAAAGTCCACGTCGTCGAAGACCACGCCGCCCTCCAGCTTCGTGTAGGTGACGGTTCCTTCCGCCTTATGGGGATGCTTCCAGGCCCAGAGGTTCGTGCGCTCCGCGCTCTCGGTGAGATTTCCATCCGCATCCTCTTTGGCGTTCACGAGCTCCACGTAGCCCTCGTCCTTCTCCGGTTCCTGATCCATCAGGTCGAAGACACGCTGGGCTCCTGCCGCCGCGTTCACTACGAAGTTGACCTGCTGGCTTACCTGGGTGATGGGGTTCGTAAAGCTCTTATTCAAGCCTACGAAGGTGACGACCGTGCCGATGGTGACGCCTGCCAGGCCATTGATTCCCAGAATGGCTCCGACGATGGCCACCAGCGTGTAGCTGATCCAGCCGATATTGGCGTTCACCGGCATCAGAAGGTTGGCGTAGCCGTTCGCCTTGTTGGAGCTGTCCCGCAGCTTTTCATTGACCTTATGGAAATCAGCCCTGGCGGCCTCCTCGTGGCAGAAGACCTTAACCACCTTCTGGCCGTCCAGCATCTCCTCGATAAAGCCGTCCACCGTGCCCAGATCGATCTGCTGGCGGACATAATATTTCGCCGAAAGCTGTGAGAATTTTGAAGTAACCATCAGCATGACGGCGGCTGTCAGAAGGGAAATCACAGTCAGCGCCGGGTTCAGGATAATCATGGTCACCAGCGTGGCCGTCATGGTGATGATGGAGTTGATAATCTGCGGGATACTCTGGCTTAAGAGCTGCCGCAGGGTATCCACGTCGTTGGTATAGACGGACATGATATCGCCGTGGGCGTGGGTGTCAAAATATTTGATGGGCAGGGCCTCCATCCGGCGGAACAGATCGTCGCGCAGATGGAGCATGGTGCCCTGGCTGACATTGACCATGATCCGGTTGTAGGTAAAGGCCGTGATAACGCCGATTCCCATGACGCAGACCAGCTGGATCAGATCCGAGGCCAGGCCGCTAAAATCCCTGGAGCCGCTCGCCAGCATGGGCGTAATGTAATTGTCCACCAGCTTCTGGGGGAAGGTCGCCCCCACCACTGTGGCGATGGCCGTGATCAGGATACACAGAACAACAAATAAAAACGGAACTTTATAATAATGGAGCATATAGCGGATGACCCGTTTGATGAGCTTCGACGCGATGCCTGCTTCTGGTCTTGCTTTTTTCTTCTCGTTCATAGATTTATTCTCCTCCTTCCTGGCGTCCCCGCTTACGGGGAGCCGTCTTACGCGGGCTGATCGAAGTCTCCGCTGCCCTCCAGCTGAGATGTGTAAATCTCCTGATAGATGGCGTTGGTTTCAAGCAGCTTCTCGTGGGTGTCGAAGGCATCTATCCTTCCGTTGTCCAGCACCAGGATCCGGTCGGCCGACTGGACGCTGGAAATGCGCTGGGCGATGATAATCTTGGTGGTTCCCGGGATCTCACGAGCGAAGGCCGCCCGGATGCTGGCGTCAGTAGCCGTATCCACGG
This sequence comes from uncultured Merdimonas sp., assembly GCA_944383645.1. Lineage (GTDB taxonomy): Bacteria > Bacillota > Clostridia > Lachnospirales > Lachnospiraceae > Laedolimicola. The sequence goes on from CALWQJ010000092.1 coordinate 8,738, forward strand.
CGCTGGTGGAATCGTCCAGGATCAGAACCTTGGGCTTTTTCAGAAGGGCCCGGGCGATGCACAGACGCTGCTTCTGGCCGCCGGAGACGTTGGATCCGCCCCGCTGGATCATGGCATGGTAACCGCCCGGCAGACGGTCGATGAACTCGTCTGCGCAGGCCGCCTTGCAGGCCTCGATGCACTCTTCTTCCGTGGCGTCGGGATTGCCCCAGCGCAGGTTGTCGAGAATCGTTCCGGAAAACAGTGTATTCTTCTGGAGCACCACAGACACCTGGTTTCGCAGCACCTCCGTGTCATACTTGCGGACATCCACGCCGCCTACGCAGACAGAGCCCTCGTCCACATCGTACAGACGGCAGATCAGGTTCACCAGCGTGCTCTTGCCGGCTCCGGTGCCGCCGATGACGCCGATGGTCTCGCCGCTTTTTATATGCAAATCAATATCGGACAGAGAGTGCTCCCCGCTTCCGTGCTTATAGGAAAAGTTCACATGGTTGAAATCAATGCGTCCGTCCGGAACCTCCATGACCGGATCTGCCGGGTCGGTCAGGTCCGCCTTCTCATTCAACACCTCGCTGATACGGCGGATGCTGGCCAGGGACATGCTGATCATGACCACCACCATGGACAGCATCATCAGACTCATCAGAAGGGACATGATATAGCTGAACAGGCTGGTCAGATCTCCGGTGCTCATGGAGCCGCCCACGATAAACTGGGCGCCGAACCAGGACACCGAGATAATGCAGAAATAGACGGCGACCATCATGGCCGGGTTGTTGAAGGCCAGAAGTCCCTCCGCCTTCACCGAAAGGTCATAAAGCAGCTTCGAGGCTTTGGAAAACTTCTTATTTTCATAATCCTCTCTTACAAAGGCCTTCACCACGCGGATAGCAGAGACATTCTCCTGTACGCTGGCGTTCAGGTCGTCGTACCGGCGGAACACCTGGCTGAAAATCCTCAGCGTCACCACCATGATAGAACCGATGACGAGCACCAGGAAGACCACGGCGATCAGGAACATCAGGCTTAAACGCGGGCTGATCATCAGGCACATGGCATAGCTGAACACCAGGTTTAAGGGGGCCCGGACCGCCACGCGGATGACCATCATAAAGGCGTTCTGCACGTTGGTGATATCCGTCGTCATACGGGTCACCAGGCCGGGAACGCTGAATTTGTCGATATTGGAAAAGGAAAAGGTCTGGATATTGGCGTAGATTGCCTCACGCAGATTGGCCGCCAGACCGGACGCGGCCCCCGCCGCGTTCTTTCCGGCAAAGGCGCCGAACAAAAGGGCCAGAAACGCCATGCCCACCATCAGGGCTCCGTAGCGGTAGACCACCGGAAGATTTTCAGCCTCCAGTCCCCGGTCTATGATAATGGCGGTAATAAATGGCATCAGAATTTCCATAATAACTTCCAGGGCAGTCAGCCCGATACACAGGAACGTATCGCGCTTATACTGCTTTAGCTGCTGCAGTACTTTTCTCATGTAGAAACCTCCTCTTTTTTACTTATTAATACCCCCAGCCGGCACAGGGACGTGCGCGTTCCTGCGGAAAACCGAGGGTATTGTTCTGGAAAAATACTACCGCAGAATTTTCAGATTGTGAAATCAAAAATTGTTATAAACGATAAATGTTATTTATAGATATTTATGTCTGTTTTTTATTTTTAAAGCTCTTGAAGGGGTGGGAAAATCATGCTATATTAGATAAACAGATTTTATAGATTTTTAGCGTCGGTGTACCAAGGGACAACACGGTCAAAAATGGCTGAATTTGTGCCCCTGCTACGTTACTTTCACTCCGCGTACGTCCCTGTACGCGTCGTTCAAGTGCCTTGCAGGGACGCAAATCAGCTCATTTTTGACTCTGCGACCTCAGCCCTAGGAAATTCGCCTGTTTTCAAGGCAGACGATGAAGGTGTACTGGACGTACGCCGACTGAGGATAACGTAGAAAACAGGCGAATTTACAGGGCTGAGGCGTATTGCCCCTTGTACACCGACGCTATGGATTTCTTTTATACAAAATGCGCATGCCGGGCAGGAAAAAGCCGGCGAAAAATCGACAGAAGGAAAGGAGCCCTCCCATGAACACCATCCAGCTGGAATGCTTTGTCTCCGTAGCGGAGCATCTGAATTTCTCCAAGGCGTCCCGGGTCTTAAAAATCACCCAGCCCGCCGTCAGCCACCAGATCCAGTCCCTGGAGGAGGAACTGAATGTAAAGCTTTTTACCCGCACCAGCAAAAGCGTCGCCCTGACCCAGGAGGGACTTCTCTTCCTTCCGGACGCCCGCCTGATCCTGCGGACCGCCTTTTCCGCCAAGGAGCGTCTGGGCACCCGGGAGCGCTTCACCGCTTTTGAGCTGGGCTGCCACAACCACATGGAGCTTGACCTGCTTCCGGAGGCGCTGAAAAAGCTGACCGAGGAGTTTCCCCTGCTGCGCCCCTCCATTACGCTGGTTCCCTTTCCTTCTATCTTTCAGATGCTGGAAAACGGCCAGATCCAGGCGGCTCTCGGCATTAAGGAAGGGCGCAGAGAAAGCCATCTCGCCTTTAAAGAGCTTTCCCTGGCTCCGATGGCTGCCGTCTGCTCCCCGGAATATCCTCTGGCCCAGCACAAATCCCTGACCTTCCGGGAACTGGCCAGAAACCAGGCGGAGATAAGCTTCATCAGCTGCTCGCCCCGGCACATCTCCGACGCCGTGTTCACCCCCCAGAGCCAGCTGATCGCATCCTTTCCGCCGGAACGCAGATACTTCACCCAGAGCATCGAAAGCGCCCTCACCCTGGCCCGCGCCCGGATCGGATTTACCCTGTACCCAGACATTCCGAAATGCCGGGAAAGCGGGCTTCGCTACATCCCGGTCACGGATCTGCCCCGGCTCCGCTTCGGGGTCTATTACCCGCGCAGCTCCTCGGACTATCCGGTTCTGAAGCGGTTCCTGGCGCTGATCGCGGAAGAACTGAAAGAGAAAGAATAGCAATTTCCTGCAAAATCGTTATTTTTAAATTTCAAAATATTTGCAGAATCGTTATTTTTAAAATCGCAAATTACCGCAGAATCGCTATTTTTCAGTTGTATTCCTGCATCGGCTAAAATTCAGGCCCTTTTGGCCCTTCCGTACGTCCTCTGCCGTCCGCCCAGGTATAGCCGCCTCCGCTGACGGATAAGAGGTAACAGGGGAGCTCCGGATTCTCCTCCAGCTTGTCCCGAAGGGCGCGCATGGCTGTCAGCAGGACGGCTCCAT
>CALWQJ010000093.1 GCA_944383645.1 uncultured Merdimonas sp.
TTCTGCCCGCAGGTCCGGGAAGGGCTTTCTGATGAATTGGGACTTCCGGCCAATCTTTACATAGACGAGGAAGATAAACAGACGGTGATCTTTGCTTATCCAAACCTGTTTACCGATGCCTCTACCTTACAGGTGATTCGATTGGAGATCGGGGCGCTGGCGGCCTGGACACCGGCAGAGTTGGTGGATATTGTACCGTATGCCGCGGAGCAGTACCCGCAGTTATTCAAGCAGAAAGAGGTTTCTGTCCTGACGGTGGCGCCGGAGCGGACTTTCTGGGAAAAAGCTACGATCCTTCACCATGAGGCCAACCGGCCTGAACATCTTTCCATGCCCCAGCGGTATTCCCGTCATTATTATGACCTTTACTGTATGGCAAAATCGCCTGTAAAAGAAAAAGCATTTACGCGGCTGGATCTACTGCAGAAAGTGGTCGATTTCAAGATGAAGTTTTATCCGCGGGCTTGGGCGCGCTACCCGGAGGCTGTTCCGGCTACCTTAAAGCTGCTTCCTCCGGCTTACCGCCAGGGTGCGCTGCAGGAGGACTACTCTGCCATGCGGAATATGCTCTATGGGGAGATTCCGTCTTTTGAAATCATGATGGAAACCGTCGGAGAACTGGAGAAGGAAATCCATACACTATAATAAAAAAGGCCGCAGATGAAACATTATTTCGCTTTAATTAAATAGAAACCGGCCTTATTTCGGAGATTTAAATGACTTTATTTTGGTGCGCAATAAACATAACACCCCGGGCATTATTAAGTATCCCTTCTGGCGGATGACGTATCAAAATCCTAAGGCTGTTTATGCCTGTGTGAATTACGGGGAGGCCTATGCGCCAAGGGAGATTGGGGAGCGGTCAATCTGTATTGATGGGGATATCGGCGAAGTATTAAAAGAATTAAAATGAAAAGCGGCAGATTCAATGGCAGTTCACTGCCAAGGCGCATTTTGTGCCATTTACTAAAAAAGTTATGGTATCCTGCGGAGATTCTTTTAAGAAAATCATCATTACCAGGGACATGGTGCCAACGCAGTATGATGAATATGGTATCCTGACCCTAAACATTTATGATTTTCTGCTTGACCCGAAATGCCTTGAAAAATAAAGATGTTAAATATGCTGGGGCTGTCTACCCAGGTAACGGCAGTATGGTCCTATATCAGCGGCGGGCCATATAAAACCTATGAATGGGATAAGACAAAGATTGATGATTCTTTTATATATCTCCGCAGCGTCGGTGTACTAAGGGACAACTTGGTCCCTTATGCACCGGCGCTATTCTTAAATGGATAGAGGTATCACGTCCTCGGATCTCTCCTTTTTCTCACGCAGGCCTTCTGCCTCCATCTTTTCCTGTCTCTTCCGCCTTTCCAGCTCCTTTTCTTTCACGCAGTCTTCATCGATCTCATAGACGCTCGTTTCCTCGATCACAAGACGGCCCATGCAGTATCACTCCCCGTTTTCTTTTGTCCCTTTTATTATATTCATAGGAGGCCGTTTTGCACATATACTGTAGGGAATGGGAGGAGACTGTATGAACCTGGGAAACGACGGCTATAAGATACTTCACGATGTGCAGAGAAAGTGCAATGAGCTGAACCGGAAAATCGACTCCATCATACGGATTATGGAAATGCTGACCACCTATCTCCAGTATTCCAGCCTGATGTCGGAATTCCAGTCCGCCCAGGGAACAGACGCCCCGCCGCCGGATTTTCAAACGCACAGCGGCTCTGGCGTCTTTTCACAGTCTCCACAGGAAGGGAGTGACGCCATGAATCAAAATGATTTTCAGAGAATCCTAAACGCTGCCAGGCAGTCGGATCATCCGATGACGGAGGACGAATTCAACCAGCTTTTCGAGGCCCTCAAGCAGGGGAAGTCCGCGGAGGAGGCAGCCCGCATGGAGCAGATGGTGCAGCTGGCCAGAAGCTTCCTAAAGTAAGGCGATCCGGCCCTTCCCGCCGGAAACGCGCTTTCGCTCCCCTCGGACGCAGCGGATACATAAGACGCCCGGTGAAAAGCGTCCCGGCCGTCTAAGTACCGGCGTCCTCAGAGGGTTTCCGCACAGGAAGGGCCGGCTCTTCGTATTGTCTCCTGCCCCGTCAGTTCGCTGCAGCAAATAGTAACGCAGGGTGTCTGACTCCGGCTATTCTTTCGCGTTCCGGTTGATATACCTGGTCTTTACCTTGGAGTACATGATCTTCTGGCTCCGGTACAGGCCGTAATAACCGGACTGCATATAGCTGACCGCGATGGCCAGGAAGAAGAAGGGCGCGCCCTCGAAGCCGAACATCTCCAGGCTGATGAGCAGGGAGGAAATGGGGCTGTTGGTGACGCCGCAGAATACCGCCGCCATGCCGCAAGCCGCCGCAAGGGAAGGCGAGATGTGAAGCAGCTGGCCAAAGACGCAGCCGAAGGTAGCTCCCACAAAGAAGGAGGGCACAATCTCCCCGCCCTTGAATCCCCCGGACAAAGTCACTGCCGTGAACAGGATTTTCAAAAGGAAGGCTCCCCAGAAGGCCTTTCCTTCCACTACTGCCTGCTCTACAATCTGCATTCCTGTTCCCAGATAGTCCGTGGTTCCAAGGAGCAGCGTTAAGATAATCAGCAGGCAGCCGGAAACGACCGCCCGCAGGTAGGCATTCTGAAGTTTTTCTGCAAATAGTTCTTCTGTCTTGTGGAGCGCCACGCAGAACAGGATGCTGACCGCCGCGCAGCAAAGGCCGAGAAGCAGGATTTTCCCGCCGTTCAGGAGATTGAATTCCGGCAGGGACGCCAGGGCAAAGCGCTCCCCGGTAAGACCAAAGCCGTAGGCTACAGAATACGCCACATAGGAAGCCACTACGCAGGGGACCAGGGCCGCGTAGTGCATGATTCCGACGCTGACCACCTCCATGGAAAAGACGGCCGCCGCCATGGGCGTGCCGAACAGGGCGGAAAAGGCCGCGCTCATACCGCACATAATCATGACGCGCCTGTCGTTTTCATCGATCCGGAGCGTCTTTCCAATGAAGTTTCCGATGCTTCCGCCCAGCTGCAGGGCGGCTCCCTCGCGTCCGGCGGAACCGCCGAACAGATGGGTCAGAATCGTAGCCGCAAAAATCAGAGGAGCTGTCTTGAGGGGTATATTCCCTTCTGAATGAATGGCGTCCAGCACCATGTTCGTGCTGCTTCTCTTCTCCTGCTTCCTCTCCCACTGATACATCCAGACGATCGCCAGGCCTGCCAGGGGGAGGCCCAGAATCAGCCAGAAATGCTCTGTCCGGAAAGCCGTGGCCAGCTCCACTCCCTTGCCGAAGGCCGTTCCCACAAGCCCCAGCACGATGCCTGTCAGAGCCGCGAAGACAAGCCAGCGCGCCAGCATCAGCAGGCGGTTCCAGACAGCTTCCTGGAATTTTTCCTCCAGCCACTCTATCCTGCTTTCGGCCTTATCTTCTATCTTATTTTCCATATTTTTCTCATTCATCACACAATTCCCCGTTTACCTGATTTCCGAAGCCTCCTGTATCAGCTCTGTTTCCATAGCAGTTGATTTTTTTCAAATACCGCGTTCAGTCTTCCCGTGTCTTTCAGCCAGGCCAGGTAGGAGCGCACCGTGCATCCCACCAGGACATACTGCTCGAAATTCATGACAAGGCCATATTCTGTGAACAGGCGCTGCAGAATCGTCTCGAAACCAAGCGGCGCCTGACAGAGATCCACGATTTTTTCGGCGATTTCGTGAACGGTATCAATATTGTACTGGGCAAGCTCCGTGATATCCTCCGCCGCTTCCGCATGGGCCGGCACAAAGATTCTGGCTTTCAGCGTCTTTACCATTTCCAGGGTATCCAGGTAAGCTCCCACGTCGTAGATAAAGCCAATCCGGTATTTCTCAAGCGTCTCCCGGCTGGAGAGGCAGTCCGCCAGATACACCGTATCGTCCGGCGTCCGGAAGCCTGCCATATCAAAGAAATGGCCGGGCAGAGGAATCAACGAAAACCCCTCCGGAAGAGTCTCCGCCGTCAGGGCTTCCGCGCCGCTTTCCTGGGCCAGAAGGAATTTATGTCTCAAATCTTTGCAGGGATAACCGCCGTACAGAAAGGCCGGCTCCAGGATGGGATAGTTCGTAAAAGCGCACTCGATTCCCGGGGCGAAGATACGGCAGCCTGTCTGGGCCTGCAGATATTTGTTCCCGCCGATGTGATCCGCGTTGGAATGGGTGTTGTAAATGGCCTTCAGCTTCCAGCCCCTCTCGTCCAGAAGCTTCCGCACCCTCCTGCCCGCGTCCTTGTCGTTCCCGCTGTCGATCAGGCAGACCTCTGTGTCGTTCAGCCGGACCAGCCCGATCTTCGCCGGGCTCTGGATATAATAATCGTGCTCTGAAATCTGAATCAGTTCGTACATAACACTTCTCCTTCCCTCTTTCTTTTTCATCATATCACATCTGCTTTCCAAATTCGAATCTATTTCGGGAAAAATGATAAAAAAGATTTTTTCCCGGCAAAAGGGCTGCCGTACTGACTACGGCAGCCCTCTTTATCATGCTTTTCGTTTCAGTTTAATCCCATCCCTGAACGCTTCGCCAACACGTTCGGTTACTTTATAATAGCCATGCGTATAGGGATCAAATGCTATGGCATTTACCAGTGACATATCAATCCTTCCGTCTGCCACAATCTTCTCGTCCGCCGTGATATTTACCACCTTTCCAATCACGCCACAGCCATATTCCCCGTCCTGATACTCAATAAACCGACATTCCAGGCAGATAGGAAATTCATTTATAACGGGTGCGTCTACTATCTCCGCCTTGCTGGCAGTCAGGCCGCTGACGGAAAGCTTATCCGGTACATGATTGCCGGATTCGACTCCAAAATAATCTGCCTCCTCCACATGAGCTGCATCTGCGATGCTGACTGTAAACGCGCCCCTTGCCTTAATATTTTTTACTGTCTTATGGCTCTCAGTCAAATTGAGTGCAACCACATCTCTTGCCTGCATCGTCCCCCATGCAGCATTCATCACATTAACGCTTCCATCCTCGTTGTAGGTCGCGATCATTAAAACTGGCATCGGGAAAATACCTTCCGTAATATTCAGTTTTACTCTCATAGGAACCTCCTTATAAAATGAATTGACAGGAATCCACATCCTGCATATAATTATATGCGATCAGTTTATTAATTCAAGTACTATCAATAAGGTAAGGTACTATCAATAAGGTAAGGTACTATCTATAAGGAAAGCAGAATGATACGAAAATATATCGAAAACGCAAATTTTGAAGATACAGGATTCCACTATACCCTGTCGCTTATCTCCGGCAAGCATAAGATGGTGATTTTGTACTGTCTGATGGAATTTCAGGTTGTGCGTTTCAATGAATTGAAACGGTATCTGAAAAATGTCTCAGATAAAACGCTCAGCCTCAATCTGAAGGAGTTGGAAGCGGATCGTCTAATTCTCAGAAAAGAATATCCGCAGATCCCGCCAAAGGTAGAATACAGCCTTAGTGACCGGGGAAAATCTTTGATGGCCGTCCTGGATCAATTATGTGTCTGGGGAGAAGAGAACAGGCCAGACGTATAGGCATTTCCTCCCGTTTCGATTGAATTTCACTCATAGGAAAAGGTGCAGACCGTCTCTTCGTCTGCACCTTTTCTAAAAGCTCTATTTTATTTCACTACGAAGTTCAGGATTCTTCCGGGCACGTAAACCTCTTTTACGATGGTTCCCTTCAGCCACTCCGGCACAGCGGCCTTTCCCGCCGCCAGAGCGTCCTCCTTGGAAATGCTCGTGGAGAGCCGCACCGTGCCTCTTACTTTGCCGTTGACCTGGACGGCGATCTCGATCTCGTCGTCCTTCATGGCCTCCTCGTCCGCGTCCGGCCAGCCGTGGGCGAATACCGTCTCGCTGTGGCCCAGCTGCTCCCAGAGTTCCTCCGCGATATGGGGCGCAAAGGGCGCCAGCAGAGTCACCGCTGTCTCCAGGGTCTCCTTGTCGATGCCGTCCTGACGCTTCGCCAGATCGATCATCTTGTTGTTGTACTCCATGAAGCCGGAGATCACCGTGTTCAGGCTGAAGCTGTTGAGACGGGTGGTGATGTCGTATACCAGCTTGTGGCGCAGCTTCACGCTCTCCGGAGTTTCTTTTGTTCCCTTGTCCTTGTTGTCCAGAACCAGGTTCCAGAAGCGCTTCAGGAAACGGGATACGCCGTCGATTCCCCGGTCGTCCCACTCGGCGTCCAGCTCGGGCGGTCCCACGAAAAGCTCATACATTCTCAGGGAATCGCAGCCGTAATCGCGGATCAGGTCGTCCGGAGAAACTACGTTTCCTTTGGACTTGCTCATCTTGATGCCGTTCTTTCCGGTGATCATGCCCTGGTTAAAGAGCTTCGTGAAGGGCTCGTCAAAGTCGATCACGCCGATGTCATGCAGGAACTTGGTGTAGAAACGGGAGTACAGAAGGTGCAGCACCGCGTGCTCCACGCCGCCGATGTACATGTCTACCGGCAGGTACTTGTCGGCCTTCTCACGGCTCACCAGCTCCTCATCGTTGTGGTTGTCCACGTAGCGCAGGAAATACCAGGAGGAACCTGCCCACTGGGGCATGGTGTTCGTCTCTCTCTTGGCCGGAGCGCCGCAGACCGGACAAGTGGTGTTCACCCAGCTGTCGATGGCTGCCAGCGGGGACTCGCCGGTACCCGTAGGCTGATAGCTTTCCACCTCCGGAAGTTCCAGCGGAAGCTGATCCTCCGGCACCGGCACATTGCCGCAGTGGGGGCAGTGGATGATCGGAATCGGCTCGCCCCAGTAGCGCTGGCGGGAGAATACCCAGTCGCGCAGCTTGTAGTTCACCGTCTTCTTGCCCACGCCCATCTTTTCGATGATATGGGGCGCTTCCTTCTTCAGCACCGCGGACTCCATGCCGTTCCAGTCTCCGGAGTTGATCATGGTGCCGCTGGCCTCGGTATAGGCCTCGGTCATATTTTCGATTTCTTTTCCGTCTTTTGCGATAACCTGGATGATCGGAATGTCAAATTTCTTCGCGAACTCAAAGTCGCGGTCGTCATGGGCCGGCACGCACATGATGGCTCCCGTGCCGTAATCCGCCAGTACATAGTCTGACAGCCAGATGGGAAGCTTCGCGCCGTTCATGGGATTGATGGCGTAGCTGCCTGTGAAGACGCCGGTCTTCTCCTTATCCTGCACACGGTCCACGTTGGAACGCATGGAGGATTTGAAGATGTAATCCTCTACGGCTGCTCTCGTCTCGTCTGTGGCCAGCTCCTTGGCCAGCTCATGCTCCGGCGCGAGTACCATAAAGGTGGCGCCGTACAGGGTATCCGGCCGGGTGGTGTAGACGGTAATCTTATCCTCGCGTCCCTCTACCTGGAAATCCACCTCTGCGCCGTAGGACTTGCCGATCCAGTCGGTCTGCATCTTCTTGACCTTCTCCGGCCAGTCCAGCTTGTCCAGATCGTTCAGCAGGCGGTCTGCGTATGCCGTGATCTTCAGCATCCACTGGCGCAGGTTCTTCTTGGTCACCGGGGTGCCGCAGCGCTCGCAGACGCCGTTTACGACCTCCTCGTTGGCCAGGCCCGTCTTACAGGAGGGGCACCAGTTGATGGGGAACTCCTTCTCATAGGCAAGGCCCTTTTTAAACATCTGCACAAAAATCCACTGGGTCCACTTGTAGAACTTCGGATCGGTCGTATTGACCTCCATATCCCAGTCGTAAAGGGCCGCGATGTCGTTGATCTGCTTCTTGATGTTTTTGATATTCTCCGCCGTGGATACAGCCGGATGGATGCCCATCTTGATGGCGTAGTTCTCGGCCGGAAGGCCGAAAGCGTCCCAGCCCATGGGGTGAATAATATAGTGGCCCTGCATCAGCTTGTAGCGGCTCCACACATCGCTGATCACATAGCCTCTCCAGTGTCCCACATGAAGTCCGTTGCCGGACGGATAGGGGAACATATCCAAGCAATAATATTTCGGCTTTTTGCCGTCATTGACGTTCACGGGATGCTCTTCCCATTTCTTACGCCATTTCTCTTCCACCGCGCGGTGGTTAAAGGGTACTGCCATTTTCATTCCACTCCTCTTATTTTCGCCGGATCGGCCGCTGACGCATGCCGGCTCAGGCGGACTTTCACTGCTCTTTATCTTAACCATCCAGAAGAAATTTGTCAATACTGTTTGCGCTGTGCCAGACGCAGCTCACACCGCCCACTGGCTGTTGTAAAGCTCTGCATAGAAGCCGTTTTCCGCCAGAAGGCTTTCATGGGTGCCCTGCTCGACGATGCGGCCGTCCCGCATGACCAGGATCCGGTCTGCCTCCTTGATCGTGGAAAGGCGGTGGGCCACAATGAAGCTGGTCCGGCCCTCCATCATCTTCGCGAAGGCGTTCTGGATCTTCAGCTCCGTGCGGGTGTCGATGGAGGAAGTCGCCTCGTCGAGGATGAGCATGGGCGGCAGGCAGAGCATCACCCGGGTGATGCACAAAAGCTGCTTCTGCCCCTGGGACAGACTGCCCCCGTCCTCCGAAAGCACCGTATCGTAGCCCTCCGGCAGGCGGCGGATAAAGCTGTGGGCATGGGCGGCCTTGGCTGCCGCGATAATCTCCTCGTCCGTGGCGTCCGGTTTTCCGTAGGCGATATTTTCCCGGACGGTGGCGGATTTCAGCCAGGTCTCCTGGAGTACCATGCCGTACTGCTCCCGCAGGTTTTTCCGGGAAAGCTGCCGGATGTCGCAGCCGTCCACGGCGATGAATCCGCTGTCCACATCGTAAAACCGCATGAGCAGATTGATGAGCGTGCTCTTGCCGCAGCCGGTGGGGCCGACGATGGCGACGCGCTGTCCGGGCTCCACATGAAGGTTCAGATCCCGGATCAGTTCCCGATCCTTTGTGTAGGAGAAGGCCACGTCCTCCAGGTCTACCTGCCCTTTTGCTTTCTCTATGATCGGCCCGGCTTCCGCGTCCGGCGTCATGGGCTCCTGGTCGATAAAATCAAAGACCCGGGCCGCGCAGGCCAGCGCGTTCTGAAGCTCCGTCACCACGCCGGAGATCTCGTTAAAGGGCTTGGTATACTGGTTGGCATAGCTCAGGAAAATGGAGAGCTGGCCCACCGTCAGTCCGCCCCGGATGGCAGAAACCGCCCCGGATACGCCCACGCCCGCGTACACCAGGCTGTTCACAAAGCGGGTGGAGGGATTGGTGATGGAGGAAAAGAAAATCGCCCGCAGGCTGTGCTTTTCCAGCCGCTGATTGATTTCCCCGAAGCAGGAAACCGCCTCGTCCTCATAGCCGAAGGCCCTCACCACCTTCTGGTTTCCCACCATCTCGTCGATAAGGCTTGTCAGTTCTCCCCTCGTCTCCGACTGCAGCAGGAACATTTTGTGGGTGCTCCTGGCGATAAAGCTGGCCACCAGGAAGGAGACCGGCGTCACGCAGACCACCACCAGGGTGATGCCCACGTTGACCGAGAGCATGAAAAGCAGGGTGCCCAGAATGGTCATCACTCCGGTAAAGAGCTGGGTAAAGCCCATCAAAAGGCCGTCGGAAAACTGGTCGATATCCGCCACCAGACGGCTGACGATATCGCCCTGGGGATGGCTGTCGATGTAGCTTAAAGGCAGATCCTGCATGTGGTCAAAGGCTTCCGTACGCACATCCATCACCACCTTGTAGGTCATGTGATTGTTGCACAGGTTCATCAGCCACTGGAAAAGGGAGGTGGCCCCGATGACCACGCCCAGCTGGACCAGGAGCCTTCCCAGGGCGCCAAAGTCCACCCGCCCCTCTGCGATCATATAATCGATGGCATCTCCGGTGAGTACCGGAGCATAAAGGGTCAGGGCCACCGTGAGCACCGCAAGCAGCAGGGACGCCGCCAGGTACAGGCGGTATCCCGCGATATAATGAAGAACCCGTTTTAACGTCGATTTATGCTTCATGTGCCTGTTCCTCCTCCGCTGACGCCTGTGACAGGCAGATTTCCCGGTAAATCTCACAGCCCCGGTAAAGCTCCTCATGGGAGCCGATTCCAGCCACCTGGCCGTCGTCCAGCACAATGATTTTGTCCGCCTGCCGGACGGTGGCCGCCCGCTGGGACACCAGGAAGACGGCGGCGCTTTTCTTTCGCTCCTTCAGCGCTCTGCGAAGGCGTGCGTCTGTGGCGAAATCCAGGGCGGAGGCGCTGTCATCGAGAATCAGAATCTCCGGATCCCGCACCAGCGCCCTGGCAATGGTAAGCCGCTGGCGCTGGCCGCCGGAGAGGTTCCGGCCGCCCTGGAGGATCTCCTCGTCCAGTCCCTTCGCCTTCTTCTCCACGATGTCCAGTCCCTGGGCTGTCCGGAGGGCCTCCAGGATCTCCTCATCCGAAGCGTCCCGTTTTCCCCAGCGCAGGTTTTCCCGGATGGTGCCGGAAAAAAGCACTGCCTTCTGGGGAACCACGCCAATCCGGCCGCGCAGGCCCTGATAGGTGTACTCCCGCACATCCACGCCATCCACCAGCACGCTGCCCTCCGAGGCGTCGTAAAACCGGGGAATCAGGTTCACCAGCGTAGACTTTCCGGAGCCCGTGCCGCCGATGACGCCGATGGTCTCCCCGGGAAAGGCCTGGAAGCTCACATGCTCCAGAGCCGCCTCGGAACCCTCCTGATAAACCATGCTTACATCACGAAACTCCACGCAGGGGACTGCCCCGCTGTCAGGGCCGCCTGCCAGGGGCGTTCCCTCCATTCCGGCATGGCCTGCGCCGCTTTCCTGCCGTCCGGCAGGCTCCGCGGCGCTGCCGTCAAAGCCGCCCTCCTGCATGCCTGTCTCCTGGTCGAAGACGGCGTTAATCCTGGAAAGGCAGGCCAGGGAGCGGGTGATATTCACAATCAGGTTCGCCAGCTTGATAAGCTCCACCAGAATCTGGGACATATAGTTCACCAGGGCCACCACCTGGCCCTGGGACAGGACGCCGCTGTCCACCTGGCGCCCTCCCGTCCAGACCAGAAGGATGACAGCCGCGTTGATAATGGCATAGGTCAGCGGATTTAAGAGGGCGGAAATCTTTCCCACAAAAAGCTGGGTCTTCATAAGGGCAGCGCTGTCCCCATGAAAAACCTCTCTTTCATCCTCCTGCCGGTTGAACGCCCGTACCACCCGCACGCCGGAGAGATTCTCCCGCACATGGAGCAGTACCCGGTCCAGCTGTCCCTGTACTTTCCGGTACACCGGGATCGTGACGCCCATGATCCCGAACACCACCGCAAACAACACCGGAATCACGCCCGCGAAGATGAGCGCCGCTTTCACATCGATGGTAAAGGCCATGACCATGGCCCCGAACACGATAAAGGGCGAGCGCAGGAAGAGGCGCAGCACCAGATTCACGCCCGTCTGCACCTGGTTGATATCGCTGGTGATCCGGGTGATCAGCGTCGAGGTGCCGATCGTATCCAGCTCCTTATAGGAAAAACGGTTCAGGTGGGCGAAAAGCGCCCCCCGCATCTGCGTACAGCAGCCCACTGCCGCCTTCGCCGCGAAATACTGAGCCGTAATCGAACTGACCAGGCCGGTCAGGCCAAGAAGAATCAGGATGCCGCCCCGTCCCAGCACGTAGGAAGCGTCGCCGTTCTCGATTCCCACGTCGATGATATCCGCCACCACAAGGGGAACCAAAAGTTCCAGGCTGGCCTCCAGAAGCTTGAACAAAGGCCCCAGGATGCTCTCCTTCCGGTAATC
>CALWQJ010000094.1 GCA_944383645.1 uncultured Merdimonas sp.
ATCTTCAGGTTTTT
The DNA here is from genome assembly GCA_944383645.1 of uncultured Merdimonas sp. Taxonomy (GTDB): domain Bacteria; phylum Bacillota; class Clostridia; order Lachnospirales; family Lachnospiraceae; genus Laedolimicola. Next base: position 15 of record CALWQJ010000094.1, read on the forward strand.
GATGCCTGTCTTTTCCCGTTCCTCCGCCTCCAGCTTCGCAAGCCAGCTCTTTCCCTCTGTCTTGGCCTTCCGGTAGCGGTCCACATCCTCATGGTAGCCGTCCCGGATGATGTCCCCGTCCCGGATGGAAATGGGCGGGTCCTCCCGGATGGCCTCCGCGATCAGCTCCCGGAGATCCGAAAGCACATCCATCTCCTCCCGCAGCTCCGAAAGCAGCGGCGAATGGAAGTCCTCCAGCAGCGTATGGATATGGGGCAGCATCTCCAGGGAAGTCCGAAAGGCGATCAGATCCCGCGGGTTCGCCGTCTGGTAGCTGATGCGGCCGATGAGGCGCTCCAGATCATAGATGGGATTCAGATACTCCCGCAGCTCCTCCCGGGTGATCACGTGGGCGTTCAGCTCCGCGATGGCCTCATGGCGCTTCTCGATCTCCGCCCGGTCAATCAGGGGCTGCTCCACCATGGCGCGTAAGGTTCTCGCCCCCATGGCCGTCTTCGTCCTGTCCAGCACCCACAGAAGGGAGCCCCGTTTCTGCTTTTCCCTTAAAGTCTCCGTCAGCTCCAGGTTTCTGCGGCTGGAGCTGTCGATGATCATGTATTTCCCGATGGTATAGGGCTGCAGGTGGGTCAGGTGGGAAAGCGTCGTCTTCTGGGTCTCATAGAGATATTTCAGAAGGGCGCCCGCCGCGATGGCGCCGCAGCTTAGATCCCGAAGCCCCAGTCCCGAAAGATCCGCCACGCCAAAATGCTCCAGCAGCGTATTCCGGCACAGCTCATCGTCGAAATACCAGGCCTCCAGGGGATAGACCGCGATATTCAGGCGGAATTTCAGATCCTCCAGATCCACGCCGCTCATGGAAAAGGCCTCGTTGCAGACGATCTCCGCCGGCGCGAATTTATTGATCTCATCCAGGAGCTTCCGCTCCGAATCCACCTCCGTAACCAGATAATCTCCCGTGGTGATATCCGCCGTGGAAATCCCGTAGCGGTCCGAGAGGTAGACGATACACATGAGGTAATTGTTCTTCGTCTCATCCGCCGTGCTCAGGTTCGTGCCAGGCGTGACGATGCGCACCACGTCCCGGGCCACCAGCCCCTTGGCCTCCTTGGGATCCTCCACCTGCTCGCAGATGGCCACCTTATAGCCTCTGGAAACCAAGCGGTTCAGATATCCCTCTACAGCATGATAAGGAACGCCACACATGGGTGCGCGTTCCTCTAATCCACAGCTCTTTCCTGTTAATGTAAGCTCCAGCTCCTTGGACACCAGCTTCGCGTCGTCAAAGAACATCTCATAAAAATCGCCCAGGCGATAGAACAAAATGCAGTCCTTATACTGTTCCTTCGTCTTAAGGTACTGCTGCATCATGGGTGTGACTTCAGCCATGAATTTTCCTTCCTTTGTGATTCCTTCCGTAAATTGATTTCCTGAGCCAGGCCCGGGCAGCCAGCCCGGCCCGGCTCAGTTCAGCTTTCGCTGGGATTTCTCAGCTGTTGCTGGATACGGTTCCCGTCTCCGCGTCCACCAGCACCACGGCGCCGTCCTTCAGGATATCTGTCGCGTTGTCCGCGCCCACGATTACCGGAATGTCCAGGGTCAGTCCTACGATGGCCGCATGGGAATTGTCCCCCTTCTGCTCTACAATCAGGCCAGAGGCCGCCCGCATCTGAGACAGCATCTCATTGGTGGTCTCAGGCGCCACGATGATATCGCCCGCGCGGAAATTCTTCTTCAGCTCCTCCGCGTCCTTTACCACGCAGAGGGAGCCGCTGACCTTCTTCTTGGTAATGCCGTCTCCGGTGACGAGGATCCGTCCTGCCACCTGCACCTTGATAAGGTTCGTGGTGCCCGTCACGCCCAGCGGCACGCCGGCCGTCAGGACCGTCAGGTCTCCCCTCTTCACCAGGCCGGCCCGCTCCGCTGCCTCCACGGCCTTGCGGAACAGCGTCTCCGCATCCGTCTCCTTCTCCAGGAGCAGCGGCTGCACGCCCCAGTACAGGTTCAGCTGGCGGCACACATAGTCATCCATGCAGCAGCCGATAATCATGCAGCCCGGATGATGCTTGGACACCATGCCCACCGTCCTTCCGGACTTGGTAACTGTGATGATCGCCGCCGCGTGGAGATCTACGGCCGTCGTACAGGTCGCATGGGAGACCGCATTGGTGATGTCCGGCCGATCCATCAGGGTGCGGCGCTTGAAACGTCCGTCGTAGTCCATATCTGCCTCAGTCCGCAGGGCAATCTTCACCATGGTCTTCAGGGCCTCCACCGGATACTGGCCGTTGGCCGTCTCGCCGGAGAGCATGATGGCGCTGGTTCCCTGGTAAATGGCGTTCGCCACGTCGGTAGTCTCCGCGCGGGTCGGGCGCGGGTTCTTGATCATGGAATCCAGCATCTGGGTCGCCGTGATCACCGGCTTTCCGGTCTCGAAGATCTTGCGGATCAGCATCTTCTGGATCACCGGCACGTCCTCCAGCGGGATCTCTACGCCCATGTCGCCGCGGGCGATCATGATGCCGTCGGACACCCGCAGGATCTCGTCGATGTTCTCCACGCCCTGCAGGTTCTCAATCTTGGCAATAATCTTGATGCTCTGGCAGCCCTTTTCCTCCAGAATCTTGCGGATCTCCAGAATGTCGTCCGCCGTCCTGGTAAAGGAAGCAGCGATATAATCGAAGCCTTCCTCCACGGCAAACACAATATCGTCATAATCCTTCTGGCTGATGAAGGGCATGCTTAAATTCACGCCCGGCACATTGATTCCTTTTTTATTGGAAATCATGCCGCCATTCTCCACCACGCAGAAGATCTCCTTCTCCGTCACCTTGCTGACCTTCATGCCAATCAGGCCGTCGTCGATCAGGATCGAATCTCCCGGCTTTACGTCATTTACCAGCTCTTTATAAGTAATCGAGACAATTCCTTCGTTTCCCAGGATATCCTCGGTGGTCAGCACAAAGCTCTGTCCCTTTTTCAGCTCCACCTTTCCGTTCTCCAGCATTCCGGTACGGATCTCCGGTCCCTTTGTATCCAGCAGAAGCGCCACCGGAAGGCCAAGCTCCTCGCGCACCTTCTTTACCAGATCCGCCTTTCTCTTCTGCTCCTCATGGCTGCCGTGGGAGAAATTCAGTCTTGCCACATTCATGCCAGCCAGCATCAGTTCCCGGATCACCTGCTCGCTGTCTGAAGCAGGCCCTAACGTACAAATAATCTTCGTCTTTCTCATCGTCATGATCTTCTCACTCCACTCGTTTTTCACTTTTCATTTCCGTTACCTGCACATTATAGCATTGGAAAAAGGCATGGTCAAGGCGCAGAAGGAGGCTGTGCAAAGATTTTACATTTTACAGTTGCTATTTACATGTGGGTGGGGCGGCTGTAAATAGTAACATTTCATGGAACGTCCGCGGCTTTCACGCCTGTCAGGGAAAAGCCGCCGCCGTCCTGGTACTCGATTTCCGCTTCCATTTTTTCTCCGGAAAACTCCGGCGTCACCCGGGCAGGATTCTCCTCCCACAGCTCAAGCTCGCCTGTCAGCAGGATTTTCCCGTCCTCGAACCGGATCCGCATCTGGCTCCCAAGCCCCACGCTTCCAAAAATCATTCCGTCCCGGTTCTCAAGCGTGCCGAAGGCTGGTTCCCCGTCCAAAAGCGGCACGACGCCTTCCTCCGTCCGCCTGTAGGACAGATGGGAGGAAAGCTGTCCTGTAAAATCCTCCTCCGCGAATTCATGGACGTAAACTTCCCCATCTTCCGCTGTGTCTGCGACGAAAAGGGAATTGATATAAAGCCCTGTCCCGTGCTTGACTTCCAGGATGACCGCCAATTCCTCTTCCCCGTCTCCATCGAAATCTCCCTCCAGGATGTCAGGCAGGGTCGGATAAGTGGACAGATATGGGTAGGTAAGCTGCGCGTAATTTCCTTCGTGCTCAAACAGCATGGACTGGAAATCGCTTTTCCCATAGAGCCTGTAACTCTCTGTCTCCCCCAGAAGGCAGGTGAGAGCGCCAGTTCCATCTGCCAGCTCCCTGTAGGCGTCCGCCGACAGATTTCCGTCTCCGTTATGGCTGTACGGCTCTGCGGTAAGATCCACTGCGGACGCCACGTCCCATCCATTTTCTTCCGGTACTGCAGGCACTCCCTGGTTCACCGTCGGCTCCTGGGAAGCCTCTTCTGGCGCATCCGGCAGTTCCGGCTCCCAGAGGCTGCTGTCTCCGCTTTCCAGATCCACGCAGATCCAGGCTTCCTCAAGAACTTCGTTCCGCCAGCCTGTATTCTGCCCTTCCCGCCAGCCCCAAAGCTGCACACGGACATAGAGCCGTCTTCCCACGACGTTGGCGTCCGTGTAGGAAATCTCATCATTTTCCTCCATCTGGGAAGCGCCTTCTAAAAATTCTGCCGCATCCGCCAGGCTCTGCCGCCCTGTCCCATCGGGAAGCAGAGAAATGAGCTCTGTCCCGTTGGAAGCCAGGAGGCGTCCGCTCTCCCCGTCTCCTGCCACGAAGCGCAAAGCCTGCCCTATCTCTTCTTCCACCGAAAGGCCGGGATCCGTCCGATAAAGCCCCTGGGAAGCGCCTCCCTCATTTTCATATTTCTCATAATACAGGTATCCGCCAAAAGCCGCAAAACCTGCGGCATCCGTCAAGTGCCTCCGGACCAGCTCCCCGGACTGCCGGTCAAAGGAGTAGAAATCCCCGCTGAACGCACTTAAGCTTCCCTCCCGGGAACCGGCCGCCAGCACAATCCATCTGTCATCCGCATAAAAGGACGTAACCTCCGTCCCCAAAACCCTCTCGCCCAATAGATTCTCCCGGATCTGAATCCCTGTCTCCGTCTGCAGGATTTCATCCACCGCCAGCCCCTCCTCCTGCTGCCTGGCTGTGTACAGGACATCCTGGTACTGCCCCAGATACATTTCAGCCTCAGGGGCAAGCAGCGTACTTCTTTCCGAAACCGTATCATAACGCCAAAGCCCCGTTTCCCCAGACGCTCCAGGCAGATAATAGAGGCCTTCTCCACCCGCGCTGCAGTCAGCGATCCTGCCGCCTGCCAGCCTGCGGAAGCCATTTCCGTCCAGCTGATACCGGTAAAGATCATAAAAACCGTTTTGATCTGGGCTGGACAGATACAGATAGCTGCCGTCCGAATACAGGGCCTGCCCATTGACAGAAAGCGCAGAGTCCCAGCTGCCTGTCGGCGCATACAGCTGTCCGCCGTCTGCATAGTACAGCTGACCCTTCACCTGTATCACACTGCCCCCGTTATTAAGCACCTGCATATCCCCGGCGTCTTCCTGCCCGGCATGTCCGCTCTCCTGACTGCCGTCTCCTGCCTGCGGCGGCTCACTCTGGCCCTCCAGGCTGTCCGGACTCTCCCCGGGCCGCAGCACCAGCCCGGCTGCCGCCGCCAGCACCAGTACAGCCGCAGCCATGGAAACCAGGACAGGCCTTTTCCGGTAACGCAGGACATTTTTGATCCGGCTTTTGACCGGCGGCTCGCCGAAGGCCGGGGGCGCAAAAAAGTACCGGTTCTGCCTGGCCGCGTATTTCAGGAGGCTTTCGGCATATGCTTTGCGTTCCCTTCCGGTCATTCCGGCCGCCGCCAGCACCGCCTCGTCGCACGCTATCTCCATATCCCGGCTGCACAGGACACAGGCGATCCACGCCGCTGGGTTGAACCAGTGAAAGCTGCAAACCAGCAGGATCAGGCATTTCACCAGGGGATCTCTTCTTTTCCTGTGGCACTCCTCATGCTCCAGGATGTAACGCCTCTCTTTTTCTTCCAGGCCTGCCGGAAGGCAGATAACCGGTCGGAAAACTCCCCACAGGAAGGGGCCGGGCAGGCCCTCCAGCACGCGCAGCCGCCGCCTTTTGCTTTCTTTTACGCATCTTAAGCGCGAAAGGCGCCGCCGAAAGCGCAGGGCTGTGAGCCCCTGATATCCCAGGACGCAGGCCGCGCCTCCCAGCCAGATGAGAAAGGCCGCCCGCTCCCGCGCAGAAACCCTGGCCTCTGTCCCCGTCTCCTGCCCGGCATTTCCATCCGTTTCCTGCTGGCTTTCCCCGTCCGCGCCCTGTATCTGCCCTGCCCCAGGCCATTCCCCTGACGGCGTGCTGCCCGCCTGTGGAAGCGCCCCGGCATCTACAGGAAGCTGTACCGCCATCTCCCCGTCAGCTGGAGCCGTCTCCGGCGAAACTTCTTCTTCCTGCATCCTGGCGCTCCCCTCAAAAAGCATTCCCACATCCTGCGGGATCAGGCTTACCGGCCCCCGGACAGAAAAAGGGAGGCAAAGATTCAGAAAAACCGCCATCCACAGATAACAGGCATATTTCCGGGGCGCTCTTAAAAGCTTCAGAATCAGGAAACGCACCAAAAGTACGATCATGGTGCTGTAGCAGCCAATCAGGCTCATTTTCAAGACAATCTCCAGCACTTTCCCGCTCATTCTTCTTCCTCCCGGTATTCCTCGATCATCTGGGCCAGTTCCTCGATCTCCCTCCTGCTCAGCTTCTTCCGTTTCAGGAAGGCCGACACAAACCCCGGCAGAGAACCTCCGTAGTTTTCCTCCAGATACCGTTCCCCTTTTCTCCGTATATACTCTTCCTGGCTCATGACCGCGCTCACCTGCGCCTTTTCGTTTCGGAAAATCCCGTTTTCGCAGAGCTTACGCAGCACTGTATAGGTCGTGGATTTCTTCCAGCCAAGGTGTTCCGCCGCAAGCTTTACCAGCTCCCCGCTTCCCAGCGGGCCATACTCCCAGATAAGCTTCGCAAGCTCCGTCTCCGCTTCCGTCATCAGATAAACCAGCATCCCTTCCACCATCCCTTCACAAAAATACGGTTTAAAAAACATAGACCTCTTACTTTTAGTCTATATTTTTTAAACTGTTTTGTCAAGGGAAGATCAAAATTCTTTTGTAAAACAGGCGTAGGCGGACACCGCATTCGCATACTCTCCTTCCACGGTTCCCCTTGGATTTAGCAGATAATCTCCTTCTTCGTTTAGAAGACGGGCCTGCGCCGTATTGACGCCTCCGTCTGTCCGCAGAGCCTGATCCTCTATCCAGAACTCGGCTTTTCCATCCGAAAGCCCGGCCTCATAAAACCAGAGGCCGTTTACCTGGAGGGAAACGCTCCTTCCTTCTTGCGCGTCAGAGCGGATTTCGACCCGCGTCCTTCCCTCCTGCGCCCCTGTGTCTATCTGTTCCACCCAAATCTGATCCGAAACCACATAGCCTCCCAGGGAAAGCCGCAGCGTCTCCACAGAGGCAAACTGCTCATCCATCCACTCCAGCCGCAGCCGCATAAATTCCTTCAGCCGCTCCACGCCCCCCTCAAAGGTCTCTCCCTCGTAGCTTCCCCGGCAGCCGCCCCAGCGCTCGTCGTTTGCCTGGGCGGCAGGCCGTAAGTTTTCCGCGTACTGATCGAGGATGCCCCCGTCACAGGCCAGGTTTTCCAGGAAAGGCTCCCGGATCTGCCAGTATTTCTCCCAGACCCGGGCCAGGAAATAGGGATCCCGGATGAGAAAGCGGTTCCACTGCACCGTCTGGTAATAGGTCTCATTGGCGTAATACGCGCTGTTCGTCTGCCACTCCTCGGGGTACCAGGTGTTCAGGTTATGCATACTGTTCCCCCAGCCCCAGTCGTAATCCCAGACAAGATCGATATAATAGGGGCCCTCCAGATCCTTATACAAGAACACGCTGTTCTTCATAGCGTCCCAGTTCATGGAAAACTCACAGAGCAGAAAGTTATTCACCAGGGAATCCAGATCGATCAGCTCCGAATAGTGCAGTCCGTCAAATCGACCGTCCGAAAACTCCGAAGGACGGTAAACCACATCCTCCCTCGCGAAATTATCTCCATAATTGCACCAGCCCTCGTCCGCCGTCTCATAATAGATATTGCCTCTGTGGTAGGTAAAATCCGTATCATGGATTGCATATTCCAGCGCCTGGATCTCTGCGCTGATATACTCGTCCAGCTCCTGGAAGCTTCCTCCTGCTGACGGGGACGCAAAATAGAAGGGCTGGCGGTAATTCGTCTCCAGCTTTCCTGCCGGATCCATGTCCTCCTCCCGGAAATCCATTTCCAGCAGAACGCCCCCTGCTGCTTCCGGAAGTGAATCCATATCAAGATAATTTTCCATCGCAAACACGGCAGGATACGAAGTGCCCTGCCTGCGGTTCCATCTTTCGATCCCCTCAGATACAAAGCTTCCCGTATCCAGCCACGACAGATCCTCCGTAAGCTCTGTCTCCAAAAGCTCCAAAAGCCTGTCCGCTTCCTTGCGGCGCTCGTACCGGTCTTCCCCTTCTATCTCAAAGCTGTCCACAATCCTTTCCGCCGCGTCCCGGGCAGTCTGCTCCCAGTCATAAATATCGATCCGCCCATCTTCCACTCGAATCTGTTCATACAGCTGGTAGACGCCGTAATATTCTCCATTATAAATCAGGATAATCTGGCGGGAATCCATCACCTGCTCCGCCCCAAGGCTTTCCGAGATCAGGCTCGCCGCCTGGTTTCGCAGCAGGCTTGCGTCAATGGCATTCGCAAGCAGCGCCCAGTGCCTGCTCTCCCTCATGCCCAGGAGCCCCGCCTTTTCCTCCAGCTGGAGCTTAAAAGGCCGCTTGTCAAGCGTCGCAGTGCTGTTGCCCCGCACATGGATCCAGGCGTCCCCCTCATACAGCTTGTCCGGCGTATGTCCAGTTCCTCCCAGCCATGCGTGGACAGCCGTCTCCCGCTCTGCTTCCACCTCCTCATACGACGCAGCGCTCTCCAGGTATAACACAGGCAGGACGCTGCAGTAGCGGTAATCCCTGTAAACACTCCCGTCCTTCAGCGTCACCTCCAGACGGATAAAGCTCTCCTCGTCCTCTTCCCGCGCTGTATAGGAATGCAGGCGTCCTTCCCGGGACACCTCTTCCTCCCCCGCGTACCACACACAGCTTTCCACCTCATAAGGCCTGATCCGCACCATGTCTGCTTCCAGTTCCTGTCCCGGCGCACAGGAAGCGCCCAGGATCTGCACGCTTTTTTCTCTTCCGTCCCGGTACAAAAGCCAGAAGCCCGCCAGGAAAACAGCCGCAGTCAGAAACAAAATGGCGTACCAGAATAGCCGATATGGGGATCGCCTCAATTTCCCCATCTTTATCTCCATAGCCTTCTCCAGATTTTTCTTCCGTTTTCCTGATTATAGCATTAAAAAAAGGGGCTATACAAGCCCCTTAATAATGTCAAAACAATCAAATGTAGCAAAATAATCCTTCGGCGTCTCGGCCCTGCGGATCAGCTGAACGCCGCCGTCTTCCTTAAGAAGCAGCTCCGCCGATTTCAGCTTACCGTTGTAGTTGTAGCCCATGGCGTAGCCGTGGGCGCCTGTGTCGTGGATCACCAGCAAATCGCCTTTGTCAATCTTCGGAAGCGGACGGTCAATGGCGAATTTGTCATTGTTCTCGCAAAGCGATCCGGTCACGTCATACACATGGTCGCAGGGGGCGTCCTCCTTGCCCATCACGGTGATATGGTGGTAAGCGCCGTACATGGCCGGGCGCATCAGGTTCACCGCGCAGGCGTCCACGCCGATATACTCCTTGTAGGTGTGCTTTTCATGGATCGCCTTCGTCACCAGGCAGCCGTAGGGGCCCATCATGAAGCGGCCAAGCTCCGTGTAAATCGCCACATCACCCATGCCGGCCGGAACCAGCACCTCCTCGTAGACCCTGCGCACGCCCTCTCCGATGATCCGGATGTCGTTGGCCTCCTGATCCGGACGGTAGGGAATTCCGATGCCGCCGGAAAGATTGATGAAACGGATATCCGCCCCCGTCTCTTTTTTCAGCCGGACAGCCAGCTCAAAAAGCACCTTTGCAAGCATCGGATAATACTCGTTCGTCACCGTATTGCTGGCCAGGAACGCGTGAAGGCCGAAATGCTTCGCTCCCTTTTCCCGCAAAATCCGGTAGGCGTCAAAAAGCTGCTCCTCCGTCATGCCGTACTTGGCGTCCCCGGGGTTGTCCATGATATCGTTGCTGATCTGGAAGATTCCGCCCGGGTTGAACCGGCAGCTGATGGTCTCCGGAATATAGCCTATGGTCTTCTCCAGAAAATCAATGTGCGTAAAATCATCCAGATTGATGATAGCGCCGATCTCCGCCGCGTACGCAAACTCCTCCGCGGGCGTGTCATTGGAGGAAAACATGATATCCTCCCCGGTGACGCCGATCTCATGGGACAGCATCAGCTCCGTCATGGACGAGCAGTCACAGCCGCAGCCATACTCCCGCAGGATATTAATCAAAAACGGATTCGGCGTAGCCTTCACCGCGAAATATTCTTTATACCCCGGATTCCAGGAAAACGCCTCCTTCAGCGCCTTCGCGTTCTCACGGATTCCCTTCTCGTCATAGAGGTAAAAGGGCGTCGGATAGGTCTTCGTAATCTCCTCCAGCTGCTCCAGGGTTACAAATGGTTTCTTATTCATCGGTTTTCGCTCCTCGTATTTATCTTATCCTTGACTATTATAACCACATTTTTTATTATTTGTATAACGAATAATTTTGATTATAATAATTCGATTTTATGATTAAAGATAGGAGGCGCTCCATGGATACCCAGACGCTGAAAACCTTTCTGACCCTGGCGAACGTGAAAAATTTCACCCAGACCGCCAGGCTCATGTACATCGCCCAGTCCACCGTGACCAACCGTATCGCCGAACTGGAAAAGGAGGTGGGAAAACCCCTTTTCATCCGAAGCAAAAAAAACATCTCCCTGACGCGGGAGGGGCTTCTCTTTCTGGATTACGCCCGGCGCATTCTGGATCTGGAGGATCTGGCCGTCCAGGAGCTGAACTCCCCGGCCTTTTCCAGAACCCCTCTGCGCATCGGCACCACCAATACCATCTACGAATGCTATCTGGAGCCTGTCCTCCTGGAGCTTCTGAAGACCGACAGCCGCTACGCGGTCAGCCTCATCATCAGCCACTCCGTCAGCCTCCTGCAGTCCCTCCAGGACGGGCTCCTCGACCTGGTCTTTACCTATGAGCCTCTCCAGCGGCCCGGCTTTCGCTGCCAGCAGTTCCGGACGGATCGCCTCCTTCTTGTCACCTCCCCGGCCAACGCCCTCCGCCAGGGCTCTGTGCGCAGGGAAGAACTGTCCGCGCTCAACTATCTGTTCTGCAACTTTGCCCTCCAGGAGGTCGGCCAGTTCATCCGGGAGCTGTTCCCGCCCCTGTACCAGTTTTCTTTCGAGATCGACAACAGCACCAAGCTCCTCCGCTATCTCCGGGAAGGAATCGGCTACAGCTTTCTGCCCGAAGGCCTTGTGCGGCCTCACCTGGAAGACGGCACCCTTTCCGCCGTCCGCCTCGTGGATTTCGAAGCCCCGCGCATCAGCTGCTACCAGTGCTTCCCGGAAGGACGGGAGCCAGTGCTTTCGCTCCTGACTCCCTGTGACGCTTCCTTTGACCTTGGTACTTAGCTGTCTATCCTTATTTGCTTCCCTGGCCAGCGCAGCCGCAGGCGCCGCCGTTCGTGTCAAACGCCGGGTTGAAGGCGTAAAAGTTCTTGGAGTTCAGCTTCTCCTGGACGATGCGCAGGGCTTCACCGAAACGGGAAGATTGAAGTAGATTTACCTCAAAAATGATAGCGGATAAAACCGCCTTAGATTTTCCATGT
>CALWQJ010000095.1 GCA_944383645.1 uncultured Merdimonas sp.
TGCTAGTTTTGTCATATTTTCAATAAGTTTTTACAGATAAAATATGACATGATTATCTGTCTGAATTCCTTCTTCCCCCCTTGTGCTCTCCCTGAGTTGGAAATATAATAGAGGGCAGGAGCTTTCCAGCGGACCGTGCCGGGCCGGGGCGTGCCCTGGCCCGGCACGGTCCGCTGGAGGCGAAGATGAACGGGGAGGATGGAAGCATTGAAACAGATTCTGCTTTTGGAGGATGATAAGGCTCTCGGACGGGGGATCGGGATGGCCCTTGAGACGCCAGAGTGTGCGGTGACGCGCTGCGCTGCCCTGCGGGAGGCGGAGGCGCTTCTGCTGGAGCGGGAGTTTGATTTGCTGATTCTGGATATTAACCTGCCGGACGGCAGCGGGCTTGCGCTCCTTAAGACCCTGCGAAGGAGCGGGAAGCGGACGCCGGTCATCCTGCTGACTGCCAATGACCTGGAGCTCGACGAGGTCACGGGGCTGGAGGCCGGCGCGGATGACTATATCACAAAGCCCTTTTCCCTGGCGGTGCTCCGGGCGAGGGTAAACGCCCAGCTGCGAAGAGCTGTCCCGGCAGCGGACGGACGGGTGGAGCTTGGCGGCTTCTGCTTTGACTTTTCCCAGCTGGAGTTTTTCAGGGAGGGAGTATCTATAGAACTGTCGAAGACGGAGCAGAGACTGCTGCGCCTGCTGGTGGAGAACCGGGGCCGCACCCTGCCCCGGGAGCTTTTGCTGGAGCGGGTGTGGGACGGCGGCGAATTTGTGGACGAGAACGCCCTGTCTGTGGCGGTGCGGCGGCTGCGGGCCAAGCTTCTGGACGCGCCCATTAAGACCGTATACGGGGTGGGCTACACCTGGGAGGTGAAAAAATGACAGGCATCGCTCTTACCGCCGCTGCTCTGGCTGCAGCCGGGGCAGCCTTTGGCGTCTGGCAGTGGGCGGCCAGACGGCGCACGCTCCGGCGGCTGAACGCCATGCTGGATCGGGCCATCGCAGGAGGCTTTTCGGAGGAGCGGTTCGACGAGACGGAGCTTTCCGCCCTGGAGGGCAGACTGGCCCGCTTCCTGCGGGGTTCTGCCGCTGCCCGGAGGACGGTGGAGACGGAGCAGGCGGCCGTCAAGACTCTGATCGCGGACATTTCCCACCAGACCCGCACGCCCATCGCCAATCTGCTCCTGTACGCTTCCCTGCTTTCTGAAAGCGAGCTTGATCCCAGGCAGAGGGAACAGGTGGACGCTCTTTCGGCGCAGGCGGAGAAGCTCTCTTTTCTGATAAAGGCCCTGGTGAAGGCCTCACGGCTGGAGGCCGGCATCGTCGCTCCGGCTCCTGCCGTGAATCCGGTGGGGCCTCTTCTGGAAAACGCGGTGGAGCAGGAGGGGCCTGCGGCCCTGGCAAAGCAGATCACAATTACGGCGGAACCCTTCGACGGCAGCGCCGCCTTCGACCCGCGCTGGACCGGGGAGGCTCTGGGAAACGTGGTAAATAACGCGGTGAAATATACGCCGCCCGGCGGGAGGGTGTCCGTATCCGCCCAGCTTCTGGATTCCTTCTGCCGCATAGACGTGGCGGATACCGGTCCCGGCGTTCCGGAAGGCAAGCAGGCTGCGGTCTTCAACCGCTTCTACCGGGGCGGGGCCACGCGCGCAGCCGAAGGGCTGGGCCTTGGCCTCTATCTGGCCCGGGAGATCCTGGCCAAACAGGGCGGCTATATCCGGCTCTCCTCCCGGCCCGGGGAGGGCTGCGTCTTCTCCCTGTACCTTCCAAGGGATCTTTAATTCTTTCCATTCTGTCAGATTTGGGAAAGGGCCTGGAAAGATTGCTCTGCTATAGTCTGTATTGTCAGAAGACAATACAGATTTTTATTTCCAATTGGACTGGAGGAGATTTGCGATGACTGTTTTGGAAACCAAGGATTTGAAAAAATATTACGGCAGGGGCGATACCCTGGTGAAGGCCCTGGACGGGGTGTCTCTTCGCGTGGAGGACGGGGAATTCGTGGCGATCGTGGGGACGTCGGGTTCTGGGAAATCCACCCTGCTCCATATGCTGGGCGGGCTGGACCGGCCGGACAGCGGCTCTGTCACCGTGGCCGGGAAGGAAATCTTTTCCCTGAAGGACGAGGCCCTGACCATCTTCCGCCGCCGGAAAATCGGCTTCGTGTTCCAGAGCTACAATCTGGTGCCGGTGCTGACGGCCTACGAAAATATCGTCCTGCCCATCCAGCTGGACGGAGGACGGGTGGACAAAGCCTATGTCAAAGAGGTCATTTCCACCCTGGGCCTTGCGAAAAAGCTGGATAATCTGCCCAGCCAGCTCTCCGGCGGCCAGCAGCAGCGGGTGGCCATCGCCCGGGCCCTGGCCTCCAAACCCGCTATCCTGCTGGCTGACGAGCCCACCGGAAATCTGGACAGCCGCACCAGCCAGGACGTCCTGTCTCTTATGAAGGTCACAGGCCGCAGATTTGCCCAGACCATGGTGATGATCACCCACAATGAGGAGATCGCCCAGCTCGCCGACCGGATCGTCCGCATCGAGGACGGCCGGATCGTGAAGCGTTAGGAGGTGCGGACCATGCATGTCAGAAACAGAAGCTGCGTCCGCCGCCTGGCCTTCAAAAGCCTGCGGGCCAGCCGCAGCCGGAATCTTATCGCCATCGCGGCCATCGCCCTGACGGCGGTGCTTTTCACCAGCCTCTTTACCATCGCCCTGTCCATCAACGAGGGCATCCAGCAGGCCAATTTCCGCCAGGTGGGCGGCTTTTCCCACGGCGGCTTTAAATATCTGACCGAGGAACAGTTCGAGGAACTCAAAGACGATCCCCTCATCAGCCAGTATGGGGAGCGCCGTTTCCTGGGTATGCCCATGGAGGCCCCCTTCCACAAATCCCACGTGGAAATCGGCTACTCGGACGCTAACGAGGCCCACTGGCAGTACTGCGACCCGGTGGAGGGCTCGCTGCCCCAGGAAGGGACAAATCAGGCCGCCACGGACACCCATGTGCTGGAGCTTCTGGACGTGGAGCCGGAAATCGGGGCAGAATTTACCCTTTCTTTTGACGTGGACGGTCATCCCACTGTCCAGACCTTCACCCTCTCCGGCTGGTGGGAGTATGACGAGGCCGTCGTGGCCAACCATGTGCTCATCCCGGAAAGCCGCCTGAATGAGATTCTGGACGAAACCGGCGTGGAGCCCGGAAGCGGCGCCGGCGGCATGACAGGCTCCTGGAACCTGGAGGTAATGCTCAAAAGCGGCTCCCGGCACATTGAGCAGGATCTGAATCAGATTTTGGAAAACCACGGGTACCAGAACAGTGAGCCGGGGGAGAATTACATCAGTACCGGCGTCAACTGGGGCTATACCGGAGCGCGGCTGTCGGATACCCTGGATCCCACGGTCGTCCTTGCCATCACCGCCGTGCTCCTGCTGATCCTTTTTACCGGCTACCTGATTATCTATAATGTATTTCAAATCTCCGTGGCCGGGGATATCCGCTTCTATGGCCTTTTGAAGACCATCGGCACCACGCCCCGGCAGCTTCGGCGGATCATCCGCATCCAGGCTCTGATCTTGAGCGCCATCGGGATCCCCATCGGCCTGATCGCCGGATGGCTCCTCGGCGGGCGGCTGACCCCGGTAATCGTATCCCGTCTCAACGCCGTGGTGCCCGTCACCTCGGTGAGCCCTCTGATTTTCGCAGGCGCGGCCCTGTTCGCCCTCTTTACAGTGCTGCTCTCCTGCCGCAGGCCCGGACGGATGGCCGCCAGGGTCTCCCCGGTGGAGGCAGTGCGGTACACGGAAGGAAAAGAAGGTAAGGCCGGCGCGCGCGCGAAGGGCCGCCGGGCCCGGAGGGTCACGCCCTTCACGATGGCCTGGGCCAACCTGGGCCGCAGCCGGATCAAGACGGCGGTGACGATCCTCTCCCTTTCCCTGGCGGTGGTGCTGCTTACCGTAACCGTGAATTTCACAGGCGGCTTCGACATGGACAAGTATGTGTCCAATTTCACAGCCAGCGACTTCATCGTGGCGAACGCCGCCAAGCTCCAGTCCGGATCCGTGGGCTTCTACGACGACATGGGCGTGCCGCAGCAGGCCATGGACGACATCGCGGCCCAGGGCGGCGTCACAGACGGCGGCGTAGTGTACGGCCAGACCTCGCCTGCCCTTGAGTACGTCACAGAGGACTGGTTCCGGCAGATGAACGGGCACTTTTATACCCCGGAGCAGCTGGATAATCTGATCCGCCTGACAGACCGAAACGAGGCGGGCCAGCTGGCCGCCCAGGCGCAGCTCTCCGGCATGAGCCCCTTTGCCCTTGACCACCTGACGGTGCTGGAAGGGGATCTCCTGGCCCTCTATGAGCCTGGCAGCCGCTCCATCGCCGCCGTATACGCCGAGGACGATTACGGAAACGCCGACATGGACAGCCACTGGGCACAGCTGGGGGACACCGTCACCCTGCGGTATGTGGAAGAATTCGAGTATTACGACCCGGATACCGGAGAGGTGTACGGCTCCTATGAAGACATCCCCGAGGGGGCCGACTTTGCAGAACGGCCGGTTGACTACCGGGATGTGGATTACACGGTGGCGGCCCTGGTGACTGTCCCCTCCGCCCTCTCCTACCGCTATTACGGAAGCGACGAATTCATCCTGAACGATCAGACCTTTATCCAGGACACCGGCACGGACTGCGTCATGTACTACGCCTTTGACACGGACGACGCCTCCGACGCCGCCATGGAGGAATTTCTGGCAGACTACACGGAAAATGGGAATCCTGAGCTGGACTATGAAAGCAAGTCCACCTACGCCGGGGAATTCGAGGGCATGCGCTCCATGTTCTTGCTGCTGGGCGCCGCCTTAAGCTTCATCGTGGGCCTGGTAGGCGTACTGAATTTCTTCAACGCCATCCTCACCGGCATCATCGCCCGCCGCCGGGAGCTGGCAGTGCTCCAGTCCGTCGGCATGACCACGAGACAGCTGCGGGCCATGCTGGTATGGGAAGGTCTCCTGTACGCCCTGGGCGCGGCGGGCCTGGCCCTGATCCTGACCGTAATCCTGGGCCCTGCGGCCTTCCGGGCCGTAGAGGGACTGTTCTGGTTCTTCACCTACCGGCTGACCCTTGCGCCCTTCCTTCTGGTCATTCCGCTCTTTGCCCTGCTGGGAGCCGGGATTCCCCTACTCACCGGACGGGCGGCGGCCCGGCACACCCTCGTGGAGCGCCTGCGGGAGGAATAAACTGCAGATAACAGCGCCCCTTGGCCGGGCAGGATATCCTGCCCGCCGAGGGGCGCTTCCTTTCAATCATATACTTTCCGGAAATCAAAAGGCTTTCCACAGCATCCACAGGCCGAACAGGATGATGAGAATTCCCATTCCCCTTCCCAGCCTCGTCGTCCTCACATAGCCAAACATCGCGTAGGTCTCCGGGGTGCAGTAAGGAAATAGAAGCAGCGTAATCCCCAAAAGAGACATCCCGATACCGCCGGAAAGCGGAGTCCCCTCCCCGCCTGCCGCCGCGCCCGCAAACGCGCTGTGCAGCACCAGCAGGACAGACGCCGCGATCCCGGCCGCAAACCACTTCAGATTTTTCCTTATCTTAACAAGCGCCGCCTCATGCTTCTTCCGGCATTCCGGCGAACAGTAGCACATTTCCTTCTCCTTGATTCCGGGATATCCCGCCCCCTCAAGGGGCTTCCCGCAGTAACCGCATATCCTTTTCCGCGTCATCCTGATCCTCCGTTACTATTCACAGCCGATTCAGATATAGCAGCAGATGTGTCGTGCTTGCAAGTAAGCATCTGCTGCTATATCTGAATCAGGACTGTGAAGCAGTCACCCCACCCACATAAGCAGTCTTAGCTCCGTAAGGAGCGGGACTGGAGCCTCGAAGAGGCGACGAGTGCGCATGTGGGTGGGGAGGCTGTGAATCGTAATGATCCTCCACCAATTTTATTTTGAACAGTTGAAAAACTCAATCATTCGTCTTATACTGTACACCGGAAAACAACAAAAGAAAAGAGGTTTTTGCATTGAGTACCCAAACCAGCCAGCGCAAGCTGGACATGCTTCACGGTTCTATCTGGAATAAAATCCCGCAGTTCGCCCTGCCCGTGGCCGCGACAGCCATTCTGGAGCAGCTGTTCAACGCCTCCGACGTGGCGGTCGTCGGCAATTTCACCGGGGCGGATCGCACCCTCGCCGTAGCGGCCGTAGGCTCCAACAGCTCCATCATCAGCCTGATTGTAAATCTGTTCATCGGAATCGCCCTGGGCACCAACGTGGTGATCGCCCATGCTATCGGGCATGGGGACAGGGCCTCTGTGGAAAAAGCCGTCCACACCTCCATCCTGGCGTCTCTGCTTGGCGGCGCGGCCGTCACAGTCTTTGGCGAGCTCATCGCGGCCCCGCTGCTGGCCGCGCTCCAGGTGCCGGAGGACGTCTTCCCGCTGGCGCTGTTATACCTGCGCATCTACCTTTTAGGGATGCCCGTCATCCTCCTTTACAACTTCGAGTCTGCCATCTTCCGAAGCGTGGGCGAAACCAAAATCCCCCTGGCGGCGCTGGCGGCGTCCGGCGTCCTGAACGTGATCCTGAACCTGTTTTTCGTGATCGTCCTGCACATGACGGTAAACGGGGTCGCCATCGCCACCGTCGTCTCCAACGCAGTCAGCTCCCTGATCCTGTACCGCAGGCTGCGGACCACGTCCCTGGAAATCCGTGTGGAGCCTCACAGGCTGAAAATCGATCTCTCGATTCTGAAACGGATCCTTCAGATCGGCCTGCCGGCCGGAATCCAGAGCGCTGTGTTTTCCGCCGCCAACATCGTAATCCAGTCCGCCATCAACAGCCTGGGAACCGTCGTAATGGCAGCCTCCAGCGCAGCCTACAATATCGAAATCTTCACCTACGATATCCTCAACTCCTTCAGCCAGGCCTGCACCACCTTTGTGGGACAGAACTTCGGAGCCTGGCAGATAAAACGCTGCAGGAAAACCCTGGCCCTCTGCCTGGGAGAGGGCGTCTTTATCCTGAGCCTGGCCATCGGGGCCATCCTCTTCTGGGGAAAGCCCCTGCTCTCCATCTTCAACAGCGACCCCGAAGTCGTGGAGACGGGCTACATCCGGCTGATGCTGATCGTGACCGCGCATATCTTCAGCCTGCTCTATGAAGTGACCTCCGGATATCTCAGGGGTTTTGGCATCTCGCTGGTGCCCGCGGCGCTCACGACGCTCTGCATCTGCGGCATCCGCATCGCCTGGATCCAGCTGGTCTTCCCGCAGGATCCCACCTTCCGCACGATCATGACCGTCTATCCCGTCAGCCTTGCCGCCACAGCCCTGGCCATGTTCGCCGCCCTCCTGTATTACCGGCCCGCCCGGAGGTTCCGCGCCATCCAGAAAGCCGGCAGCTCCCAATAACCAGGGCCCAAGGAACGCCTGTGCCCCGCGATGCCTTCCGCCATCATTGGCCCGCCTCTATCCGCATCCCCTGTGATGCCTTCCGCCATAGACGGCCCGCGATCACCTTCCGCCTGCGAACATACGAAGGCTTTTTGCAATCCATGTGCTCTGGCCTCTTCACGGACAATGTACGCCCGGCCCGGATCCCTTAAGGGGTCCGGGCCGGGCGTACATTGTCTCGGGAAGGGACAGACACAGGATGCAAAAAGCCGCCTCACATCCGCGAGGGCGCCTCGAACCCAAGCACATCGATGCACAGCTCCAGCACCTTCTTGGTCAGCACCAGAAGCGAGATCAGATTCGCCCTCTTTTCCTCATTCTCTTCTCCGAGAATCTTCGTCTCATGATAAAATTTGTTAAAGCAGTTCGCCAGCTCATAGATATAGGCGCAGACCTTGTGGGGAGCAAGCTCCTCAAAGGCGTTCTCCAGGACTCCGTTGAACCGGGCCAGCATCAGCTCCAGCGCCTTCTGGCTTTCATTCTCCGCCGCCGGGATCCGGCCCGCGTCCAGGGCGCCGCCCTGTCCCTGATATTTATTCAGGATGGACTTGATGCGGACGATAGTATACAGAATGTAAGGACCTGTATTTCCCTCAAAGGAGGTAAACCGGTCGATATCAAACACATAATCCTTGGACGCCTGATTGGACAGGTCGCCGTACTTGATGGCGGACAGGCCCACGATCTTCGCGGTCTCCTTTGCCTCCTCCGGCGAAATCTCCGGATTCTCCGCGATCTTCTGGTACATCTGCTCGTCAATATCAGAAATCAGGTATTCCAGACGCATGACGCCGCCCTCACGGGTCTTGAAGGGCTTGCCGTCCTTGCCGTTCATGGTGCCAAAGCCCAGGAACCGAAGCTCTGTCTCCGGCTTTACGATTCCCGTCTTCTTCGCGCAGCGGAACACCTGGACAAAGTGCATCTCCTGGCGCTTATCCACCACATAGATGACCTCGTCCGGATCGTAAAGCTTCCGGCGCTCCACCAGCGTCGCCAGATCCGTCGTCGTGTAAAGAGAGGCCCCGTCCGATTTCAGAATCATGCAGGGAGGAACCTCCTTCGTATCCGTCTCTTCCTTTACGTCCACCACCAGAGCGCCGTTGCTCTCGTATGCGTAGCCCTCCTTTTTCAGCCGCTCCACCATGTCGGGAATGTAGGGCTGGGCGTCGGACTCGCCCTTCCACAGATCGAAATCCACATTCAGGTTCGCGTAATTGCGCTTTAAGTCCGTCACAGACACGTTCAGGATGTGCTGCAGGACAGCCTGATAGCCTCTGTGCCCGTGCTGCACCAGATAGGTGGCGTGCATGGCCTCTTCCTTGTAGGCCTCGTCCTCCTTGGAGCGGGCGCTGGCCGCCGGATAGATCTCCTCCAGCTCAGAGATGGTAAAGGGGGCTTCCTTGGGATATTCCCCCGTATAATTTTCGTCAAAATAGGGAAGCTCCGGTTTCCGGCGCTTCAGCTCCGTGATAATCAGTCCCATCTGCAGGCCCCAGTCGCCCAGATGGATGTCGCCGATCACTTTATGGCCCGCGAAACGGCCCAGGCGCTTTACGCTCTCCCCGATGATCGCGGAGCGCAGATGGCCCACATGGAGGGGCTTGGCCACATTCGGTCCGCCGTAATCGATGATGATCGTCTTCGGATGCTCCGTCTTCTCACAGCCCAGACGCTCATCCTCCTGCATCTCCTGCAGGTAGTCCCGGACGAAATCCGGCGACAGTTTCAGGTTCAGAAAGCCCGGATTCACCGCGTTCACCTCAGAAAACATCGCGTTTTCCGAAAGCTTCTCCGCCACCTTTGAGGCGATCTGGATAGGCGCGCAGTGGTACTTCTTCGCGCCTGCCATAGCCCCGTTGCACTGGTATTCGCACAGATCCGGGCGGTTGGACAGCGTTGCCTTTCCATATTCCCTGTCATAGCCGGCCGCCTCAAAGGCACCGGACACCGCCTCGGTAATCTGATCCAGCAGTTTTTCCATAATCACATCTCCTCTTTATCTTCCTTAAAAAGCCTTTACTTTCCTTTTTGGACTTATTATAATACACTTATTATATGGAAAACACAAGTAAAAATCAAGCCGCCTTTCTCTGTATTCCCAGACACACTTTCGCAGCAAGGCGGCAGGAGAGGGGAAGCTATGAAATTCATTTCCTGGAACGTGAACGGCCTCCGGGCCTGTATGGGTAAAAATTTTATGGAGGATTTCCAGAAGCTGGACGCGGATATCTTCTGCCTGCAGGAGACGAAGCTGCAGGCAGGTCAGATCGACCTGGAGCTTCCAGGCTACCACCAGTACTGGAACTACGCGGAGAAAAAGGGGTACAGCGGGACCGCCATTTTCACCAAGGCCGAGCCTCTGTCGGTCTCCCTTGGAATCGGCGTCGAGGAGCACGACCACGAGGGCCGCGTCATCACCCTGGAATATCCCGATTTCTACTTCATCACCGTCTACACACCTAACTCTCAGGACGGGCTGAAGCGGCTGGACTACCGGATGAAATGGGAGGATGATTTTCTCGCTTATGTCCAGTCCCTGGACGAGAAGAAGCCGGTCATCTGGTGCGGCGACCTGAACGTGGCTCATCAGGAAATCGACCTGAAGAATCCGAAGACCAACCGGAAAAACGCCGGCTTCACAGACGAAGAACGGGCAAAAATGACCCATGTGCTGGAATCCGGCTTTATCGACACCTTCCGTTATTTCTATCCGGACGCAGAAGGCATCTATTCCTGGTGGTCCTACCGCTTCAAAGCACGAGAAAAGAACGCGGGCTGGCGCATCGACTACTTTATTGTCTCAGAACGTCTGAAGGACCGGCTGGAGGACGCAAAGATCCACACCGAAATTTTCGGCTCGGACCACTGCCCGGTGGAGCTGGACCTGAAATAATCTGGAAACAGCATGAACCAGAAGCTGTATCACAAAGACCAGGGAGGGACTGACTATGAAAAAGCTGCTGCTTGTCATCGATATGCAAAATGATTTTATCGACGGGGCGCTCGGCACAAAGGAGGCGCAAAGTATTCTTCCCGCCGTCATCGAAAGGGTGAGGTCGTTCGACGGCGACGTTATCTTTACGCGGGATACACATTTTGACAATTATATGGAAACGCAGGAAGGAAAGAATCTGCCGGTTCTCCACTGCATCAAGGGCACTCCCGGCTGGGAGCTGGCCCCGGAGCTGGAAAAGCTGCGCCAGGAAAGGAACGCTCCCGTCTTCGACAAGCTGACCTTTGGCTGTAAGGAACTGCCAGCCTATCTGGAGGAACATTATCCGGAGGGACCGGAATCTGCAGAGCTCATCGGCGTCTGCACGGATATCTGCGTCATCTCCAACGCCTTGCTGGTGAAAGCCTTCTTCCCGGAGCTTCCCGTCAGCGTCACCGCCTCCCTCTGCGCGGGGGTATCTCCCCAGAGCCATGAGAATGCCCTGGAGGCCATGAAGATGTGCCAGATCACGGTAAGCTAGAAGCTGGACTTATAGAAATTGCTTATAGAAATTTGAGATTAATCAAAATTTCCTCTTTACAAATTCATTTTTATCTAGTATAATATCAAATGCTGATGACAGCAAGCTGGAATAGCTCAGTCGGTAGAGCACTTCACTCGTAATGAAGGGGTCGAGAGTTCAAGTCTCTTTTCCAGC
>CALWQJ010000096.1 GCA_944383645.1 uncultured Merdimonas sp.
GGCGCCGGGACGGGAGGCTACAGCGGCTACAATTCCTCGGTGAATTTCCTGACCTGCCACGACGGCTTTACCCTGCGGGATCTTTACAGCTACAATGAGAAGCACAACGAGGCCAATGGCTGGAACAACACGGACGGCGCGAACGACAACCGCAGCTGGAACTGCGGGGCGGAAGGGGAGACGGACGATCCGGAGGTGAAGCGCCTGCGCCTGCGTCTGATGAAGAATGCCTGCGCGGTGCTGATGTGCAGCCGGGGCACGCCTATGTTCCTGGCCGGGGACGAGTTCGGAAATACCCAGTACGGCAATAACAACGCCTACTGCCAGGACAACGAGATTTCCTGGCTGGACTGGAGCCTTATGGAGAAAAATCAGGAGCTCTATGAATTCTTCCGCTTTCTGATCGCCTTCCGGAAGGGCCATCCGGCAGTCACGCGGGAGCTTCCGGGCGCCATGTGCGGCTTTCCGCCCATCAGCTGCCATAAGGAAAACGCCTGGGACGGGCAGCTGAATTCCGATACAAAAGCCTTCAGCGTAATGTACGCGGGCTATGACGCGGCCCGGGGCTGCGACGATTTGGTGCTGCTGGCGGTCAATCCCTGGTGGGAGGAGGTCTGGCTTTCCGCTCCCGCCCTGCCGGAGGGATACGCCTGGCGGATGGCCGTCTGCACCGGAGCGGGGGAGGCCGGGGAGATTTATCCGGAGGGAAAGTCTTTGACAGGTGAACGGATCTGCCTGAAGCCCCGGTCTGTGGCCGTGCTGTACGGACATTCATATTTTTTTGCAAAAAGGAATTGACAAATTTATTTTGGCAGAGGTAAGATAGAGAACGATATAGAAATATATCAATTTTTTACAAGGAGGAAACTATTATGAAAAAGGCATTAAGCTTACTGCTGGTTGGCGCGATGACTCTTTCTCTGGCTGCATGCGGCGGAAACGGCGACAGCGCGTCCACAGACAGCGCGGCAGAAGAGAGCACCACGACGGAAGAGACCGAAGCTGCTGATTCTGAAGGCGGCGAGGCGTTCAAGATTGGCGGAATCGGACCGATTACCGGAGGAACCGCTATCTACGGAACCGCTGTACAGAATGGTATTCAGATCGCTGTTGACGAGATCAACGCTGCAGGCGGAATCAACGGATACCAGATCGATTATAACTTCCAGGATGACGAGGGTGACTCCGAGAAGGCTATCAATGCGTACAATACTCTGAAGGACTGGGGTATGCAGGTACTGGTGGGAGCCGTTACCAGCGCTCCCTGTATCGCAGTAGCTGAGGAGACCCGCAATGACAATATGTTCCAGATTACACCGTCCGGAACTGCGGTAGAGTGCGTACAGTATCCGAATGCGCTTCGTATGTGCTTCTCTGACCCGACGCAGGGTACAGAGTCCGCGAAGTACATCGGCGAGAACGGAATGGCGACCAAGGTTGCTGTAATCTATGACAGCTCCGACGTATATTCCACCGGTATCTACGAGGCGTTTGCCGCTGAGGCTGCAAACCAGCCCTTCGAGGTTGTGTCTGTAGAGGCCTTCACGGCTGACAGCAAGACGGACTTCTCCGTACAGGTACAGAAGTCCAAGGAAGCGGGAGCAGATCTCCTGTTCATGCCCTTCTACTATACAGAGGCTTCTCTGGTACTGGCTGAGTGCGACAAGCAGGGCTACGAGCCGACCTTCTTCGGCTGCGACGGTATGGACGGCATCCTGGGCGTAGAGAATTTCGACGTGGCTCTGGCTGAAGGCCTGACCTTCCTGGCTCCCTTCGTTGCCAAGTCTGAGGATGAGATGGTTCAGAACTTCGTAACCAAGTATGAGGAAGCTTACGGCGAGACCCCGAACCAGTTCGCGGCAGACGCTTACGATTCCGTATACGTAGTGAAGGCTGCCATCGAGGCTGCCGGCGCTACCCCGGATATGAGCGTATCCGATCTGTGCGACGCTATGATGGGCGCGATGTCTTCCGTAACCTATGACGGAGTTACCGGAAAGAGCATCACCTGGACCGATGGCGAGCCGAACAAGGCTCCCCTGGTAGTACAGGTATCCGGCGGAGAGTACACAGAGCTGTAATTCGCGGAAAATAAAAATACTTACCCGACAGAGGGAACCCTTGGGGCTCCCTCTGTTTTTATAAAGGCGATGTGCGCATGTGGGTGGGGTGACTGCTTCACAGTCCTGATTCAGAAATGAGGGATCTGGGCTTTGATTTTGCTTGTGCAGGCTTTAGTTCTGTGCTATAATAGAGTGCAAATTGTTGCTTTATGCGCCGGCAGTTCCTTTTTGACAGAATGATATGGGCCGGCACAGACTAAAAAGATAAAGAGGTGTTATGTATGATAGGATTTATATCCTACCTGGTGAATGGAATCAGCCTGGGAAGCGTGTATGCAATCATAGCCCTGGGGTACACCATGGTATACGGTATTGCGAAGATGCTGAACTTCGCGCATGGAGATGTCATTATGATCGGAGCCTTTGTGGTGTTTTCCACAGTCAGCGGCGCGGGACTTCCGCCCGTGGTCGGCGTTCTGATCTCAGTGGTAGCCTGCACCCTGCTGGGTATGGCGATTGAGCGTATCGCCTACAAGCCCCTGCGCAAGGCTTCCAAGCTGGCGGTTCTGATTACGGCTATCGGAGTCAGCTATTTCCTGCAGAACGTAGCTCTTCTGATTTACGGAGCCAATACAAAATCCTTCACCTCTGTCGTGGCGATAGAGCCCATCAGCCTGATGGACGGCTCTCTGGTGATCTCCGGAGAGACCATTGTGACCGTCATTGCCTGTATTATCATCATGATCGGGCTGATGACCTTTATGAAATATTCCAAATCCGGACGGGCCATGCTGGCTGTGTCTGAGGACAGCGGCGCCGCGCAGCTCATGGGCGTGAATGTGAATTCCACCATTGCCCTGACCTTTGCCATCGGATCCGCGCTGGCGGCCATCGCAGGCGTGCTGCTCTGCTCTTCCTATCCGTCCCTGACACCCTACACGGGTTCCATGCCTGGCATCAAGGCCTTTGTGGCGGCTGTATTCGGCGGCATCGGTTCCATACCGGGCGCCTTTATCGGCGGTATTCTGCTGGGCGTTATCGAGATTCTGGGAAAAGCGTACATTTCTTCCCAGCTGGCGGACGCGATTGTGTTTGCCGTTCTGATTATCGTGCTGCTGGTGAAGCCTACTGGACTTCTCGGCAGGCAGATTCAGGAGAAAGTGTAGGTGGGCGGCATGAAGACGAAGACACGGAGTTTAAGCAAGACGACAAGGAGCAATCTCATTACCTATGGAATGGTGGTTGCGGCTTATATTATAGTAGAGATTTTCTTAAGAGCGGGCATGGTATCCAGCCTTCTGGAGGGACTTCTGGTTCCGCTTTGCATGTATGTGATCCTGGCGGTATCTCTGAACCTGACGGTAGGTATCTCCGGTGAGCTGAGCCTGGGACACGCGGGCTTCATGTGCGTGGGCGCTTTTACCAGCGCGTTTTTCTCCCGCTGTATGGAGACGGCGATTCCAGTGTCCGGAATCCGCTTTTTCCTGGCGATTCTAATAGGAACCGTATGCGCGGCTCTGTTCGGAATCCTGATCGGCATCCCGGTTCTGCGCCTGAAGGGCGACTATCTGGCCATTGTGACGCTGGCCTTTGGAGAGATTATCAAAAACGTAGTGAATGTGGTTTACCTGGGACGCGACAGCCGCGGTTTCCATGTGTCTACCAAGGACAGCATTTCTCTGGGACTGGAGCAGGGCGGAGACGTCATCATCAAGGGACCCCAGGGAATTACGGGCACGCCCAATGATTCTACTTTCCTGATCGGCGTGATTCTGATTCTGGTGACGCTGTTTATCGTGATGAACCTGATCAATTCCCGGACCGGACGGGCGGTCATGGCGATCCGCGACAACCGCATCGCGGCGGAGTCTGTGGGAATCAATGTGACGAAGTATAAGCTCCTGGCCTTTTCCGTATCTGCGGCTCTGGCTGGCACAGCAGGCGTGCTTTACGCCCACAACCTGTCCACTCTGCAGGCGCAGCCCAAGAACTTCGGCTATAACATGTCCATCACGATCCTGGTATTCGTAGTGCTGGGAGGTATCGGAAATATCCGCGGCTCCGTGATTGCGGCCGTGGTGCTGACCCTTCTGCCGGAGCTCTTACGTTCCCTGAACGATTACCGTATGCTGATTTACGCGGTCATTCTGATTGCGACGATGATCTTTACCTCCAGCCCGGGAGGACAGGAGATTCAGGAGCGCATCAAGCTGTTCTTTAAGCACAGGAAGACGAAGGAGGCGTAGGAAGATGGCATTGCTGGAAGTAAAAAATCTTGGAATCTCCTTCGGAGGTCTGCGCGCCGTGGATGATTTCAATCTGACCATAGAGCAGGGGGAGCTGTACGGCCTGATCGGACCCAACGGAGCTGGAAAGACCACGATTTTCAACCTGCTGACAGGAGTATACAAGCCCACGGACGGCTATATCATGCTGGACGGGGAGAATATTACCGGAAAGAAAACCATAGAGATCAACAGGCACGGCATTGCCCGTACCTTTCAGAATATCCGTCTGTTCAGCGAGCTTTCCGTGCTGGACAATGTAAAGGTGGGACTGCACAACCATCATCCCTACTCTACGCTTACGGGCATTTTACGTCTGCCGAAATATTATAAGGTAGAGAAAGAGATGAACGAGCGGGCCATGGAGCTTTTGAAGGTGTTCGGCCTCGATCAGGAAGCGGATTACAAGGCGTCCAACCTGCCCTATGGCCAGCAGAGAAAGCTGGAGATCGCGAGAGCCCTGGCGACGGATCCGAAGCTTCTGCTTCTGGATGAGCCGGCGGCGGGTATGAACCCCAACGAGACCCAGGAGCTGATGAAGACCATCCGTTTTGTGCGGGATGAGTTCCATATGACCATTCTTCTGATTGAGCATGACATGAAGCTGGTGTCCGGCATCTGCGAGCGCCTGACGGTGCTGAATTTCGGACAGATACTGGCAGAGGGCGAGACCGCGGCTGTCTTAAACGACCCGAAGGTCATCGCGGCTTACCTTGGAGAATAGGAGGAACGAATCGCTATGGCAATGCTGGAAGTCAAGGATATAGAAGTATTTTACGGCGTGATTCAGGCTATCAAGGGCATCTCCTTCGAGGTAAATGAAGGCGAGGTCATCGCTCTTATCGGGGCGAACGGAGCTGGAAAGACCACGACGCTGCAGACCATTACCGGACTGGTCTCCCCGAAAAAGGGCCAGATTCTGTTTGAGGGCCAGGATATCACCCGTGTGCCGGCCCACAAGATTGTGTCCATGGGTATGGCCCATGTGCCGGAGGGACGCCGGGTGTTCGCGCAGCTTTCCGTGCTGGACAACCTGAAGCTGGGCGCCTTTACGAGAAAGGACAAGGAAGAGATTGAGGAGACGCTGATCCGTGTGTACAAGCGCTTCCCCCGTCTGGAGGAGAGAAAGAACCAGATCGCCGGAACCCTTTCCGGCGGCGAGCAGCAGATGCTGGCCATGGGCCGGGCTTTGATGTCCCACCCGAAGATCATTCTGATGGACGAGCCTTCCATGGGACTTTCTCCCATCTTTGTAAATGAGATTTTCGATATTATTCAGGAGGTCAGCCAGAGCGGAACGACGGTGCTTTTGGTGGAGCAGAACGCGAAGAAGGCTCTGTCTATCGCGGACCGCGGCTATGTTCTGGAGACGGGACGTATCGTGCTGGAGGGCGACGCGAAGGATCTGCTGAATAACGACCAGGTGAAGAAGGCTTATCTGGGCGAATAAGGGTGAGAAAACGGTAAAGGAAAGAAAGAAGAAGGCGGCTGCCGGGGGATTTTCCACAGGGCAGGCGCCTTTTAAAATCCAGGGAGGAGGGCAGAAGGTGAAAGAAGAGTACGAGATCATAGAGCATTCCCAGATCGAGGATCTGAATATTTTTCTGGTGGAGATGACCTATCGCTGTCCCCATATGCACCGGGAATTTGAGATCTGCATGATTCTGTCGGGAACTGTGACAATTTATACGAATGGGGAAAAACAGGATTTCGAAAGGGGAAGCCTGATTCTTTTCAACCCACGGCAGACCCACGAGATTCATGCTTTGACAGAGAATTCCCTGATCCTGTCTGTCCAGGTGGCTTCCGGTTTTTATAAAAAAATATATTCTGAAATTTCACGCCTGCAGTTTGAGGGGATCCGGGTGGCTGCGGAGGACGAGGAGCTTCTGCGGAAGATGCAGGCTCTGATTCTCAAGCTGGCTTCCACCTATCTGAAAAAAGAGACGGGCTATGAATTCTTCTGCATGGGTTACCTCTCGGAATTTTTCGGAGAGCTGCTCCGCTGCCAGCCCTGGAGACTGATTTCGGAAAAGGAACGCTCGGAACGCTATACGAAGGGCAAACGCATGAGCCGGATTATGGATTATGTGGAAAACCATTATACGGAGAAGCTGCTTTTATCGGATATCTCGGAGCTGGAAGGGCTTTCGGTCTCGTACCTGTCGCATTTTTTCCGGGACATGCTGGGTCTGTCCTTTCAGGAATATATCGCCCTCCGGCGGTTCGAGCGGGCGAGGAAGATGGTGGAGCAGACGAACCGCAGTATTACGGAGATCTGCATGGAATGCGGATTTTCGGATTACCGCTATCTGAACAAGGTATACAAAGCCCAGCTTGGCTATACGCCGATGGAATACAGGAACAGCCATGAAATCTGCCCTTCCCGGGAAAGGAAAGAGGAGGATGTCATCAATACCCAGACCTTCTGCTCCGTGGAGGACAGTCTGGAGCTTTTGAAGATAGCGGAAAAGAGGTATGGCTGATAAAGCGTGACGCAAAGCAGATATAGGAAATAAGAAAATACGGCGCCTGCCAGGCAGAAGAAGCAAAAGCGGCTGCATCTTCTGTCTGGCAGGCATTTTTGCGTTTTTCCGCGAATGATTTTTCCGGGGACAGCAAATTAATCTGTGGAAAATGTTAAGATAAGCAATGCGGTTTTTTAAAGTTCATACTATATTTTAATTACAGACGACAGAAAGCGTGAGCATTTTTATCCCTGCAGAATCCAGCTTTTTCGCGGTGTTTTCGATAGCGGAAGCCCTGGAGCCGGGGATGGAAGAAATAAAAAGGAGGTAAAGCGCATGTCACAGTTTAAATTTTCCGTAGGTCCCTGGAACGTACATCCCGGAGCAGATTCCTACGGTCCGGAAACCAGGAAGGATATCCCGATTGAGGAAAAATTTAAAAAGTTTGCCGAGCTGGGATTTTCTGCGGTGCAGTTCCACGATGACGACGCTGTCCCGAACATCAACGATTACACGGAAGAGGAGATCAAGGAAAAGGCCAGAGAGATGAAGGCTCTGCTGGACAAGTACGGCCTGGCTGCGGAGTTCGTGGCGCCCCGTCTCTGGATGGATCCCCATACGATTGACGGAGGCTTTATGAGCACCCGGGCGGAGGACAGAGAGTACGCCATGTGGAGAGCTTACCGCTCCATCGATATCGCCAGAGAGCTGGGCTGCGATCTGATCGTGCTCTGGCTGGCCCGGGAGGGAACCCTCTGCGCGGAGTCCAAATCCCCGGTATGGGCGACGAAGATGCTGGTTGAAGCCATCAATAAGATGCTGGAGTATGACAAGACCATCCGCGTGTGTATCGAGCCCAAGCCCAACGAGCCCATCGACCGCAGCATCTGCGGAACCATGGGACATGTGATGGCAGTGTCCGCAGCGACCATCGATCCCTCCCGTGTAGGCGGCAACCTGGAGAGCGCCCACGCGACTCTGGCAGGCCTGGATCCGGCCCACGAGATCGGCTTCGCCCTGGCTATGGGCAAGCTGATGACGGTACATCTCAACGACCAGAACGGCCTCAAATACGATCAGGACAAGAGCTTTGGCGTGGAGAACCTGCGGGCGGCCTTCAACCAGGTAAAGGTACTCAAGGAGAACGGCTATGGAGAGCACGGCGAGTATGTGGGCCTGGACGTGAAGGCCATGCGTACCACCACGGACGGAGACAGCTACAAGCATCTGGAGAACAGCCTGAAGATCTTCAAGGCTCTGGAGGAAAAGGTAGACCGTTTTGATTATGATTTCCAGAAGAAGTGTGTGGAGAACCGGGACTTCGAGGGGCTGGAAATGTATGTGATGGAGCTTTTGATGGGGTTGAGATAGGAGTAGAGCAAAAATAGGGTAAGGAAGGAGAGAAGGGTATGGCAAAGCTTAGATACGGAATGGTTGGGGGCGGACCTGGCGCCTTTATCGGAGATGCCCACAGAAAGGCGATCAGCCTGGACGGCACGGCGGAGCTTGTGGCGGGCTGCTTTTCCAGAACGCCGGAGAAGACGAAGGAGCAGGGGAAAGCCCTGGGACTTGATCCGGAGCGCTGTTACGCCAACTATAAAGAGATGGCGGCTGCGGAGCCGGCGCGGGAGGACGGCATTGACTTCGTGGTGATCGTGACCCCGAACAACACCCACTACGAGATCGCGAAGGCGTTCCTGGAGGCGGGGATCCATGTGGCCTGTGACAAGCCGCTGGTGACCACGGCGGAAGAGGCGGAGGAGCTGAAGAAGATCGCCGACGAGAAGGGCCTTCTTTTCATGGTGACTTATACCTATACGGGCCATGTCACTATGAAATACATGCGGGATCTGGTAAAGAACGGCGAGATCGGAACCATCCGCACCGTCATGGCCGAGTATCCCCAGGGCTGGCTTTACAATGAAAACGACTGGGGCGGCAAGCAGGGCGAATGGCGCTGCGACCCGGCGCAGTCCGGAAGAGTCAACTGCCTGGGCGACCTGGGAACCCACGTGGAGAACGCGGTGGCGACCGTGACGGGGCTTAAAATCAAGAGAGTGCTGGCGAAGATGGACGTGGTCGTTCCGGGAAGGAAGCTGGACGACAACGATCAGATCCTGGTAGAGTACGAGGGCGGAGCCACCGGCATCAACTGGACCAGCCAGTTTGCCATCGGCTGCGATAACAGCCTGCGGCTTCGGATCTATGGCTCCAAGGGAACCCTTCTCTGGTTCCAGGAGACGCCAGAGGAAGTGACGCTCATCCGGGAGGACGGCATCGCCCGCACCATCAAGCGTGGCTACGGGGCTGTGACGCCAGACGCGGCGAAGTACGGAAGACTGCCGTCCGGACATACGGAAGGCTGGCTGGAAGCCATGGGCAATCTTTACGACAGCTTCGGCGCCTGCGTGCTGGCAAAGAAGGAAGACCGCTTTACTCCGGATCTGATTGATTATCCGACCATCGAGGAAGGCGTGGCAGGCCTGAAATATGTGGAGGCCTGCTTAAAGAGCAGCGAAAATGGAAACGTGTGGGTAGAATTATAGGCGAAAAGGAGGAGAGATTATGGCAAGACCGGTAACGCTTTTTACGATTCAGTGGGGAGATCTGCCGCTGGAGGAGATCTGTAAGCTCGCCAGGCAGATGGGCTACGAGGGCCTGGAGCTTGCGAAGGACGCTCATTTTGACGCCAGAAAAATGGCGGCAGATCCTGCTTACGCGGAGGAAATCCGCGCGATCCTTAAGAAATATGACCTGGGCTGCTGGGCAATCAGCGCCCATCTGACCGGACAGTGCGTGTCAGATTCCCTGCAGTGGGCGTATGATCCGCGGCTTGACGGCTTCGCTCCCTCCGCTCTGGCAGGAAAGCCGGAGGAGATCCAGAAGTGGGCCATTGAGGAAATGAAGGTTATGGCCCACGCGGCAAAGAACCTGGGCGTGGATGTGGTGACCTTCTTCATGGGCTCCCCCATCTGGAAATTCTGGTATTCCTTCCCGCAGACCTCCGAGGAAATGGTGGAAGCAGGATATCAGAAGGTAAAGGAGCTGTGGACCCCGATTTTCGACGAGTACGATAAGTGCGGCGTGAAGCTGGCCCTGGAGGTGCATCCCACCGAGATCGCCTTTGACTACTGGAGCACTAAGAAGCTTCTGGATACCTTCGAGTGGCGGCCGACCCTGGGCATCAACTTCGACCCCAGCCATCTCATCTGGCAGGGTGTGGATCCGGCCATGTTCCTCTTTGATTTCGCGGATCGGGTATACCATGTACATATCAAGGACGCCAAGCTGAATCTGAACGGAAGAAACGGCATCCTGGGCTCCCATATCACCTTCGGCGATCAGAGGAGAGGCTGGAACTTCGTATCCCCGGGCCACGGCGACGTGGACTTCGACAATATCATCCGTGTGCTGAACCAGAAGGGCTACACAGGGCCCCTTTCCATCGAGTGGGAGGACAGCGGCATGGAGCGCGTCTTCGGCGGAACTGAGGCCTGCGAGTTTACCAAGCAGATCAACTTCTCGGCATCCGACGTAGCTTTTGACGACGCGTTAAAGAACGAGCAGTAAGGAAGGGAACGGTATGCGGAAAGGAATCTGCGTGGCAGGAAATCTAATCGTGGACATCACCTATCCCATCGAGCGGTGGCCCAGGCAGAGCGAGCTGACTACGATCACCGACGGCATCACCCGTTCGGTGGGAGGGGCGGTCTGCAACGTCATTACTGATCTGGCGAAGCTGGACGAGACGCTGCCTCTGTCGGCCCTGGGCGTCATCGGAGAGGACGCGGAGGGGGAATTTATCCTGGAGCAGCTGGGAAGGCATGAGAATATTGACTTAAGCCTTCTGGGACGGAAGGGAACCACCTCCTTTACGGCTGTGATGAGCGACAACAGGACGAAGGCCAGAACCTTCTTCCAGTACCGGGGAGCGAACGCCCTTTTCGACGAAAGCTTTATCAACTGGGACAGGATCGACGCGAAATTTCTGCATGTGGGCTATATCCTGCTGCTGGACGCCCTGGATCAGGCGGACGGGGAGTACGGGACGAAGATGGCGCGGCTTCTGGCAGAGGCCCAGAGCCGCGGCATCCGGACCTCCATCGACGTGGTGACGGAATCGGGAGACCGGTTCCGCGCCCTGGTCCCTCCGGCGCTTCGCTACACGGATTACTGTGTCATCAA